>DAISJZ010000054.1:0-21759 GCA_036821145.1 Spirochaetota bacterium
CAGGCCTTGATGAGGGGAATATCCAGGTTTATGAAGACGGCTACATGGTGAATTATGTAAAAGTGAAGAATGTCTCGTCCTCTGCCGATAATCTTCACCTTGCTTTTGCAATAGATTCAAGTAAAAGTATAAGCGCCCCGTTTCTTGAAAAAATTAAAAAGGATGCTAAAGGTATAATCAATTCAGCAGGTGACCAGGACAGAATCGCGCTCTACAGGTTTAATGATAAAGTCGTTCTTCTGAACAGTTTTACATCCAACAGGCTTGAGCTGATAAAGGGTATAAAGAGCGTGGAGCGGCACGGTACACGTACTATGCTTTATGACGCGATTTATGATGCCATAGAACTTGTGAGCAGGGCTAAAAGTATACGCAAAGGTGTTGTTGTTTTCACAGACGGGAAAGATGAAGGGAGCAGCGTCAGGTCTGATGATGTTATAAAATTTTCAAGGGATGCAGGGGTTCCGGTTTACTTCATTACTTCAGCTCCGGCGAAAAACAGGGGTGAAATCGGGAGGATCGCAAAACTTACCGGCGGCGTGCTTATCATAGATGGAGGGAGGGACGTTGCGGGACTTTACCGCACAATACTTTCAAGGATCAGGAATACCTATGAAATCAACTATCTCTCCATTGTTAAAAGAGACAGCTCAAAGCATGACCTTGAGGTTCGCCTTAAATACGGAGAGATGAAAGACAGGGATACTGCATCTTTCACCACAGAAAAACAGCTTTTCAGGCTCGATTTTCCTGACGGGTCATATATTATTATTTCGATTATGGTAATGGGACTGCTGGTTGTGCTTTTTATTCTTCTTGTTGTTTTCTTCAAAAGGAGCAGGGAGCGTTACACGCGTCTCAGCAGCAGTGAAGAGGGGGAGGGGCACAGCCCTGATTATGCATACGGGGAGAACATTCCGGCCGAATCTCTTCTGGAGGAGGAAAGCTTTGACGTTGAGGCCCCCTGTGAAACCCCTGATGTAATGTACTCGCAGGTCTGGCTTCACCAGAAGGAGGGACAGAGTATAGGTACTAAGATTGCCATTGTGAAACCTGAAGTTACAATCGGTTCAGGCAGAGAAAACACAATTCAGATTGAGGATATGGGTGTCTCCAACAGGCATGCAAGAATAAGAAGGGTTGAGGGGGGATATTATCTCTACGATCTGATCTCTGACAGGGGAATTTATTTAAACGGCAGAAAACTCCTTCGCCCGAGACTCCTTCACGACTGGGATGAGATTAAAATCGGCAGCAGCAGCTTCATCTTCAGAGGTGTAAAATAGTTTTTCCGCATAGCCTCTAATTCTCTCCATTTAAGGGGGAGTGTCGTAAAAATCTGCATATATTAATGCGACATAAAATATGTATTGACAGAAAAGCATTAATTCTTTAGAATAATTATGTCATATTATACTTTTATAATGCAGGGATTCCGGGATGATAATAAACCTAATTACTGTTGCTGCCTGTTTCCTGATGCTTGTCATGTTCAGGAGGTTCGACCAGGCCAATCTCCGTATGGCAAAACTCAGAAGATACTCCTCCAGAGTTTTTGATGATTTCAAGAAAATGAGCGAAAAAGAGAGCAGGAAGTTCCAGGACGCCACAATTGAAATTGATATACTGATAAAAAAATCCAATGCCCTGGCCAAGAATATGGCTGAATCAATTGTTGAGATTGAAAACAGGCTTAAGGGGCTTGATGTTGAGAAAACAAACCTTAAAAAGGTAGATGAGGATATAAAGATAATCTCAGGCGCTGCAAAGGATCTCAATAAGCAGATACAGTTCATTGCCTCCGCGAAAGAAAACTTCGGTGATATTGCTAAAAAGGTAACCTACCTTTCGGAAAATGTTGATAATATAAACAGCCAGATGGTTCATATTACTAATTCATTTGAGGACAAACTCAGGGAGCGTTCCCGTGAGATTTCTGAAGAGTTCTACCTCCATGCTGATAATCTTAAAGGGGATCTTGAAAGGAGAGAGAATGAGCTTATCGTATCCTCCAAGGAGAGGATGTTTCAGCTTTCAGAGGAATTTACACGCAATGTGAATGAAATGGAGAAGAGGGTCAATGATTCAAGTGAGGTGCTTTACGAAAACTTTAAACTGCGGATCAATCCTCTTGTAAAGGTTGTTGAAAACGCTGATACTCTGGGCACACAGATCCAGAATATGAGAGACACCTTTGCTTACATGGAAAACACCTTCTTTGACGAATTTAAGCAGAAGTCAAAGGAACTTAAAACTGATATTAATGACAACATAGATAAACTGAATCAGAAGATTAAAAATGTTGAGACAAACATTGATGATTCTAAATCAAAACTCATAGGCACATTTGAAAATGAAGTTGAGAAGGTCAGAACAGAGCTTGATAATCTCAGTATACACGCTGTTTCCAAGAAGGATGAAATTGTTCAGGCTGCACGCCGTGAAGCTGAAGGAATCAGGAAGAAGATCGAGGAGTTTGAAGACAGGTTTGTTGAGCTTGAAACAAGGATCATTGAAACTGCTGAAGGTAAACTCGATTCTATCGATTCAGAATACCAGTCCATTGAAATGAGGCTTAATACCATGATGGGGCGTATTAAGGATGAAGAGGGGGGCCTCGGCAGAAGGCTCAATGAGATCCGGGATGAGATTATTAAATACGAACAGAATAATGATATCTTCGGCAAGACTGATCAGCTTATGAAGAAAGTGGATACTGCTGTTTCTCAGCTTAACAAAACTCTTGAAGAGGCACAGAGAGAATCCAGGGAGCTGGAAAAATTTGTCGCTGATATTGATCAGATTAAGGAGCTTAAAAAAGCTGCGGATAAAGAGATCAGAACCTACTATGCGAAAAAGGAGAAGCTTGCCGATATTGAGGGTGAAGTCAGGAACCTCATGGAGGTCAATGACCACGTGCTTGATAAAACGGATAAGCTCCTGGAAAGTATCTCTAAAGTTGATGCTGTTAATTCAAGGATCGATTCTCTTTCTGATGCGTATTCCGCTGTTGAAAGAAGGATCAACGAACTCCGTGAGTACGAGGACATCATTTCCCGGAACCTTGACGCTGTGAATAAATCAGACCTGATTATTCAGACAATTGACAGCAGGATTAAAGCATTCGAAAAAGTTATTGATAGATCGGATAAACGTGTTGATAAGATCGGTCAGAATCTCAAGCGTGTTGAGGAGGAGACAATTATCCTCCGTACCAAGGAGAACGATATACGGGATCTGCGCGACAGGCTGAGTGAGCTTGACGGTCTCTCAGACCATATGGAGGAGAGGATCAAGCAGATACACGCGATGTTCCAGAAGGTTGAAACCATCCGGAAAGAGATAGATATGACCGACAGCAGGCTCCAGGATATGTTCAGCCAGACTGACCGGAAGATGAAGGAATTTTCTGATTTCATTCAGGCGGTTGATAATAACAACCCGATTTTAAAACAGGTTAAAGCTGATGTTAAAGGAGCAATGCCCGGGAAAAACCTTAATGATAATATTATCAAAACTGTCAGGGAACTTTCAGGAAAGGGGTGGGAGCCTGAGGATATTTCAAAAAAGCTGATGCTTGATGAAAATTCGGTGAGATTTATTATAAATACCACTCTCCTGTGACAGCCCCCTTTGTCACAGAGTGTCATCTCCCCCGTAAAGGCGGGGGAGAGAATGTTTTTTAGTTCCCTTCCTTCAGTCTGTCCTGTACTGCTTTTATTATCTCATCATCTGCTTTCTTCTTTCTGAGAACAACTCTGTATGAGATGTCAAATTTTGTCGGTTCTACAACTTTTTTGGGGAAAACAAAGTTCCATCTCATGATGTCGTCATTAAGAAGCGAGTCTACTTCTTTAAAATAGGTCGGGCGCTGGGATCTGATTTTCATTATTTTACCTGAGTCGGGGTAAAGCCATACTGTTAGGAGTCCGGTCCTTGCTTCATCTATAATGTTCAGCTTGTCAATTTCATTTGAGATATATTTATCACCGCCGTCATCAGGTGTTCTCTGAATTGTTTTTTCATTTTTCATTTGAAGTACTTTATATTCATCAGAAGTGAGAAGAACTCTGAATACCTCTCCACCTTTATTATCTGCTTTTAGGAATTGCTCGTTTTCTTTGATCAGTTTTGCTTTCGGATCAGTAACCTGTCCGAGTTTACATGATGTAATGACAGACAGTGTTATCAGAATGGCTGCAGCTGAAATTATTTTTCTCATTATTGTCTCCATACGTTTATTTGGTATTGATTAAATGCCTTATAACACTATTGTGTAGCTGTATATTGAAATCAGAATTCAGTCGGTTCATTATACGGCATTTATCCGGGAACAAACTTATATTATATAAAAATATACTGCATGAATCTTTCAAGTTCTTTTAGCATAATTGTGCGGTCTTTTTGCCCCGGTTCTATTATCAGTTTGACTTTTTCTGATTCTATATAAATATTAATCTGATACCCCCAAAGGAGTAAAAAATGAAATTATTATACATTCTATTGTCTCTTTTATTTTTATCCGTATCTTCATTTGCAGTGACACCTGATGAAATATCTGACAAGAGCAGAGATACAATGGATAATATCAGGAAGAAAGATCAGGAAAGACGTGAACGTATATTAAAGAAATTTTATGACTTCCAGAACAGGGTAAAGAATTTTGCACCGGATTTCAAAATAAAGATCCCGGTTGACCCTTCCGCAGCTGAAGATCTCAGGGATCTGACTGAAACTGATTATGATTCTAAACTTAAAGGGCACAGAGAATATAATGGTTATTCTGCTGACAGTTACAGGCTGAGATCTCTTCCGTATGACAGTGACAGGGAATTTACTGCCGCTGTAAAAAGAGGGGATGCTTTAACTATTCTTATGAAACCTCTTGTACAGAAGAGGAGGGATAAACCTTCCATTACCCGTGACTGGCTCCTTGTGAGAACATCAGAGGGGATTGAGGGATATATCCCCCTTAACATGGTTCTTCAGAAAAAACCTGCCAGGGGGAGCTACAGGAAGCATGAGTTTCCTGATGAAGAGGAGATTTTGAATGCGTTCGTTTCAGGGCTCAATTATAATTATCTGAGTACAGGGGGAACAGATATACTTCTCGCGCAGAGCGGTTACGACAGCGGGAATGATGAAAATAGAGACGATTCATCAAGGATGAAGGTTACAGCAGCCACTCTTAAAGTAAGGGGTGAGCCTTCTCTTGAAGGTGAAGTAGTTGGATACCTTTATAAAAATGATGAGGTTACTGTTGAGGAGTATTCTTCGCATACAGACTATTATGAAGGGAGAACTTCAAAATGGGCAAAGATTGATTCCGGCGGAATTAAAGGATGGGTTTTCGGTGCCTATCTCGCTCCTCCTGGAAGTGATGGTGGTAGTGGGGATTCTAAAAATAATGAACCTGCTGAATTTCTGAAAAAAGGGAAAACCCTTTATGTTAAACCGGACATACTGAGAGTCAGGGACGCTCCTGATGATATGGGGACAGTTCTTTTCAGCCTCCAGAATAAAGATGAGGTCAAGATTACAGATGTTGAGGAGGAGGCTGTTACACTTGGCGGGAAAAAATCGATATGGGTTAAGATAAAGTATCTTGATTATGACGGGTGGGTTTTCGGCGCATTTCTCTCAGATAACAGGAACGCCTTTGAAGAGGGGGATGATATTAATAATATTTTTCAGGTGCCTATAACAGAAGACAGCTATTTTATTTCCAGTAAGTTCGGCAAAAGGATCCTTAAGGGGAAGGTGAGTAACCATACTGGTGTTGACTTTGCAACTAACTGCGGAAACACAGTGGGGGCCTCTGCTGATGGTACTGTTATTCTTGCAGTTGAGAATAACAGAAACTGTTCGTCCTGCGGGTACGGCTCGTATATTATTCTGGAACATAAAAACGGGTACAGGACTGTTTACGGGCACCTCAGTTCTATAAAAGTACAGGTGGGGCAGAAGGTCAGTTCAGGGCAGAAGATTGGTACAGTGGGGAACACCGGGCATTCATACGGGTGTCACCTTCATTTTGAAATAAGGGCATACGAGGAATTTGTTGATCCTTTAAATTATGTACATCCATAGACCAAAAGGAAAGAGGGGACAATGAAACGGATTTTATCTCTATTTGCAATATTTTTACTGTTATGCGGCACAGCCCTGGCATCCGACGAGGATAAACTGATTTATGCGGCAAAAACAGGGAATCTGAAAAACGTACAGAAGTATATTGATGAGAATTTCTCCACGGATACTTCTGATAAATACGGGAAAACAATAATTATGTTAGCAGCAGCATCTGGAAGATACAATGTTGCTGAGTATCTCCTGTCAAAGGGGGCAAATCCTAACAAAAGTGATAATAAGGGTTATACTCTCATGCATGTCCTTGCCGAAAGCAGGAGCAAACAGGCGTTAGCTTTCATGGAAAAAGTTTTATCTTCAGGGGCAAGAACAGGTGATACTGCCAGTAATGGTGAAACACCTGCGGCGATACTGATAAGGAAGGGGAACCTTCAGGGTGTGCAGCTTTTTCTCGAAAAGGGAGATTTTATGCCTGACAGGAATGCAGGCGGGGTTCCGGCCATTGTATATGCCTACAAATACAGGCAGGTTAAAATTGTAAAACTCCTTGCTGACAAAGGTGCTAAACTGAACGTATACGACGAAAAAAGGAATCCGCTGCTTCATCTTGCTGCTTCTAAAAACGATATTGATACAGTGAAATATCTCATAGATAAAGGAGCTCTTGTTGATATAAAGAATACCTCAGGAGAAACACCCCTTCTCTCTGCATCTGCCAAAGGATATTCCGGGGTTATGCAGTATCTCATTGAAAAGGGTGCTGATCAGGAGATTGTTGACAGCAGCGGCAGGAATATACTTCACAGGCTTGCGGCAGTTAAAAACAGTTCAAAAATTATCGGTTCTCTCAGATTTGACAGAGGTGTCATAAACAGGAAGGACCAGTCAGGGATAACACCAATTGCTTACGCTGTTCTCTCCAAAAGGTGGGAGAATGTTAAACCTCTTGCGGATATTGGATGTGATGTCAATTATACGGATACATCGGGTAAAACTCTTCTCATGATGGTCCTTGAAGGGAGGAATACTTCAACAGCTAAAGTTTTAATTGAAAGTGGTGCTGATGTGAAATCCCCTGACAGTTCCGGGTTTACGCCTCTGCATATTGCTGCAGGCAACAGGGGGAAAAACTGGGATGAAATTATGACACTTATTATTCAGAAAGGGGGGGATGTTAATGCTGTTGCCGGCAATGGTGTTTCTGCGGCAGGACGTGCGATTGATGCCGGGAATTCCTCCGGGTTCAGGATTCTTGCAGGTAATGGTCTTAACATTAATTTCAGGGAACAGGGGAGTGTTCCGCTCCTCCTTTATGCATACAGAAAGAACCAGAAGGGGATTGCCTCTGATATCATGAAAAGCGGTGCTGATGTTACAGCTAAGGATGGAGAAGGGAATTCACTGATTCATGTACTTGCTGAAAAGAATGACATGAAGCTCTATAAATCACTTTCATCATATAATTTTAATCTGAATTTAAAAAATAACAGCGGGCAGACTCCTCTCCTTACAGCAATTGAAAAAGGGAATTTTTCCTTTGCGCAGATGCTGATGAATGAAAAGGAGAAGGTTTCTTTCGATGTTAAAGATAATTCAGGTATGACAGTAATGCACTACCTTGCATCGATGAAGGGTGGGGATAAACTCCTTCTGAATGAATCTCTTGCCACGGCACCCGTTAATGTTAAAGATTCCTCAGGCAGAAGTCCTCTTGCGATATCTGTACATTCAAACCTTACGGCAAATGCCGGTTATTTTATAAGCAGGGGCGCTGATGCTGCAGGGGAGGACTGGAATGGTGTTAAACTTGTCCTTGTAGGTTATGACAAAGGGAGGGGGATGCTGAACCTTCTTCTTGAAAAGGGCGCTGACCCCGGGGCAACAGCTCCCAATGGAATTACTCTCCTTCATATGAGTATTGAAAAACAGGATCTGACGACTCTGAAACTGTTGGTACAGAAGGGAGTTGATATTAATAAAGGGTACCGTAACGGCAGCTATCCCCTGTTACAGGCAATTTATAAAGGGAATTCATCAGTTATTCAGTTCCTCATCCAGAGCGGAGCTGATACCAATGTCAGGGATGGAAACGGAACCACTCCACTTATTGCTGCAGTTGAGAGCAAGGATGTCAAAACTGCTGAGTATCTTGTAAAGGGTGGAGCCAATGTAAATGTCACTAACAGTTCCGGGAAATATCTTATTCTTGTTGCTTATGAGACTAACAGGATCGATGTTTTTAACATACTGGTTTCAGGCGGTGCCCGGCTGAATGAGTCATTTGAAAAGGGGAGGCTGATTCATATGGCGGCTTCCGGGAACAGGGTCTCTTTCCTCTCTTCCCTTATTAAGGGGGGCGCTGATCTTAATGCCAGGGACAGTGATAATAAAACAGCTGTTATGTTGGCTGCTGAAAAAGGTTATAACAGCTCAGTAAAAGTTCTTGCTGCAGGTGGGGCAGACCTTTCCCTGAAGGACAGCCTTGGCGAAACAGCTTTATACAAGGCGGTAAGGATCGGAGGAAATGGAGGCTACTATGCAGCTGACGCCCTTATAAAAGGGGGAGCGCAGGTGAATGACACAAGCAGCGCAGGAGTTCCCGTACTTCACGAGGCTGTAAACGGCGCGAAGTTCCAGTTTGTAACTCTGCTGCTGAAAGGGGGGGCTGATCCCAATATCCTCAGCAAAAAAAATGAATCAGCTATTCTACTCCTTGCCCGGACTTCTGCCGTGGGTAAAAATGAACAGTATAAACTTACACAGGCTGCCAAAGCCATTGCTGAGCTGATTTCGAAAGGGGGAGATCCTGATATCCCTGATAAATACGGCAGGACACCTCTTGATATATCCTGCAAGCTGAGGAGTAAACCTGTAGTTGAGGCGCTTCTGAAGAGCGGCGTGAAGGTAAATAACGGTGACCAGTACGGCAATACCACGCTTAAAAAAGTTATAATGGATTATACAGGGGATTATAAAATTTCCGCGAAGGAGAAGAAAGCTGCACTGGATATAATAGACCTCCTGATTAAAAACGGCGCTGATATAAATGTAAAGGATAAGTCCGGAAGAACTCCCCTCGCTCACATTATCAGGGAGGTCAACCAGAAGAATCAGCAGAAGGTCATTGATATTGTTCCTGAGCTTCTAAGCAGGGGGGCCCTGGCTGATATTAGAGATAATGATAACAGGAGTGCGGCAGATTATGCCGCAGATAGCCGGATAAGTGAATTACAGAATATTGTGAGGTAGACTTTATGAAAAGGGAGATCTTAACTGTAATACTTGCTGTTGTGGTTGTTTTTATATCCTCATGCGGCAAAAGCGGGAGTGAAAAATTCCCGGCAGCGGGTTACGTCAATCTGGAGGAGGGGGCTCTGCTTCAGCAGAAACCGGAAGAGAAATCAGGAATTATATCCATTGTTCCATTCGGTTCAAAACTTAATCTTAAAGAGAAATCCCCGGCATCAGGGGATGCGGCGTGGTACAGAACAGAATGGCATGGAACCGATGCCTGGATAAAAAGTTCGCTTGTATCTGATATGAAGGGATTTGCTGAAGTGCTTAATAAAAGCGTTACAAAAGATCAGTCCTTTGTTAAGGAGGAGAACCGTAAATTTTTTGTACTGGATAAAACTGATGGTATAAAGAGATTTGCGTATAACGGCGGGGAGATGGAACCTGCTGAGATGACCTTTCTTCCGGGAGGGGGAATGATTCTTAGTTCAAAGATATTCTCCGAAAAATATTCAAATTACTATTTTACTTACCAGTTTTTAAATGAAGGGAGACTTTTAAAAATTACTTTTTCTGACAGCAGGCTGAATTTAGATGACTATGCTGAAGTGGAAAACGGGTCAGCTTCTGTTTTTAAAATTGACAGAAATGAGGGGAGTATAACTTATCATTTAAAGGATGGAGCTTTTTACTTCATGAACTGGGGTTTTGTATCCAGGGATTAATTTTTCAAGGAACCGGATATGAGTTTTATAATTCTTTTACTGATAATATTTTTAATTTACGCATGCCTTGCAAAATACGGCACTGTTTTAAAAGTATCTGTTATGATAAGCATTATTTTTGCTATGACCGCTGCTTTTTTTGCATACGGCATATATATGTTCAGGTCGACCGATGTATTTTCAATTGCAGGTACAGATATCAATCTTGTTTCATTTATTCACGTATGTGTTGTCTGGACAGGTGCAGACATTATCTGTGCTTTCAGGATAATGAAGAATTACAGGTATTATCTTGAAGTGAATGGTAAAGCTGATTCTGTTATATCAGCTGAACAGGCACAGGGATAAATGTAAGTATAAACACCATCATGCAGAACCATCCCGCTGCTTTTTCTTTAAACGAAAGAGGTGCGGCCTCTCTGATGGGGGGATGCGCCACCATCAGTATCAGAAGTGTGATTGCCACCCATAATCCCCATCCCGGCCATATAAAAGTAAGCACAGCCAGCGCAGCAAGAGCAAGCCATCCGGCGTAAGTCTGCCTCTTCCCGATAAGAGAGTAGAGAACATGCCCTCCGTCGAGCTGACCGATAGGCATGAGGTTAAGGCTTGTGATGAAGAAACCTATCCATCCTGCCCATGCAACAGGATGCAGAAAGAGATCATGACCTGCAGGGATGCTTCCATGAAAAAGATTAACTATAAGAGAAAAAAGAATGGAGTTACCGAGCTGGATTATCAATCCTTCAGTGAGCGGTATAGGTATCACTTCTGAGAACGATACTCCGGCAATAACCGCAATAAGGCTTGCGAAAAATCCCGGTAGTGGCCCCATGATCCCGATGTAGAAGAGGGCACGCCTGTGAGGTATCGGTGATTTTGTTTTAATCACCGCACCCATTGTTCCTATTATTGACGGGAAAGGGATGAAGTATGGAAGAGTGGCATTAACACCGAATTTTCTTGCTGCAAAGTAATGGCCGAATTCATGTATTGAAAGTATTGTCATTAAAGTCAGTGAATAGGGGAGGCCATTAATCAGGGCTTCACCGATTGTCTCCCCTGACGAGGGGGCAAATAGAGTTGTTGTGCAGAGTGTTGTAATGAAAAGAAAAAGGTTCAGCTTCCATTCGGGTTTATGGGGGGATGTTTCTGTCAGTGGAATAAAAAAATTCTCCTCTGTTTTTGTAATGCCAGTATATGGAATTCCGTTATTCAGTCTGAACAGGTACCGTTTGAAAAAAAATCTGATGCTCTGAAAAGGTCTGTTCATTATTTTCCGCTCTTAAGAAACTTTTCATACTGTGAGATTTTTTTATTTAAGTATTCAGGAGTAAATGTGTTCTCCCATTCGTTTTTTGTCCGGGCTGCTTTTTTGTAAAACTCAAGGAGCGTTGAGGCATTCCTTCTTATGACTATCTGGTATTTTTCTAACATCGTGAGGCTTGTAATATAAAGCTTTCCCCGGTATATTGAGATCATTTTTCTTCCATCAGGAGAGAAAGATGTCTCCTCGCCTTCTATTCCTGTTTCAATTCTGCTGCTTAAATCTGATGAAAATATATTTATGACCTGGTTATCAAGGCAGGTAATAAGCCCGGCTCTTTCAGAGAAATTTATATCAGGATTCATTGTGCCTGATATAAGCTGAAACGAGCTCCCTTTGTTTGAATCGTAGATCCGGACAGAATAGTCACCTGCGCCCCCTGACCTGTAAAGAAACCTGCTGTTATTTATCCACCTGATATCGCCTGCTGAAACAATCCCGGAGATGTCACTTCTGCTCCCTCCGCGCAGCAGTCTCGCGCTGTAGCTCCCTCCTGTCCCGCAAACAAGAAGCCGGTTTTTCCCGTCAGGAGATAAATGTGCAATTACCGGCTGACCCTGGCACTGCATGTCTGAGTAATCTTCAGTTGATATAAGTTCGGACGATGTTCCGGTAAACGGGTCCCGTCTGAAAATTCCATCTCTCCCCTGTTTGATAATCTCCCTTGTGGATGGATGAGGTGAAAAATCGAGAAACAGTGAGCCCGATCTCTCTTCGTGTATTTTTAATGTGACAAGGTCTATATGAATGTTCCGGGATTCAGCTTCTGCCTCATCATTATAAAAAATTGATTTAAAGGTGACCAGGTTCCCTCGTGAATTGTTTACCGCGGCAGTAACAGTGCCGGGAAATCTCCCGATCTCTCTCTTTTCCAGGGTTCCCCTTGAGTAGAGATAGATAATATTTATCCCTCTGAATTCTTTAAGATAAAGAATATCATCTCCTCCGCTCCATGCGGAAAAGATTACACTGCTGTCAATAAAAAGGGATGAAATATCGGTGTAAAGCTTCTCCTTTGCTGATACAATGTCAGCATATATTTTCGATTCAGGCTTCAGGTATATGGCATCTAAATCAATGTCCCTCGCTGAAAGAGGGACATTGATAATAAGAAGAATTAATAATGTGAATCTGAATTTCATTTATTTTCGACAGGTCCTTTGTTATCTTTATCGTCAGATTTATTTTCGCTGACAGCTTTTTCCTTTTCAGTTTCTTTTGCTTTCTGCTCTTCAATGATCTTTTTGTATGAAGGGCGTTTTTGCGGTTTTGGAGGTATAACAAATTTCTGACCGGGAAATATCAGATCAGGATCTTTAATCTGGTCCCTGTTGGCGATATATATTGCGGGCCAGTATGCCGCGTCCTTATATACTTTCTCAGCGATCCTCCAGAGACAGTCAGTGTTTTTCTTTCTCCATTGAACAGTATAAATATTTCCTGAAGGTTTTCCCTCTTCTTCTATAACTTCCTTTTCAGGTGACGAATCCTCTTTTGAAGCTTTTTCTTTCTGCTCATCAGCTGATGCTTTGAGCCTGGCTTCAGCAGCTTCTGATGATATGGAGTTCAGTACTGCGGCGATGAGTGTTTCAGCCTCTTCGGCGTTATTTATACCTTCGTTATATTTTTTATTTTCTATACTGGTTCTGCCCTCATCAATTAACTTTCCGGCTTTCCCTAAATTTTCTGAATGAGTGTTTGCGGAATCCTTTTCTTTAGCCTGGGCCAGAAGTTTCTCAGCCCGGGCAATTGCGGCAAGTGCATTTCTTTCTTTCATTTTCGCGTTAGCACCGCTAATGAGAGCGTCAGCTTCCTTTATCCGCATGTCCGCATCTTCAATGTAATTCTGCTCGAGTGAAGTCTCTGCAGCGTTCAGGGCAAGAAGAGCTTTGTCGAGATCAGATTTCAGATCTCCTGATACAGCTTCTTTTGCAGCTGTGTTCATATCTCCCCTGAGTGTCTCGATCCTCGCATACATCCCTTTTTTAACTATGATAAGGTTTGCAGCATCAAGTTCAATTTCTGCGTCCCTGATCCCGTTCATTGTTGTTTTAAAATCTTTATCTGCAAGAGCGGCCCTGGCAGATGTAAGGGCTGTTCCTGCTTTTGTGAGGTTTTCATTGGCTGAACCGCTGAATTTATCTTTTTTCAGAGTATTATATTTGTTTTCCAGAGTATTGATCTGGTTCTGAATAACAGAGGAATTCATCAGTGCCTCATTTTTCGCTTCAACTGCCGCAGCAAGGGCCTGGTCTGCAAGATCAGCAGATTTTCTGAAATCTTTGCTTTCAAAATACTGTTTTGCCTCTGTTGTGAGAGCTCCCGCCTTAGCGAATTTCTCAGGTGAGAACCTCTCTGCAAAAGCTTTGTCCGCCTCCCGGTACTCGGTTTCAGCAGCTTCTATATGGGCATCAGCATAAGAGGGGAGAGCTTTATTCTCAGCTGCCAGTGCGGCTGTTATTGAATCCTCCGCTGCCTTCTTCGCCTCTTTATCCTTTTTTTCGGAAAGCAGCGCATGGCTCTGGAGAAGAAGCTCCTCAGCTTTTTTAAGCTCCTCGGGACTGTACTTCCCGGCATCAACAGACTTCGCGCTTTCAATGGATGTTTTTGCTGAAACCATCTCTTTCATGGGAACATCAAGCTGGCACGATACAGTAAAAAAAAGTGCAAGTGTTACTAAAATGGCCGCTGGTTTTGAAATGGGTCGTGGATATTTCATACTATTCCCCGGTTTTGTTAGTTTTAAATAAATATAATCTTATCATATGAAAATTTCAAAGAATGTGTTAACTCTGTTTTGTTGGATATTAAACATTTTATAAAACTCATTACGTGAAACGGGGTTAAGGGGTGTAACCCCTTAAAAGCCCCCCGCAGGGGCTCCTGCGTTCGCGAAACGAAGTTCGCAGGAATAACTTTTCATTGAATATAAAAATTATCAGTATATCGCGGGTGCAGTCAAGGAATTAATTACCTTAAAGGAGTGCCAGAAAAAAATATTGACAAAACAGGGCACCGGTTCAACTTTTTAATTTATTTTTAATACCCGTCTGACTAAATCAGTTAAGAGCAAAAGAGGAAACAATGGATTATTCAAAGACAGTAAACCTACCCGCAACCGATTTTCCGATGAGGGCAAACCTTCCGCAGAAGGAACCGGCCATAGCAAAAAAATGGCAGGATGAGAAGATCTACAATAAAATACTGGAATCGCGTAAAGGGTCCGACCTCTATATTCTTCATGACGGCCCCCCCTATGCAAACGGACATCTTCATATCGGACATGCTCTTAACAAAATTCTTAAAGATATTATTATTAAACATAAAACAATGCTTGGCTTTCGCTCTCCTTATGTGCCGGGGTGGGACTGTCACGGACTTCCGATTGAACTGAATGTAACAAAGAAGATCGGAGATAAGGCAAAGGAGATGCCTAAAGTTGAAATCAGGAAACAGTGCAGGAGTTATGCCGAGGAGTTTGTGGGCATACAAATGGAGGAGTTTAAAAGACTCGGAGTTTTCGGAGATTACGGGAATCCCTATAAGACAATGTCTGCGGATTATGAAGCTACAATTGTTGAAACATTCGGGAAGATCCTCAGGGAAGGATATATATATAAAAACAAGAAGCCGATCTACTGGTGCCCTACATGCGTAACAGCACTTGCAGAGGCCGAAGTCGAATATGACATGCATACTTCAGAATCGATCTATGTCAAGTTTAAGGCAGATCCTTCAACAGTTACCTTCGGCGGAGATAAGAACAGCACCTATGTTGTCATATGGACAACAACCCCCTGGACTCTGCCGGCGAACCTTGGTGTGTGTTTTCACCCCGATTTTGAATATTTATCATACAGATTCGGCAGCGACTGGTATATTCTTGCAAAAGGGCTTATCGCGCAGTTTGAAGAGATTACAGGACTCAAACATGAAGAATCTCTTCCTGTCAGTCAGGCAGAGATAAAATCTCTCCATGTCAGGCATCCCTTTATAGACAGGGAATCGAAAGTTGTATTCGGTAATCACGTTACACTTGAGCAGGGAACAGGGGTCGTGCATACAGCCCCGGGCCATGGTCATGATGACTATATAACAGGCCTTCAGAATGGCCTTGAAGTTTACTGCCCGGTTGATGATGAGGGTAAATTCACATCAGATTTCCCGGAGATGAAAGGAGTACATGTATTTAAGGCAAATCCTGAAATAGTAAAAATGCTGGATGAGAAGAAAGTCCTTATCCATAGCGGAAAGATTGAACACTCATATCCTCACTGCTGGAGATGTAAAAAACCGCTGATCTACAGGGCAACAGAACAGTGGTTTTTCGGTATGGAGCATGGGGATCTGCGGAAGAAGGGACTTAAGTCAGTTGATGAAACTGAGTGGGTACCTTCATGGGGCGAATCAAGATTCAGGGGTATGGTAGAGACAAGGCCGGACTGGTGTCTTTCACGGCAGAGATCCTGGGGGGTCCCTATTCCTTCATTCAGGTGCGGCGACTGCGGAAAGAACCTTATGACCGCGGAATCTGTTCAGCACTTTGCCGACCTTTCGCGAAAAGAGGGACTTGATGCATGGTATACAAAGGATATAAAGGAACTTGTACCGGCCGGAACAAAATGTTCATGCGGATCAGAAAACCTGGTTAAGGAGTTTGATATACTTGATGTATGGTTTGATTCAGGTGTGTCTCATTTTGCTGTTCTTGAAAAATGGGCGGATCACAGGTGGCCTGCTGACATGTATCTGGAGGGGAGCGACCAGCACAGGGGGTGGTTCCAGTCTTCGCTCTGGCCGGCTCTTGCGCTGAAAGGGCGTGCGCCTTTTAAAACTGTTCTCACACACGGGTTTGTTCTTGATGAGAACGGCAAGGCAATGAGTAAATCAATGGGGAATGTAATTCCGCCGCAGAAGATTATAGATCAATTCGGAGCTGATATACTCCGCATGTGGGTATCCTCCGAGGATTACAGGAACGATGTGCGTATCGGTATGGTGATGATGAACCAGGTCGCTGATTCATACAGGAGGATCAGGAATACCCTGAAGTATGTCATAGGGAATATCGCAGATTTTAACGCAAAGGATGCGGTGTCATACGAGGAACTTACCGATATTGACAGGTGGATTCTCCATAAGCTCTATTTCCTTTCAGAGAGCGTGATAAAACATTATGAAAAATTTGAGTTCCACCTTGTTTACAGGAAGATATTGAATTTCTGCGCTGTTGAACTTTCATCAATATATTTTGATATATCAAAAGACATACTGTATGTTGAGGCAAAAAATTCGAAGCTGAGGCGCGCAAACCTTACAGTGCTGAGTGAGATATACAATTCACTTGTGAGGCTCATCGCCCCGGTGCTTGCATTTACCACGGAAGAGATCTGGGAGTTTATGGGCAATAAAGGTTCTATTCATATGGAGCGGTACTATAAACTCAGCGATAAGTACAACAATCCTGAAGTTCATGACAGGATGAACCAGGTTGCTGAAATTAAAAAAGATGTACTCAAATCACTTGAGGATCTGAGAAAGGATAAGATAATTAAAGCCTCTCTTGAAGCGGAGATCACTCTCTTTGTAAAAGATGAAGCTTTAAAAAAACTTCTTGCTTCAATGGGTGAGGAGCTCAGAAGATTCATGCAGGTTGCGAAGATAAGATTTGCCGATTCTGATGCAGGACTAACACAGTATGATACTGCTGCTGTATCCTCTGTTAAGAGTAATGGCAAAAAGTGTGTCAGGTGCTGGAACTTCTACGATGAACTGGGGAGCGACCCGGAACACCCGGAGCTCTGCGAGCGATGTACATCAGTTGTTAAGAATCTTTAATACAGGGACGGTTAAATGAAAAAACATATTCTGCCTGCAGTAACAGTTGCGGCTGCACTTGCAGCCGATTTATACACTAAACATCTTGCCCTTGTTAACCTGGGGTATTACAACACCGTGGATTTTTTCGGCGGTTTTCTCAGGTTTGACCTTACCTTTAACCAGGGGGGGGTATTCGGGATACTCCAGGGATACAAAAATTTCTTTCTTGTGGTATCTGTTGCGGTACTGCTGCTTATGGTGGCATACTATTTCTATGAAAAAGCAATGCCGGGACTTTTCCGTATCGCAATGGGGCTTATAATTGCAGGAGCGCTGGGTAATATCATAGACAGGCTTATCCCGGGTAGGATCGGTGTTGTGGATTTTATTTCTGTGGGAGTTGACGGGATTTACAGGTGGCCTACATTTAATGTAGCTGACATGGTAATTGTTACAGGGGCATTTCTTCTTGTTATTGTTGTCTACAGGGAGGATAAAAAGAAAGCACTGGATAAAGGGGATACCGCTCAGTAGGTATCCCTTATTTCAATCGAACCTTCCGCAATTTTTTCATCACCTTTAACGGCTTCAACAAGATATTTTCCGCTGTTATAAAACTGGAAAGTTGTATTAGCACTGGTCTTCTCACGTCCGGCTTCAACAGTAAAGGTCTTTTCAACCTTTTTTTTGTCTCCGTCAATCTTTGTAATTTTTACCGTAAGTGAATCCGCTTCAAAAGGCGTTTTGCTTGTTATAACGCCGGTCAGATCCCCGGTTGTGAAAACCCTGCCGCAGTTTACACCCTTTCCTTCTGTATCAACACCTTCGCAGAAAGAGATCCCCTCATTCTTTGAACATCCCGCAGCAGTTATGGCAATTAGTATGAATACAGCAATTTTTTTCATCTTCCCCCCTATATAAGTGAACCCTGGAGTTCCTCTTCATCATCAATCTCACCTGTATCAGTTTTTACAGAGACTTTCCTGGAAGCGACCTCTCCGTTTTCACCCTTCTGAAGAATCTCGATTTTTCTTTCAGCTTCTTCAAGCTTCTCCTGGCAGAGCCTGGCAAGCTTTATCCCCTTTTCAAATTCTTTAATTGAATCATCCAGGCCAAGTGTTCCATCCTCGAGTTTTTCGGCGATATCTTCAAGTTCCGCCAGCGCATTTTCAAAGGATTTTTTTGATTCGTTTTTTTTCGGCTTTTCCATTACTTCTCCTTCTTTACTGAGGCAACATCCGCAGTAACACGGCCGTCGCTGAACCTTATGCTAAGGCTGTCACCTTCAGTAATATTTTCCACACTTTTAATTATTATATCATTGCTGCCGGTAACGATTGAATAACCTCTGCTCATAACAGCAAGAGGCGAGAGGTTATGGATTGCCTGAACCTTCATTTCAAATTTATGGCGAAGCTGCCTTACAAAATTTTTTTCTATCTGAGCAATATCCGGAAGGCTCAGAAACTTCTCTTTCTTCCCGGATATAATATGTTTCATTGAAAGTGCAATTCGGTTTTCCATTTCATTCAGCAGCATACCCCTTAAATTTACGATTTCGTAAGGATCTCTGAATACTTTTTTTGAAATAATATTTTTCAGACGTGTTTTGTCCCTCGAATAACTGTTCATCAGGGCAGTGGATATGCGGTTGTGGAGATAAGTGATTTCATCAGAAAGATCTTTTTTCTGCGGTACTGCTATTTCTGCTGCAGCGGATGGTGTAGGAGCAGCAACGTCAGCCGCATCATCGCATAACGGGTGATCTATCTGGTGCCCCACTGCGGAGATAATAGGGACTCTCGAATTAAAGAATGCCCTGACAACAATCTCTTCATTAAAAGCGAAGAGATCCTCGAATGAACCGCCACCTCTTCCTGCAATAATGACATCAATATTAAGCTCCGGCCTGTTCAGTTCAGTTATTGCTCTGCTGATTGAAACAGGGGCATCATCTCCCTGGACCTTCGCAGGAGCAATAATAATCTCAATATTAGGGAATCTTCTCAGTGCAACTTTTATTATATCACGCACGGCTGCACCTGTGGGTGATGTTGCCACTCCAAGCCGTTTAGGGAGAAATGGAAGGGGCCTTTTCCTGGCCTGATCGAAAACTCCCTCTTTGGCAAGTTTCTGTTTAAGCTGTTCAATCCTTTTCTGGAGTTCACCTGCGCCTTCAGGCCGGACTGAGAGTACATTGAACTGATAGCTCCCCCGCTTTTCAAATACTGTGAGCCCGCCGTAGACCAGGACGCTCATCCCCTCTTCAAGTCTGAATTTAAGGTTTTTATTGGCATAGCGGAAAAACACGGCGGAAATCACAGCTCCGTCATCTTTCAGTGTAAAATAGATATGACCCGATGAGTGGTAGGTGAGATTATAAATCTCACCCCTTATCCAGATATTGTTAAACCGCGGGTTCTCTTCAAGTTCAAATTTTATAAGCCTGTTAATCTCTGTTACAGTGTAAAACTGAACTTCAGAATTTATTTCCATATTTCATTCAGCCTGTGTTTTAAGCAGTATGGATTATTTCAATCATTCTGTCATGCAGAATTCCGTTTGAGGCAAGAATTTCCGGAAACTCCGGGTCAAATGGCTCACCGTTATATCTGGTAACACGGCCTCCGGCTTCTTCGACAATGAGGCTTCCTGCTGCCGTATCCCATGGGTGGAGCATGGGTTCCCAGTATCCATCGATTCTTCCTGAGGCAAGATAGCAGAGGTCAAGGGCTGCGGAGCCGAGTCTCCTGACACACTGAATTTTCGGGAGGAATACATTCAGCTGCCTGAGGTTGTTTTTTTCCATATCCTCCTTGGCATACGGAAATCCTGTAGCGAGTAATGCTATACCGATATCAGAGGTATTTGAGACCTGAAGTTTCTCCTCATTGCAGAAAGAGCCTCCCCTGTAAAATGAGTGAAACATCTCATCATGGAACGGATCGTAAACAGCACCGCTGACGATTCGATTTTCCCTGGAAGAGTATACCCCGATTGAAACACAGAAAAAAGGTATACCGTGAGCATAATTGTTTGTGGCGTCAAGGGGATCAATGTACCAGGTGTAACCGCCGGAGGA
The DNA here is from genome assembly GCA_036821145.1 of Spirochaetota bacterium. Classification (GTDB taxonomy): domain Bacteria; phylum Spirochaetota; class UBA4802; order UBA4802; family UBA5550; genus UBA5550. Next base: position 20,279 of record DAISJZ010000054.1, read on the forward strand.
ATCCTTTCTGTTCCCCTCCTCAGCAATGATGGAGTGATCAGGAAAAGCATTTTTAATTTCAGAAACAATGAATTCCTCTGACTCCCTGTCAATGTTTGTCACCATGTCAGTACGGCTTTTATAACTTATTTGTGTGCTTTTTGATCTGAATCCTGAAAGGAGAATTGCCCCAGCGCTTCTGCATAACTCCATAGCGAATTCTGTTAATTCTTCCTGTTTACTCATAAATTCCCCGGAAATTTTAGAAGGAGCCCTGTTTCAGAATAGATTTCATCTCATTGGTTAAACTATCAATCTCCTTTTTAAGGATGCTGAATTGTTCATCAGCATTTTCAAGGAGGTTTTCCCTCCCTGCAGTTTCAAGTTCAAAAGCAGCGTCATAAGCCCTGGGGGCGGAAAAATTCGCCACAGCTCCTTTGAGGGTGTGGGCGGTTTTTCGTAATGAGTCAGCATCTTTTCTTTTTATGGAATCTTCAATTTTTTTGAGAAGCGAGAGTGAGTCATCAAAAAAAAGATCGGTCAATTCTGCGAAAAGAGAGAAGTCCTTATCAAGCCTCTCTTCAAGTTCGGATCTGTTTATTATTTCATTAGAGGTCATTTAAATTCTCCTGTGATCCTGTCAGTTCAAGTATATCAAGCCCGGATACATAATAAATATAACAGTTATTATATCTATGGTCAATATCTCAACTGTTTTACTTCAATAATAAAACAGCGGTAATTTAATCAGAAAATATATATATTGTCACTATAAACTGCATTAAAATAAAGTCCTGAAGAATCAGCGGCGCATAACTCTTTTATTGATTTCTCAACTTTTTCTTTAAAAGAATCATCCAGCTGGAGCTGGTAGGTAATTGATTCAGTTTCCTGTTTCAGGTTCTGAATTCTGTGCGGACGTTTTTCAACAATTTTTTTTAATGTAAAATCAGCTCTCAGTTTGCTTAAAACTGATTTTATCTCATCATTATAATCACGGTTAAGCTTAAGTCCGAGTTTTGTTCTTATCTCGCCTGAAAGGGTAATCATTTCAGCGGGTTCCCGTACGATAATAACTCTCCTGGCTGAATACCGGTACATAAGCTCTATGGCTTTTACCCGGTTTTTCATCGGGTAGAGAGAGTGTACAGATATCGAGGCGTCATGAATATCGCTGTTCCAGTTTTCCCAGTCATCATTTATTATGGAGAGCATATTCCTTTTCCCGGCAGGACATTTTTTCAGTATAAGAGCTGACATCTCCGAAGCCGGTTCAACAACAGTTACACTGTGCCCTGCCTCAAGGAGAGGGAGGGTGAAAAAACCTGTGCCTGCGCCTATATCAATTATCGAAGGGTATCCTTCAAGTGCTTCGATGACCGGAGGGAGGAGTTTGCCGGGATAGCCCGCCTCAGTCTGCTGCATGTCATAAAACTCAGCATAATTGTGATCCTGAAACCGCATATAAACTCCCTCAGGAGAGAATTTGTTATTGAATTATA
>DAISJZ010000055.1:0-19942 GCA_036821145.1 Spirochaetota bacterium
GGATATAGAGAAATTCATTGAGCAGAAAACTCCGGTTACGCCGGGGAGGATCTGATTACATGTCATCCAGGCATCCAAATGTATCAGGGTAAATTCAAGCAGGGATCCCTGTTTTGTCATCCCCGCCCCCATCTTCATGAGGGTAAACTCCGATGGGGATCTATTGCATTGTCATGTCTGTACACTTTTTTGTCATCCCCGCGAAGGCGGGGATCTATTGTAAGGATAGACTATACTATGGATTAGCTTCCAGCTCTTCCTGCGGTCGCCCACAGCCTGCGCGGGAATGACAGGGAAAGGCACGGCATGATGGAGTAGCTTCGGAATAACAGGAGAAGCTTCAGTAATCTATAAAGAATAAGAGGTATATGATAATGATCACAAGAGTATCAGTAATAAACCATGACCACAGGGCTGAACTGGGCCTTGCTGTTGATGAGTATATTGTCTGCATGGAAGCGGTGAAGTGTACCGAACTTGATATAATCAATATGGCTGAGTATATCTCAGCTGTTTCATATCTCCCTATCCGGAAAGTGGTAGATGCACTTTCACTCCTTTCATTAAGGGGGCTCCTCATTGATACACCGGATGGTACGGTTGCTTCTGAAGAGTGGAGGAGAGGTTACGAAAAATATTACGGATGTTTAGGGTGGGTATCATAAGTATTATCTGCATCATAAGCTGTTGAAGGTCTCGGGCAAAAGTTTCCGGCATCAGGTTTCCTTTTTTTTACTGTTCATTTAACAGTATTTGAAATGCATTTCTCCCCGTAAAGGGGAGATTTTTTTTTAGATTTTGAAAAATTTTTTAAAACGAAACAGGCTCATTCGTATTTATAGCAGAGGTTATAGCAATTTATGAAATGTTCGTCATGTTTTTGTTTCATACTTATTTGCATGAGTGTAAAGTTCTGCGGGGTTCTAATATAACTGTATATAATGAATATAGATTAGCTCCCGGCTCTTCCTTCGGCAGACCATTGTCCGGCCGGGAATGACATCAGGATAATAAGGAGATGATAAAAAAAATGAAAAAGCATGAATGTGATAATTTAATATTTTTCTGGTAAAAATATAATCCTTTTGATGAATTGTTTTATGGTGAAAATTATAGCATTTTATTCATCAATATAAGTCATTCCTGTTAACGGTTTCATGCAGGTAATACCGGCATCTCATAGTATAAGATTCAGGTATTTACTCCTCCTCTTTTTCTACCCCATCTTTTTTGGTGGAGATGCCCGCAGGGCAAAGGGGTTAAAACCGGGAAAATAAAATGCAGTAATAATCTGGAATAATCTTTTAAACAGCTCGTTAGATTTTAACAGCAGGAGCATAAAATGTCAGTAATATCAGCATTGATTATTTTTGGAATATCATTAGCAGTAATAATCATATTAACTGCAGTATATAAAATTAATGCCGCAGCAGTTATGATCGGCGCGACATTCCTCTTCGGTTTCATGAGCGGTATGCCTCTTAATGATGTGCTGACATCCATAAGGAGCGGGTTCGGCTCAACGGCAGGATATATAGGACTTGTAATAATCGAAGGAATTATGATGGGTATAATTCTTGAGAAAACCGGTGCGCTCTCTGCAATCGCCTCTGCCGTGGTAAAAAAGACCGGGAGAAAAAGAACAATTTTTACGGTAAATATAGCGGGATATATTCTCTCTGTACCTGTTTCATCCGATTCGGGTTTTATCCTTCTTCATCCACTTGCTGAAGCCCTTGCCTCTGCAACAGGGAGATCTCTTGCTGCAGTATCAACAGCACTTGCGACAGGGCTTTATGTGGCGCATTCGCTTATACCTCCGACTCCGGGTCCGTTGAGCGCAACAGGTATATTGAATGCAGGTTCTCTTTCTGTATTTTTCCTGGGGATATTTGTATCAATACCCGGGGTCGCTGCCGGTTATTTCTGGATTATTAAATATACGCAGAATAATGAATTCATCCCGGTATTTGATGATTCCAGGGGCAAAACAGTCCGTCCCTATCTTGAAGTACCCTCTCTCCTTGAATCGGTAATTCCTCTTTCCGTGCCGGTTATTTTAATGATACTCCGTGCAATTGCAGTTATACCCGCAAGGCCCTTCGGAAACGGTGCCTTTTCCAGGTTCGCGGTATTCGCAGGGGACCCGGTTTTTGCTCTTTTTGCCGGTATATTATGCTCCCTGATACTTGTTAAAAGGGGATTTTTCCGTGAAGCCACAGGCGGGTGGATTGCCGAGGGTGTACGGCGTGCGGCTCCTGTACTTGTTATTTCAGCAGCAGGGGGAGCTTTCGGCGCAGTGGTAAAAACATCGGCCCTCACCAATTCAATTGTCACATCAATGTGCACATGGCAGATCGGTATATTCCTCCCTTTTCTTGTGGCTGCTGTACTCAAAACTGCAACAGGCTCATCAACAATATCAATCATTACTGCCGCCTCTGTAATCTCCCCATTAATGGGAACCCTGGGTATTAATCCTGCACTTGCAGTACTTGCAGTGGGAGCTGGCTCCATGATGGTATCTCACGTAAATGATCCCTTTTTCTGGATTGTATCGAAATTCAGCGGCATGGATGAGGCAACTGCTCTTAAGATGTTTACCCCCGCAACAGCAATAACCGGGAGTGTGTCTTTTCTGCTGGTTGCTCTGCTCTCCCTTGTTATAAAATGAAAAATTTGAAAAATAATTCACCCTTTAAACCTTCAATAATCACTCTATAGTAACACTGCAATAATCCGGGATTAAATATATACAAAATCCCGGAAGTGTATTGCAGCTTTTTTTGTTAAAATTAAGGGAAACCCTTACAGTGTTTTTTTAAAAAAAGAGTTTATGTCTTACCTGACGCTGTAATATTGTGGAACAGATTCTTACAGGTTATAAAAAATGAGAACAATAATAACTATACTCGCTTTATATATGATATTAGTAACTTCTGCTCTCTCTGCTGCCCCTGAATCAGGGGAGTTTTTCCATGCCACCGCAACTGGGGATTTAAAGGCAATTGAAATATTTCTTAAAAAAGGGGCTGATATTAATCTGAGGGGGAGAGACGGGATGACCCCGCTGGCCATTGCTGTAATAAACAGAAGGGCGGATTCGGTTAAATATCTTATTAAGATGGGCGCGAATGTAAATCTTAAAGATTATATGGGTATGTCGCCTTTGATGCAGGCAGCTGATGACGGTGATCTCTGTATTGTCGAGATCCTTGTGGCTGCGGGGGCAGATATTAATTCCGCCAATGTTTCAGGACTCACTGCTCTTATGTTTGCAGCGGAAAACGGTAAAATGGATGTTGTCAGATACCTTGTGAGTAAGGGTGCTGACAGGAATATGAAATGTGCTTCGGGATATACCGCTGCTGAATTATCAAAAGAGAAAAATCATCAGGATGTGTATAACTATCTGATAATGATAAACTAAACCCTGCTTCCCCGTTACCATTAAATACTAATGATGCTTCATCCTCTCTTAACTTTTCAATTTGACAAAATATCTTTATATTAATTTCATTATTACAATAGGAAGTTGAATTTGGTGTTCTTTATTTTTCAGTATAAGATTTAGTTTGTCATGCCGGTTTCTCGCAGAGAATGCCGGCATCTCAAAGTATTTTAATGTATGAGATTCCGGCTCTACGCTTTTGTTACGGCCGGATGACGGCGGTCTAAACATTTCGTGAAAGGGCTATTATAACTATTGAATTACCGGATTATCAAAATTTAATTTACAGGAGGTAATCTCATGCCAAGAAACGCGTTCAATGCAAAAAATACAAACCCTGTGGGTCCGTATTCCCATGTTGCGGAATCCGGGGGGCTCTTTTTCTTTTCAGGGCAGATCGGCCTTGACGGCAGAACAGGCAAACTTGTGCCTGGCGGTATAGCAGCCGAAACAGAGCAGTGTTTTAAAAATATAACTGCGGTTCTGGAAACAGCAGGACTGTCTGAATGTGATGTAGTCAAGGTAACTGTATTTCTCACCGACATGGCAAATTTTCCGGAGATGAACAGCATCTATGAAAAATATTTTTCAAAGCCCTATCCCGCAAGGAGCACCATAGGCGTGGCCTCCCTTCCTCTTGGAGCCCTGGTTGAGATAGAACTTACGGCCCGCAGATAAACTTCTTGCTTTTTTTCAGGCGGCATGACATAATAAGTTATGCCGGTTTTATTTGATATAATAGGGAATTATTTTTTTACAGAAACGGAGTCCCGGAGAAGGGTAGAGTGTATCCGTAATTATATTATGGCGGCGATTGAAATTATATGATCGACAGTCTTTTTTTATGGCTCCTTATAGATCTTCAGATATCGGTATTTATTCATATACTTTTCATTGTCTCGTACATTTCTGAAAAGAGCAATTTCAGTTTCAGGGGGTTCCTTCTTACTACAGTTACAAATTTCGCCATAGGTATGGGTATTCTCATTGTAATGATGCAGGATCCTGATGTTATCCGCAGGTTCAGTCTCGGGCCGGTACTTTTTATTGAATCCGGTGTGGTCTTTTCTCTACTGATATTTTTAAAAGTAATTATCACTGTGAGGATATTCAGGCGAATGAAAAACCCTGAGAACTGGGATATTAGTTTTTTCGGGAAGAGGGTCTACAAGCAGGACGTGGTAAAAAAGGGGGAGCTGGCTACATATTTTCTTACTCTCCCTTTTACTTTAATGAGCGGAGCATACTTCCTGGTCAACCTATTCAGCAGTTGACGCATCCTCCTTTTTGCTTGTGAAATTCTTAACAAGCATTACATGGTTCCCTTTGCGGCTGTATATTATCTCATCAAAGGCATTTTTTGTCATCATTATTCCCCTGCCGTGAGAGAGGAACGATTCATCGGGGTTCCCCGATGTCCCATCAAGATAGGTTTCAAAATTAAATCCCGCGCCTTCATCAGACACAATATACATCACTTTTTCTTTTGAAACAGAATATTCAATTATAACCTTTTTGTTGATATTCTGCGGTTCAAACTGCCGCTGGCGTATCAGTTCAAAATAGCGGTCTTCAATGAGAGCCTGGGTCTTCTCTTCGAATGAAATATCGAGGTTGCCATGTTCAATGGCATTTATAATTATCTCCCTCAGTGCAATCTGGAGCATCTTGATCTCCCCGGGTTCAAGGTATTTTATAAGATTCCTGGTTATCCTGTGAGTAATTTCATCGGCGGTAATCAGATAGTTCCCGATTGTGTATTTCTGTTTTTCATATTCGAAATATTTCATCAGTGAGTCGTCGCCCATGTTATAGGCTTTTCCGAGAATTTCGTTTTTACCCTGAATATTGACATACTCAAGCTGTACATTCATCTCTTTCGGTTCTGTAATTATTGATGATATGAACTGCGCCCTGAACTGCACCGGTTTTTTTGTTTTAACGAATTCTTCAAGCTTCTCCAGCACAAGGAGTTTGGTGATCTGCGGTTCAATGTTGTTATCATAAAGAAGTTCATGAAAGGGGAGGCCGCCGATTTTTTTCGGGTCAAGTTTAAGTTCATTTGCTATGGCGTAATTCGCAGTTATGAAGTTCAGGTTTTCATCAAGTGAAAAAATTATATCACTGGAGCCTTCAACAAGGAGCCTGTATTTCTCTTCTGAAAGGGAGAGGAGCCTGTGCGCCTCTTCGATCTCCTGTTTGGATCTGTTGAGGTTGTCAACAACCTCCTGCTGTGTTGTAATAACTTTCTGCTGTGCCTCCTCCTTTTCCTTCTTCATTATATTTATCCTGTCAGCAAGGGCAATTGAGAGGAGAACCATTTCAAAACCGGATCCTATCTGGAGTCCGTGCTCGGTCAGCAGGTTGTGGGGGATGAGCCCCATGACCCTGAGGGTGGATAGTATAACACCGATAAAAAAAGTAATCCAGGCTATCAGGTAGAACCTTGCTGCATGGTTCCCCCGGATAATACTGAGGTAAGCGGCAGGGAGAGCGATGAATATCATGGCAAGGGGGAGTATCTGCCCTGCGATTATTGTTATTGAATACGGCACAAAGAAAGAAGCTGCAGCAAGTATCCCCCCGGCGATCATCAGGCCTGTCATTATTCTGCTGAATACAGGGGTGTATTTAGGCATATCAAGAAATCTGAGTGAGAAGAGCGCTGCAAGGAAACAGCTCATCCCTATGAGAAACGGGTTGGCGTGCTTCCCCCACCAGATATAGTCGGGCCAGAGGTACTGGAATGCCAGGCCGTTCATCGACATCTGGAACATCCCGAAAAAAGAGATATATAGTATATAGCTCAGATAGTTTCTGTCCCTTGTGAAGAGAAGGAGAAATAAATTATAGAAGATCATGGCAATAATAATGCCGTAGTAAATCCCGAAAAGAAAATTCTCCATCTGCATCTTGTCATTAAAAGTAGTAATGTCCCAGAATGCAACAGGGAAGATCATACCATCATCAGTTTCAACACGCATGTAAAAAGTTCTTTCGCTCCCGGAGGGGAAATGTACAGGGAAGACGAAGTTGCGGTGTTTTATCGTCCTGTTAATAAAGGAAAAATCCCGGCCGGTTGTGTCCTGCTGCAGAAGGTCAAGCCCTCCGCCCGGGTTTTTACCGAAAGTGTAAAGCTCAATCCTGTCAAGCAGCGGAAAGCCGATTTCAATATAGCGCGTTATATCTGATGAGGTGCTGTTTTCTGCTGAAAACCTTACCCAGTAGACAGATTTGGTAAAACCGAAATTAGGTATATCGGAGGAGACAGGTTTGAACTGGCCGGAATAATTTTCAGATATTACAGAGTACAGGGTAAGCCTGCCATCCGGGTCCTCCAGGATTTCACAGGATCTCCCCATTGTAAATGATTTGATCGATTTATCAATCTGTCCCGGCTGAAGAGCATAGCCTGTTTTTACTGATGCCGCAGTAAGCAGTATGAAAAGAGCGGAAACCAGTAACGGTTTCGCAATATAATAGTTAACAGAATGAATAATTTTCATTGTTTATTCCGGCTTGTACCCTCATAAAATACCGCTTTTCGTTTGTTTTGTAAAGAAAAATTTATTCTATTTAACTGTATCAATAATTGAGAGCGCCAGTTTTGTTCCTGCCACCAGATCTTTGATAAGAATAAATTCCCCGGTACTGTGTATGTTCTGCATTCCGCATGCGAGGTTTATAGCCTTAACTTTAGAGCTGTTGATTATATTGGTATCGCTCCCCCCTCCCATTGCGACGAATTCCGGTTTAAGGCTTATTTTCTTCATTGCATCTGCAGTGAGGAGAGATATCGGATCTTCCGGTGAAATGCTGAAACCGGCGTATTCAAGGGATCTGTCTATAGTCCCCTTTGCCTTATATTTCGCGCAGGTTTTTTTTACAATATCACGCACCTGCTTTTCAACATTAAGCATCTTCTTATTATTTATTGATCTTACTTCAAGTTCACATTGCGCCTCTTCAGCAACAATATTTGTCGCCCTGCCGCCGGAAATAATTCCCACGTTGATTGTTGTTTCATCATCGATTCTTCCGTTGGGGAGCTCTGCTATAATCTCTGAAAGGACCCTGATTGCGCTAATCCCCTTTTCAGGGGCCATGCCGGCGTGCGAGGCCTTCCCTTTTATTTTTATGGTCATGTTTGAGTGGTATGGAGCCTTTACAACTATTCTCCCTATTGCACCGCTGCTGTCGAATACAAACCCGTATTTCGATTTAAGTATTGAAAGGTCAAACCCCTTGATTCCTTTTAATCCAAGCTCCTCCGCGCATGTGAGCAGAATCTCAACAGGGCCGTGAGGAATTTTGTTTTCTTTAATATATTCAAAAGCTTCAATAAATATTGCAATGGCTGCCTTGTCGTCTCCCCCTAAAACCGTTGTTCCGTCTGACATTATCTTTGTGTCAGTTACAACTGTCTTTACATTGTCGCATGGAATTACAGTATCCATGTGCCCTGAGAAAAGTATGGTGTTTCTTTTTTCGGTGCCCTCAAAATTTACAAGGAGGTTAAATGACTCCCCGCACCTGTGCATTGAACACTCACCGCCGAGTTTATTAAATCTTCTGATTATATACTTCATCACATCTTTCTCTTTCCATGATGGTGATGAGATCTCCGCAAGTTCAGTGAATGTTTTTATTACTCTTTCTCTGTTTATTTTGTACATGTAATCATCCTTTTTCTATTCTATTGTATCTGGTTAAGTCTGAACTGTCTTATCTTTTCCGAGTAGTTCTGTATAAGCATGTCCCTCTCCCTGACAGATTCCCCTTCTGCATATACATGGATAAGGGGCTGCGACGCGTCGGGCATAAGGAGTATCCATGAGCTGCTGTTTATAATTTTAACTCCGTCGATGAGTTCAACACTCTTGCCGTCAGATTCAGTGGAGAGCATCCCCATGATAGAAGCTTTCTCCTCCGGTGCACACTGGATCGTGGTACTGGCAAGGTTTATTTTGGGGAGCTGTTCCTTCACTTCGCAGAGTTCTTTTTTCTCCAGTGTAAGGTATTCAAGTATCCTTAAAAATGAGATCATGGGGTCAGTTCTCTGCTCAAGGTACGGGTACCTGCATTTCCCGCCGTAGAAGAGGTCTATGCTGTCATCCGGGTTGCGGAGTTTAGTTGTTACCCATCTTATATTGCCGCCATTGCATTCAATTAGTCTGCTCACAGCGTTTGATGTGTTAACAGGGATGCAGATGGTCTCTGCTTCTGCGTACTTGAGATAGTGCATGCTTAAGATTGAGCTTATGTCATCAGTAGTGAGAACGTTCCCTGTTTCATCAATAATCGTGATATTTGTACCGTGAGGCCCGATAATCACACCGATCTCCCGGTTCATCTTAGACATGTTCACCACATTGTAAATCGATTTTATGGTGCCTGTCATTATGTCATACTCGGAGAGTGTTTCTTTCATCTGCCCGCGAAGAACAGTTGTTTCAATATTCATCGATTCAAGAAGTTCGGGGAAGATATATGACGCAGTGCCGTTAAGGCAGTCCAGTATTACCTTCCATCCTCCGGAGCTTATCTTGTCACGGTTGACATAGTTGAATACATTGGTTACATATGATCCGATCTGGTGAGAAGGGTAGATCAGTTCACCTGTTTCAAAGACATCTTTCCTGGGGTAATCCCCTCTGAAGAAGATCTTCTCTATCCTTTTTTCTTCACTTAAAGGAATCTGGAATCCGTTCCTGTTAAAAAAATTGATGGCGATATTCTGAAGGCCCGTAAGGTGGGTAACCTGAATATATATCCCCATATCCGCGTTGAAAAATTTTGTACAGTACCTGTTCAGGGGAACTGACTCAAGCTCCATATCGTAGACATCAACGCCCATGGAAAGGAGTCCTGCTGTCATGGCATGGCTTATAAGTGCCGCAGCCTTGGTGACATCACGGCTTAAAACAACCTTCGAATGTTTTCCTAAATGCGCGCCTATTGCAGACCCTAACTTGGAGGCAAACTCAGGTGTAATTTTAACATTGAAGGTTCCGGAAATCCCCTCTGAACCGAAGAGCGATTTTTTTTCCGTCTCACCCCATATGAGGTCAGCGGATATACGTGTCCACTGTTCAATAGATTTGTCGGGCCAGACCCTTATCCCGGCCTGAATAACAGCGCCTGAACCTATTGTACAGTCATCAGCAACAACAGCGTCTTCATATATTGAAACGCCCTCCCCGAGAACGCACCTTTTCCCGACAATGGCACCTCTGAGCTCGCACTTGCGCCCTATAACCGTGTTGTGGAAAATCACGCTTTTTTTAATAGAGGCATTCTCTTCTATGAGGCAGTTATCCCCGATGACGGAATACTCCGAAACCTCGGCTCCTTTTTTTATACGCGCAAAATTACCTATAATAATTGGGCCCTTAATCCTTGCTTCCGGGTCTATCTCCACATCGCGCCCTACCCATATATCATGGGCTATTTTTTTCCCGGGAATATCGATTTTTACTTTGCCGTCAAGTATATCCTTGTGGACATTGCTGTACATTGACAGGTTCCCCACGTCGCACCAGTAATCATCAGTGATAAACCCGTACATCGGTATTTTTTTTCTGCGGAGAAGGGGAAACAGGTCAAGGGAGAAGTCAAACTTGTCATCTTCCGGAATATGTTTTGTTATGCGGGGAGGTTCAATTATATACATCCCTGTGTTTACGGTGTCAGTGAAAACCTCGCTCCAGGATGGTTTCTCCAGAAATTTTTCGATGCGGCCGTCGTTGTCAGTGATGACTATTCCGTAATCAGTGGGTTTTCTTGTTCTTTTCAGCACAATGGTTAGAGCGGATTTTTTCTCTCTATGGTATGCCAGAATATTTGTTATGTCAAAATCAATTATCCCGTCACCGCTCAGTATAATTGATGTTTCAGTTGTGTCACCCAGAGCTTTCTTGACGCCCCCGGCGGTTCCGAGAGGTTTCTCTTCAACTGAATAGGATATTTTTACACCGAGTTCTGATCCGTCGCCAAAGTAGTTCTGGAAATTTTCAGGGAGGGCATATATACTGAGGATTATATCAGTGATGCCGTGATTTCTCAGTAGTCTGACAGAGTGTTCAATTGCCGGCCTGTTTATAACAGGAACCATCGGTTTAGCCCTGATGCAGGTGAGCGGGCGGAGTCTTGTACCTTCTCCTCCTGCCATAATTATAGCTCTTGTCATAAACTTTCCCCTTTTTTAAATCATTAAAAAACTACCATTTGTATATAATACGCCCTTCAATGAGCCCTTCCGGTACAGCTCCGATAATTCTGCTGTCATAGCTTGAGTCAAAGTTGTCTCCAAGCAGGAAGTATTCATCTTTCCCTAATTTCACAGGGGGCATGTTGTCCCTGCATGTGAATTTCATCGGGTATATAAGGCTCTCTTTTCTGATAGTATTCCATTTGAAATCAGCTGCGGTGTCATTTATGTAAACAACTCTGTTTCGTATTTCAACAGTTTCAAATTCGGAGGCTATTATCCTTGAAAGAATAAGCCTTCCTTCATCAGCAGGGCTTTCAACTGCCACAATATCCCCTTTTCCCGCTGATGCAAACCTGCTTATGACGACCCTGTCACCTGTTTTAAGGGAGGGACTCATAGATTCGGTTTCAACTTTCATTATGAAAAAGAAAAGTCTTGAGAGTATAAGTCCAAGCAGCAGTCCGGCGGACAGCATGACGATTTTGTACATCAGGGGATGGTCAACGTTATTTTTTCTGCTCAATTATATCACCGGTGTGAATTTTTTTATTATTATTTAGCCTTAAACGGCATACGTTTTTTATCAATATTTTTTTTGTTTTAACATAAAACAGTGCATTTTGAGGTGCCGGTAAGCGTCTTTATGTCACATGATATGATTTTTTTCTAATAATTTTATGCAACTTTTGCTATTCAGTATTTTCCTTGACAAAGGATTGTGTTATATTTAAATTTAAATGAAGGATTACAGATTTTTCATAAGAGATTCATATTAATTTTTAAATATTTCGTTTTTTTGTACCGACAATAAAAACAGTCAGGTATAATAATACAATTATATTGGCATATTGTTTAATTAATCAATATTGATTAAAGGAGTTTACGATGAACAGGAAGTTGAAAGTGGCTGCATTGTCGATTCTGATCGGAACCCTTGTCCTTTTTATCGGCAATGGTGCTTCCAGTTTGCTGGCCCAGGATGCCGGGACCGGAACGAATCAGGCGACAGGGGATAATACTAAAGCCAAACCTGAGGGTCTGGTTACTGACTGGCTGAATGATTTCGAGGAGAGTGAAGACTGGAGAGCTGATGCTACCTGTCCGCTTGGCGAAACCAAGATACGAAAATATCCGGGCAAACCGAGGCCTACAAAGGACGGCCAGCCTGTTAATGAAAATAATGAAGTCGGAAAAGAATTTGCCGATAAGACAGAGCCTGATGAAAATGGAATATCACATGAGAATAAATATGTTCTCGGCGTGAAGAGCTATTTTATGGACAGGGGCTTTGACAGGGTAGAAGTTTTCCCTCCGAATGAATATATAATAAGAGGTAAAGCGAAAGAGGTAAAGGTCTGGGTTCTCGGAAGAAAATTCAGGCATACATTATATGTAAAGTTGAGAGATTACAGGGGTCATATACATAAACTGAAAATCGGCAGGCTTGATTTCTGGGGATGGAGAGAGATGTCCGTGATTATACCGGGATGGCTCCCTCAATCATCAAATTATGCTGTCATGGATAAAAATCTTCACTTTGTCTCATTCTTTGTAGAGTGCGATAAATTTGAAGCTCCCGGTCCATTCTATTTTTACCTTGACCAGTTCAGGGTTGTAACAGACCTGTCAGAGTTTACTGGTGATGAATATATTAAGGATAACTGGTAACAGTTGAGGATAATGGAGGCCGGAAAATGAATAGCATAAGAAATAGAATCTTTATAGTAACGATCTGCCTGACAGCGGCTTTTATAGTCGCTTTCGGGATAAACGGGTATTCCAGGATCGAGACCAATGTCCCTGCTGACCTCTCCGGAGAGGAGACACGGGCAATAGTTATCGAGGATTTTGAAGCCAGCAAGATAGCAGGAAGTGTTGAAGAGGACGGCTGGTATCTTACATCAAATCCGAAAGTTTATACAAAAGCGAAAGATGAAGAGACGCTTAAAAAGAAGAACCCGGTAATGGCTCTTGATCTTAAATATGTAGATGGCGGTCCCAATGACATGAAGGTTGAAGATGCCTTCTCAATCACCGGACTTGGAAAAGAGAAGAAGAAAATCCTTGGCCTTAAATTCAGGTTCAGATACCCCGGATCAAACGTGGTAACTATTGAAGCACCTAAGGAAGTTGACTGGAAAGAGAGGAATCCTGTAGTTACTTATGATCAGGCTTTAAGACAGGATGTTCAGGAGAGAGGCCTTCAGATCCCCGGTAGAGCAAAAGCAATTTCTCTATGGGTTCATGGCAGGGGCTTCCCCTACACACTTGAGCTATGGATTAAAGATTTCAGGGGCGATGTTCATATCCTTGAAAAACAGTCTATAAATTTTGTGGGATGGAGGCCGATGATTTTTGATATTCCGCAGAATATCCCGCAGTCTACTGATTCATACCCTGTTACAAGAACTTCAAAGCTTGTCAGGCTTGTAATAAGAGAGGTTACTTCAGTAGGCGGTGAGCATTCAAGAACAAGTTCAAGAAATGCTTCTGATGTATATGTGTTTTTTGACCAGATAAAAGTACTTACAGATACTTATGAAGTATTCTTCGACGGTCAGGATATGCATAAGGCATTTGAAGGCGGAAGCAGTTCAAATCAGAAAACACAGTAAAACAGCCTTTTCAGCTTTTAAATAATCCGGTTTAAAAGCCGGAAAACAGCGAAAATACCCATCGCAGCGCACAGGATGGGTATTTTCTATTTTTCAATACTTAAAAATCAGGTTAACGGGATAAGAATATGTCAAAGAATAAAATAATGGAAAAGCTTTCATCTCTTTTTAAGGAGGAGTCCTGGGGAAGAATGGAACCGAAAGATATCGGGATCTCCAGGTTCAAGATCCTTGATGACATTCTGAATTCCATAATTGCCGAAAATGTAACAGATGACGCGCTTGCACTTTGTAAAACTCATCTTGAAGAGCAGCCCGGTTCAATAACAGCAGCTTATATCTCCGGACTCATGGGGTATCAGCTTGAAAAGATTGATGAAAAGAAACACCTCCGTAAGCTGATAGAAAAATTCACTGAGAATCATAAATGGGCCGTTGTGGAGCTCCTTTCTGAAAAGATTCTTGAATACGGGGAGAGCAGTTTCGCGCTAAGATCCCTTGCAACAAGCTTAGAGAGGCTCGGGAGGAGCAAAGAGGCTATACCGGTATGGGACAATCTTCTTAAAATTGACAGATTTGATGCGCAGGTGGCAAAAAAACTGGCTCTTGCAATAGTAAATCAGGATCAGGAAAAAAGTATCCAGTACATGAAGCTTTCAATTGAGGGCTTTATCAAGTCAAAGGGGTTTGATGAGATTACACCTCTCTGGCAGAAACTTGTTGTTGTTTCATGGAAAGATATTCAGTTTTTTGAAAGGATTGAGCGTATGCTGGTTGATGCCAAACAGCAGGAGCTCGCGGCTGACCTTCTTAAGATACTGCTTCATAAGTACAGGGATGATGAAAATCCGGACAGGGCAATTGAATTACTTAAAAAGATTTTATACTACAGACCGGAGGATCTTCATTCAAGAAGGGAACTTGTTAAGTTGTATGAGGCGAAATACAGCGGACATTCACAATTCGCCCAGTTCCTCAAGCTGTCAAAGCTGAATAACTTCAAAGCTCCTGTAAAATTTGCGATCCAGGATTTTGAAAAGAATATTGTTTTTGATAAGGGAAACTATGTGTTTCATAATTCATGGGGACTCGGTAAAATTGAAGAGATAGATGGTGAAACAATTAAGGTGGATTTCAGGGAGAAACCGGGGCACAGTATGTCTATACAGATGGCTCTTCAGTCCCTGAAGCCTGTTGCCAAGGATCATATTTATGTGATGAAATATGAAGACCCTGAAACTCTTAAGGAGATGTTCAGTAAGGATTTTATGCAGTTTTTTGAAATTCTTATCAAGTCTTATGGAGGGGAGATTGACAATAGTACAATTAAAGATGAACTTGTGCCCTTCTTCCTTGAAGAGAAAAACTGGACCAAGTGGTGGAGCAAAGCCAGAACCCAGATAAAGAAAGATCCCCTCTTCGGAGTTTCTGATAAAAAGAAAAACCTGGTATATATGAGAGATAAACCGGTTACATTTGCCGACGAACTTCTCGGGAAATTCACCGCCAGTTCATCCTTTACTGAAAAGCTTGATATTGCCATAGAGTTTATAAACAATATAGATGCGAAAGAGGGGGAGGGGGTAGCGCCTTATCTTGTGGATTTTTTCTCAGAGCAGGTTAAGGGTGATTCCAATACCCGGCAGATACTCTCATACTTTATCCTTTCAGACCTGTCAAAGTATTCCGAATCTTCCAAAGTGAAGCTTGACCAGAGCAGGGATAAAGTTATTGAGTTTATTAAGAGCAGCAGTGAACTCCCGATTCTCTCAATGAAAATAGGATCTTACGATTATAAGAAGCATTTCGTGAACCTTATCGTACAGAACAGGGAGGACTGGCCCTCAGTGCTCTTTGAACTTCTGTTTGAAACGCCGGTGCGGATTCACAAGTATATAATTACTATTCTGCTGCGTGCTCATGAGTATAAGACAATAAACCTGTTTATTGACAGGGTTATACCAGGGGCGAAACAGTATCCGGATATTTTTATATGGGTTGCCCGTAATATCTTTACAGGGGCATGGAAATACGACTGGCTCGATTATCCCGAGGACAACCTTGTGCTGACTTATTTCAGGCTGATGAACGAGCTTAAGAAGATCGAGGTTGATGGGAACAGGCTTAAGAATATAATGTTCGAGATAATCTTCGATGATAATGCTGAAGTCCTGAAAAGGATTGTAAACAGGCTGGACAGGTCTGTTGTTGAAAAGATATTCGACATTTTTGAAAACCTGTCATATGTTGAAGATTCCCAGCTCGAAAAATTCGAAGAGATTGTTAAGAGCCGTTATGAAAATATTCAGGAACATCATGCCCATGTTGAAGATGAGTGGAAAATTGATGTAGAAAAACTCATTGTCACTAAAGAGGGGCATGAAAGAAAGAAAGCTGAACTGGAGCATATGGTTAATGTGGAGATGGTGAATCTTTCAAAAGAACTCTCAGCTGTCTCAGAGGCTTCCGGTGATATCAGGGAAAACGTGGACTATAATGCGCTCATGGAAAAGCAGGGGGTGCTTAAACTCGCTATATCAAGGCTTGATGATGAGATGAAAAGGGCTGATGTGCTTGATGTTTCAAAGATCAGTATTGAAAGCGTAAACATAGGGACAAGGGTAAATCTTGAGGATGTGGAAACAGGGAAGGCCTGGAGCTATACAATCCTTGGCCCATGGGATGCTGATTTTGAACAAGGGATACTCTCCTACAGGTCCCCTATAGCAAAAGCAATGATGGGAAAAAAGACCGGAGAAAACGTCAGCCTTAAAATAGATGACGAGGATAGAAAATTCAGAATAGTAAGCATTGAAAAGTATATTTGATTTAATAAGTAAAAGCAAGGGGCTGCAGCCCCTTGCTTTTACTGCCCATTGCTGGAACTTCGTTGTTCTTGAATGGGGTACAGGGGTGATAACCCCTGTAAAGCCCCCCGCAGGGGCCCACTGCGATGCAATAGATATAATAAAAACTATGTTTTTATTATATCTCCCTAAAATTGTTTGACAAATACCGGTATAAATTTGTATTAAATCATATCTTGGCCGCGATGGCGGAATTGGTAGACGCGCTAGGTTCAGGGTCTAGTAGGCGAACGCCTGTGAGGGTTCGAGTCCCTCTCGCGGCAGATATTTTTTATCTTCGCAACAGCCATCTAATTATACTTAATCATTTTACCTGTTATGCCGATTATATCTTCAGAGATAACTCTATTGATGGAGATTACCTATGCAGGGCTATGACAAAAAAACAGAAGAACTTCTTATTAATATAAAAGCCAGGATTGAAGAGATTACTACAGGTGAGATCGGAATGCTTGTTTACCTTAAGGAGGTGGTTTTTCCGGAAGGAAACAGCAGGGGGGCCTCCCAGAGTATGATAACAGTAAGCTGTCTGTTTCTTGGAGATGATGGTGTAATTTGTGCTGATCTTTTCAGGACAGGTACAGCGGGATTTATGGAGTGTGTTTACGGCAGCATGATTAGCGGTATAGGGAAAAGGGGGCTTGAGGAGATAAATTCCGCACTTATGGATGGGAGATGGTATATATCTGAAACACCGGGAAAAGGGGAGGAAAAAGATAAAAAGAAAACCTCCAGGAAAAAAAGCCTTCATGTCCCGTTTAAGCTCTCTATGCTTATGAGGGGCGTGTAGTATAGACGGCTGAGTTACTGATGGATAAAGACAGATTTGATCACAAGATGATAGATATTGAACAGAAATCTTTTGAGCTTGGTATGCTGATGTCGGTATTCGCATTTGAAATACTTGAGACTTTTGAAAACGGCAGGGCGGAGATATCGGCGTATATTAACTTTATTAATGAGGATGGATTAGTTGTTCAGCTGGAAACAGAAGAGGTTTCTCTGAACAGGGATACAGGAGTAATTTTAATAAAATGCATTAACAGGGAAGATGGGCTGTCGTGGGATGACCTTGATCTCTCCGCAAAAAATACAATAATAAATGAACTGCATTTCAGGTATAAATCTGACAATATATTTAACGGCCTTTCCGATGACGGCGGGATTCATTAAAAATCCAGCAATTTTTCCACGTTTTCAACAAACTGCTCAAGCTCGCTTTTCCCGGGAATTTTATAGGTAATATCAATTATTTTTCCGTCACGGCTTATAAGCATGATAACTGTTTTACCCTCTGTGTCAGCGATTCTCCATTTTGTCTGTAACGACCTGCTGCTGTCTATCAGGAAAACAATATCTTTGTATTGAGACTCTCTCCGTCTGAAATAAATATTTATCAGGGGAGAGGGGATGTACCATGCCGGTGCAGCATTTGAGATATATACCAGTTTTATTTTATTGTGAAAACCGGGCTTTTCAAGGGATTTCAGGTAGAGTTCCCTTGTGCTCCCCGCGTTTCTGAAGTCTTCATAAACAACGACAACAGGGTGCTCACCAATATAAGGGAGCCATGCCTTGCGTCCCTCTGTGTCAGAGAGCTGAATAGTGTATACCTCTTTCAGTCCGGTATCTTCTGAATATGCTGATGTACAGAACAGAAGAAGGGTCAGCGTGATTATAATTACTGTTTTTTTACATGTTGACATTTTTCTGATCCGGTGTTTCTGATGAAAGTCTGCATTCTGAATTCATGGAGTTATATTATGAAATCTTTGCCGGTAATTATCAATATTTTTTTTGCAGCAGTTATTATTCTTTCGCCGGCCTGCGGTAAAAAGATCGAAGCGGGCTCACCTGAGGAGGTGCTGTTTCTCCTTAAAGAGAAAGGGGGAACTTCGCAAGTGATGAACCTATACACGGATGGGACTGTGAGTTCATTAAGAAGATACATGAAACTTACAAATATGAGTGAGGAGTCTGCCGCTGATGTGCTTGGATTTATACCCTCTGATTCCTCATATGAAATAACAGGTAAAAAGATTGAAGCTGAGAAGGCAATTTTAACATTGAGGTTTACGAAACATCATACAGAAAATCTTGCAGGGTATACCATGGAGATAAAGATGGTGAAAGATGGAAAATCCTGGAAGATTGACAGGGAGTCTGATTTTCAAAAACTGGTTAAAGCTTATGAAAGCGGCGGAGCAGAAAGGTATCTGAAAAATATCAGATAATTGAAATTCCGAGGTTAAGGATTATATCGTCGCGGAGAGCAAGGGCCTCCTCGTTATCAGGGAATTGTTCAATAAACCTGCCGCATGTAATAAGGGCCATAAATAGCATCCCTGTCTCCATGTAGAGATTTATCAGGTTAAAAAAAGTCTCCTCTATTTCAGGGTCAAATTCAATAGATTTGCTGTAGTAGTAGATTGCGCTGTCGTAGTCACACTCCTCCCACATAACGCCAGCCATATTGGCGTAAATAATCGGATCATCGGGATTCTTTATAATAGCATATTCAAGTACCTTTTTTGCCTCGTTCAGAAGTCCCATTTCACAAAGAGCGATGCCGAGTCCGTTAAGGATATCAGGGTCTGCCCTGTCGATTTCAGCACCGGCTTTGAATAAATTGAAGGCTTTAGTGTATTCACATTTGTCGAGGTATTCATAACCGCGGTCTATCAGTTCAACGGGATTTTCGCGCAGCATCATAAGTTCATCAGAATCGTGAAGGTTCTCAAGGAGGAGCATATCTTTAAGGTTATATCTTTTCTTTTCAGTCATCAGTCTAATCTCTTTTTTCAGAGTTATTCAACGGTAGTTCACTGTCAAGTATATGTCACCAAATTTTTTTTGAGTTTTTTATCTTTTTTCTGCCCCTCTGTCACTGTGTGACATCTCCCCTATTTATGGGGGAGGAAATTTTCATTGACATTATTCTAAAATTGACCTAAATAAATAGCAGGTAACTATTGTGTTAAGTGAAACGAAAATAAACTCTATCAGGGATATCATAATTGAAAAATTTGATCCTGCAGCTATTTATCTTTTCGGGAGCTACGCAAAAGGTGAAGCCCGGGAGCAGAGCGATCTTGATCTTCTGATAATAAACCGGAGTTCGATTCCTGATGACAGAGTGGGAATTGAAATAAGTAAGGCACTGTTCCCGAGAGATTATTCATTAGATTTATTTGTACTCAATACGGATGAGATGAAAAAAAGACTGAAAAATGACTCGAAGTTCTGGAATAATATTCTTAAACACAGCAAAAAGATATATGTAAGAAAATGAAATAAACGATTGGCTTGAAGTGGCTTCTCACGATATTGATACAGCTCGGCTTCTTATTCGTGAAAAAGGTCATGCTGATATAATCATTTATCATCTTCATCAGGCTGTTGAAAAACTGTTAAAAGCTGTTTTAACAGGGCGTGATATTTCTTTTGAAAAGATACACAGACTTGATAAATTGCTAAATATTGCTATAAAAAGTTACCCTGATTTGATCAGTATTAAAGATGAAGTTCTTGAAATAGATTATTACCTTCCCAAATTACGCTATCCGGCTGGTGAAAAGATAACACTGGATACAGCTATAAGAGTTTATGAACAATTTCAAAAGATTGAACCGGTTCTTAATGAGTATGCCCGAGGTATTTTTTAGCAGATTCAGACATGTAAAAATAATGATTCCGGGAATAATCTTTATTATTCTATAATGAAACAAGAGGTCCTCTCTTGTTTTTTTGATTGACGAAAAGCTGCACAATTGAGGTTTTCTGTGGTAAAAACATT
>DAISJZ010000055.1:20042-21306 GCA_036821145.1 Spirochaetota bacterium
GTTTTTTTGATTGACGAAAAGCTGCACAATTGAGGTTTTCTGTGGTAAAAACATTTATTGTGAAGGAGAAAAAATGACATCAATAGGAACACCGGCCGGGAAGTCCCGGACACGGCTTATGATGCTTGGCTCAGGGGAGCTTGGCAAAGAGGTTGTAATTGAGGCCATGAGGCTTGGAATATATGTAATTGCCTGTGACAGGTATGAGGGTGCGCCTGCGATGCAGGTTGCACAGGAATCCCATGTTTTTAATATGCTGGATGGAGCAAAACTCCGTGAAGTTGTGGAGAGGGTGAAGCCTCATTATATTGTGCCTGAGATTGAGGCAATCGCAACAGACACTCTCCTTGATCTGGAGAAGGAGGGGTTTAATGTGATCCCCAATGCCATGGCTACAAAGCTCACAATGAACAGGGAGGGGATAAGGCGTTTCGCTTCTGAAAAGCTTGGGCTTAAAACTTCACCTTACAGGTTTGCTGATAATAAAGAAGAGTTCCTCTCTGCGGTGAAGGAGCTTGGAATCCCATGTGTTGTAAAACCTATTATGAGTTCATCCGGGAAAGGGCAGAGTATAATCCGCAGTGAAAGCGACCTGGACCGTGCGTGGGGGTATTCACAGTCAGGGAGCAGGAGCGGCGCCGGGCGTGTTATTGTTGAGCAGTTTATAGATTTTGATTACGAGATTACTCTTTTAACCGTGCGTCACAAAGCGGGTACTACGTTTGTTGATCCAATTGGCCATCTTCAGATTGACGGGGATTACCGCGAATCGTGGCAGCCTCATCCCATGAAAGAGAATGTACTGGAGGAGTCAAAGCGTGTGGCAAAGGTGATCACTGACGGTATAGGTGGATTCGGCATTTTCGGTGTTGAGCTTTTTATACGCGGTGACGAAGTCTTTTTCAGCGAGGTGTCTCCGCGTCCCCACGATACAGGTATGGTTACAATGATATCCCAGAACATGTCTGAGTTCGAGCTTCATGTAAGAGCGATTTTAGGGCTCCCTGTGACTGCTCTCCGGCAGTACGGACCTGCAGCTTCAGCTGCAATTCTTGTGGATGGTGATACTGATGATGTTACATTCGAATATGTTGATGAAGCGGTGAAAGAGGATTTTACAGCAATAAGGATTTTCGGCAAACCTGAAGTTCGCGGACACAGGAGAATGGGAGTTGGTCTTGCTCTCGGTTCATCAATAGATGAGGCAAGGGAGAAGGCGCGCAGAGTGAGGGATGCTGTGAGGTTCAGGTTAGGGTGAGGTGTT
>DAISJZ010000056.1:0-21009 GCA_036821145.1 Spirochaetota bacterium
AGCTGGTTGAATTTGTCAGCATAAATATCATATATCTCTGAAGTTGTGAGAAATTTCTTCTTCCCGTCAAAAATTCTGAACTGCCGCGTAGCCTTTTTCTTTTTCAATAATAAATACGCAGCCTCAAGTATGGCCGCAGACTTGCAGGCATTTTCAACTATTGTTTTATAAGTATAGCTGCCGCTGCCGAATCCGCCGAGGCCTGCTTTCTCTATCCTGTCAGCATCCTCTGATGATTCACCTGTAAATGCTTTCATCTCTCTGAAAAAATCGAAGATAAAATAATACGTCGGCTTCATTACGTTTATTATCTCTTCAGATACCTGGTAAAATTTTTCCAGCCGTCCCAGTTCAGAATCCCTTTCTTCATGATTTGCGGCAAACTGCTCGCTCACCATATTAATATTTGTGAGCCTGTTTATAAAAGCCGTGTCCCCGGGGAAATATTTTTTAAAAATCTCACTGTAAAGATCATGAAGATGAATATAAACCTGATAGTTTTTATTCCGCTGAATAAAATTCTTCCATACACTTGACAGCCATTTAAGCACATCCTGGGTAAGAACAAGATCGTTTTTAGTCTTCAGATTGTATATTATGTTGGAAAAATAGAAAAGGATATAGCTGCTGCCGGATGCCTTGAAATAATACTCGCACTGACGCAGGTAATCTGCATCATTAATAATAACATCTATAGATGAAATCGCCGCATCGAGTCTCTCCGGCTCACATGGTTCATACTTCAGACAGAGATAGAGGACATCACCAATGTCCTTCAGTGCCTGGTCTACTTTAAATTCCTTATCATCCATCTGTATCATATCCGTTTTTTTTATTTTTCAGATTTTCTAATTATGAAAAAATCAGTAAAAGATTCAATACATTATTTAATAAATAGAAACAGTATTTATCCCTTAACTATTACAGAGTAAATAAACTCTATTATCCCCGAAGCTGAAGCCGGCGGATATATGTAATATCTTTTTTACACTAAAAAATATTCAGGAATTACTGCTGATATAAAATAATAAATACTGTATTTATATAATTTTGCAACTCCTTTTTGGAGTATTCTCATTAAAATATTCAATAATCCTTAATTGAACTTATTAATAATTCAGTAAAATAAAAATATTTATTGAAAAATCCAGTCAGTTTTCAAGAATTGTTAAACCTTTCTGCTGAAAACTATGCGTATTTCAGCAGTAAATACCAAAGGAAGGAGGAAAAAATGAATAATTACGAGCTTACAGTCATCGTAAGGAGTCGTGATGTGGAATCTCACAAGGAAAAAGTCAAAGAGATCCTCACAAAAAACGACGCTGTCATCACAAAAGAAGACCACTGGGGCACAAGAAAACTCGCCTATGAAATCGACAGAGAGAGAGAAGCATTCTACATGTACATGCTTGTTGATGCTAATCCCGCTTCTATTGACAGAATCCAGAAGGAATTCGGCCTTAATGCTGATATCCTGAGATATCTTTTCGTAGTTCTTACTGATAAAAAATCCGCGTAACCTAAAGGGGGCCACATGGCAAACGACCTTAACAGGGTAATACTGGTTGGCAGACTAACGCGTGATCCGGAACTGAGGTACACACCTTCCGGTATGGCCGTTGCCAGCTTTTCACTGGCGAATAACAGGTCTTATTCAACCGGCGGCGAAAAGAAAGATCAGGTTTCATATTTTGACTGTGTTGCATGGTCAAAAATGGGTGAAATAATTACAGAGTACTGCAAAAAAGGTAAACAGATTGCGGTAGAAGGGAGACTTCAGCAGAGAAGATGGGACGACCAGGAGGGCAACAAAAAAACCAAAGTTGAAATCGTGGTTGAAAACTTTCAGTTCCTTGGCGGGAAAGGCCAGGATGAGGATTATCATTCAGAACCGGAAACGTCTTCAGGAAAATCTTATACTCCGTCAGAACAGAGTAAAAGCTCAAGTCAGAATTATGAAGAGAACCCGTTCTCTGATGATGATATCCCTTTTTAACATTTACTTTAACAATCACAGGAGACAATAATGTCAGACGAAATAAAGAATATAGAAGAAACAGCTGAAGTAACTGAAGCAGCTGCTCCTGCTGCTCCGGTAGAGAGAAAAAGCTACGGTGCAGGCGCATCTGATGATGCTGAAAAACCTGTATTTCAGAGAAATGTAAGGTTTAAAAGAAAAGTATGCAGATTCTGCCACGATAAAAACGCGGTAATCGATTACAAAGACGTTAAACTGATGGAGCAGTTCATTACTGACAGGGGTAAAATTCTCCCCAGAAGAGTAACCGGAACATGTGCAAAACACCAGAGAGGTATTGCTCAGGCTGTAAAGAGAGCAAGAATTATCGCTCTGATTCCATTTGTTGAAAAATAATTTTGGGGTTCCTGATTTTTTTAACAGGTATTGCTGTTGCTGTTTTTTCAGCATGGCTTTTTTACAAAACAGGGTGGTACAGCATAGCGCTGTTTATCCCCCTTGCAGCAACTCCCCTGATTGCCACAGGTTATGCAGGATTAGTTTCAGTTTTTTTAATTCCTGCGGCTTTCGGAACAACCGGGGGTTTATGTTTCAGATATGGTAAGGATTTCAGTTTTTATTTAACTCTGTCAACGATACTGTTTGCGGTTCTTTTTACCGCGGAATATCACGCTCTCAGGGTTTTTAAGGATACAGACATCATAGAGAACGGGAGAAATCAAATCGTTCTCATGATGGAGCAGAGTATCGGCGACATGGACAGAATTTTCGAGGAGTATAAAACTCCGCCGGAAAACCGTGAAAAGCTTAAAACAGAATTCTCACAGTCAATTGCAATAATAAAAAACAGCAAATGGCTGCAGTTCGCAAGAGATATTGTTCCTTTTTCAGCTTTTCTGTTCGGCACAGTAATCTGCGGAATCAGTTTTCTGATAATGAAAAAGTGGATTCTCAAGGCGGCTTCTCCGCAGGTTAAAGGACTGGAATTTTTAAGGATTAACGATTATTTTATTTTTGCACTTATCGCGGGATGGGGCTGTTTTATACTTCTTGACAATGACGCTTATCCCGTAATCAGTATAGCAGCGCTGAATACTGCTCTTGCTGTTTCATCGCTGTATGTAGCGCAGGCTCTGGGGATCATCAAATATTTCATGATCGGGAGAGGTATACCGGTAATTATTCTCCCGCTGCTGATCCTGACATTACTTATCCTCGGGGCTCCGGTATTTATTTTTATGACAATTTTACTAACGGGTCTGGGTTCACTGGATCTCTGGGCAGATTTCAGAAAGCTCGGCCCTGATAAAGAACGAAATAATAAGGAGTAAACCATGAAAGTTATACTTCAAAAAGACATAGCAAACCTTGGTGATGCTGGTGATATCAAGGAAGTCGCTGAAGGATACGCAAGGAATTATCTGATTCCAAAAAATCTTGTTATAGTTGCAAATGAATCAAGCAAGAAAGCTATGGAGCATCAGAAGAAGCTCATCAGAATAAAAAAAGAGAAGAGAAAAAAGGAAAGCCAGACTCTTGCTGACAGCATGAAAGGTGTTGAACTGGTTATTCCTGCTCAGGTTGGAGAAGAGGGAAAACTCTTTGGTTCTATTACATCTATGGATATTGCAAAACATCTTGCTGACAAGGGTTTCACTGTAGATAAGAGAAAAATCCTTCTTGAGAATCCTATTAAACAGGAAGGCGAATTCGAAATTACAGTCAAGCTCGATGAGGGCCTTAATACTGCTGTTAAGGTTACTGTTGTTAAGGGGTAATCCATGACAGCAGACAGGCTACCTCCTCAGGACATTGATACTGAATCAGCTTGTATTGCATCAGCGCTTCTCAACAGGGAAGCGCTGCTCAGAGTAACAGAAATCCTCCAGCCGGAGGATTTTTATCTTGAGAAACACAGACTGATTTACGAAGCGATAACCGATCTCGAACGGAAGGCACTACCTATTGACCTCACAACGCTCCGGCAGAGGCTTATAGACAGAAGCATCTTCGACAGGATTGGGGGGAATGCCGCGCTTGCCGAAATTTACCAGTCATCATCCACATCGGTAAATGCTGAAGTATATGCCAAGCGTATAAAAGAGATGAGCCTGCGGAGAAAGCTCATCGAAATTTCAGAACTCTCCATCGAAAAAAGTTTCAACCGAGCCATCAGCACTGAGGAGCTTATGGATGAGGTTGAACGGGATATTTTTAAAGTTACAGAGCAGCGGATCACATCAGACTACAAGGACATTGAACAGGTTCTCAATGCGACCATGAATGATATTGATTCATGGTACAAAACCAAGAAAATTGTTACAGGTGTACCAAGCGGTTTCACCGATCTTGATGAAACACTCACCGGCTTTCACGGCTCGGAGCTGATTATTGTGGCGGCGCGTCCAGGTATGGGGAAAACCGCTTTTGCCCTTAATGTCATGAACCATGTGGCAATCAAGCATAAAACACCGGTACTTTTTTTCTCCCTTGAGATGCCCGCTACACAGTTAGGCATGAGGATGCTCTGTATCGAATCACTTATAGATTCACAGCGGGTGCGAACCGGTCATATTGATCAGGATGAGTTTAAAAAACTGTTCACTATATCATCCAAGTTAAGCAAATCTCCGATTTATATTGATGACTCCCCTTCAGCCAATATCCTTGAGATAAGGGCAAAGGCCAGGAGGCTTGCACAGAAAGTGCCGCTGGGGCTGATTATAGTCGACTATCTTCAGCTTATCACAAGTCTCACTCGGGTTGACAGGCATCTTCAGATTGCGGAGATTTCAAGGCTTCTCAAACAGCTTGCTCGTGAGCTGAACATACCTGTAATTGCACTGTCACAGCTTTCCAGGGCAGTTGAATCCAGGGCTGACCAGATACCTACTCTATCTGACCTCCGTGAATCGGGCGCCATTGAGCAGGACGCTGACGTTGTCATGTTCATTTACAGGGAGGAGAAGGTTAAAAAGGAAACCGAGAAAAAAGGGATTGCAACTGTTATTGTTGCCAAGCAGAGAAGCGGTCCCATTGGCGACATTGATCTCCGTTTCTGGGGTAAATATACAAAATTCGGGAATCTTGATATGGATCACTCATATGAGGAGGCAAGCCCGGTAAATGAATACGACTGACAATAATAGTTTTCTGAATTCATTCTTCGAATCACTGGGCTCTCACTTCATCCTTTTTAAAGAGACCATTGCCTGGACTTTCCGCCCTCCATTTGACTGGAACAGCGTTATCGGGCAGATGATGGACATCGGCTACAAATCTCTCCCTGTAACTACTATTACACTTTTCTTTACCGGCATGGTTATGGCCCTGCAGATAGGAAAAGCCATGGACGCTCTTATGGCCGGCTCCTCAATATTTATAGGGAGTGCTGTAACGATATCCATGTTCAGGGAACTCTGCCCTGTTCTTACCGCGCTTCTTCTTGCCGGAAGAGTCGGATCATCCATAGCCGCAGAGATCGGTACAATGAAAGTAACTGAACAGATCGATGCACTGCGTACACTCTTTGCTGAACCTGTACAATATCTATCTGTACCCCGGTTTCTCGCATGCCTTATTATGACTCCATGCCTTACAGTGCTTACGGATATTGTGGGCGTGTTAGGCGGAGCATTAATCGCTTACCTCTCCCTCGGGATCGGACCGGAATCATACTTCACAAATATTCTTCAGAATATAGGTCTCGGCGACTTTCTTTCAGGTCTTTCAAAATCTTTCTTTTTCGGAGCAGAAATAGCAGTCATTGCCTGCCACAGCGGTTTCAGCACTACAGGGGGGGCTGCGGGTGTAGGGAGATCTACAATACAGGCTGTTGTACGATCATCCATGGTTATACTTATTTCAGATTATTTTCTTACATATCTTATACAGATCATAGAATAGGGCTTCTTGAACATGACTAAAAAGAAAAATGAATTTAATAAAAAACTGCATGATCTTAAGCTGCATGCAAATATTCTTCATGCCTTTGAATCCGTGGATAGGGCGATGTTTTTTGAACCTTTTTTCAGGGAAAAGATCGAAAACTTTGAACCGATACCCATAGGTTTTGGAGAAAACAGTGATGATGTTGCAATACTTGCAGAGATGCTGAATATCCTATCACCCAAAAAAAGCTGGACCCTGCTTGAAGTCGGGACCGGATCAGGTTACTCCACTGCCATCCTGTCAACCATGGTAAAAAAAATCGTTACAATTGAACTGCATGAGCAGCTTGCTGTGGATGCAAAAAAACGACTCATCGACAACGGATATTTTAACATAAAATTTATGGCCGGAGACTGTTCTGAACTTGATGATACCGCCGGTTTTTTTGATGCGGCGATAATATATTCAGGTTGTACACATTCCCCATACTCAGTATTAAATCTTATCAAGCCCGGCGGGGTTGCCGTTTTCCCCATGGGCCCTCTTCATATGCAGCAGATTACGCTTTTTAAAAATTTAGTAAAAGATTCAGAGCCCGGCCCATTTGACAGATACAAATTTTTCAGCACATGCAATGTCCCTTCAATCAAAGGAGCTTATGGCAACAGCACCCAGGGGATGAACATTATTATAGAGAAGGAGTAGAACTTTTTATGATTATAGAACAGATTTTAGTAACAGGAATGGCTGTTTTCTGTTATCTTATAGTTGATGAATCGACCAAAGAGGCTGTTCTTATTGATCCCGCAGGGGATTTTGATTCAATCTATTCCAAAGTTGATAAACATCACGCAACAGTTAAATATGTAATCAATACCCACGGACATTATGATCACACCTCCGGCAATGATCATGTCATGAAACGCTCCGGAGCTAAACTCCTTATTCATAAAAACGATCTCCGTTATATAAGGGGCTTCGATAAGAACGATACAGCGGATTTTTCAGAGGAAATGAAAAACCCCGGTGTAAAAGTACTTCTGCTTAATCATAATGATTCAATTCAATTCGGAAACACTCAGCTATGGGTAATGCATACTCCGGGCCATTCAGCAGGATGTATCTGCCTTTATGGCAACGATAATATTTTTACAGGAGATACACTCTTCACAGAGGGGGTTGGCCGCACTGACCTTCCTGACAGTTCAGAGCGTGACCTTGCTGATTCAATAAAAAACAAAATACTGGCGCTTCCTGACCACACAAAGATATGGCCGGGTCATCATTACGGACGCAATACTGTATCTACTGTTGCAGAACAGAAAAAATATTACGGAATTAACTAACATGAATAAAAGTGAAAAGAATCCCCTATTAAGGCTTAAAGAGATTGCGGCCATTCTCCGTGCGCCGGACGGATGTCCCTGGGACAGGGAGCAGGATTTTGTTTCTCTTAAACCTTATCTTATCGAAGAGGCCTATGAAGTTATAGACGCCATAGACAAAGGGGACATGAAGGACTTCCGCGAGGAACTCGGTGATCTATTATATCAGGTTTACGCACATGCGCAGATTGCTGATGAGCAGTCCCTGTTCACAGTTGAAGATGTTGCTCAGGGTATAGTTGATAAGCTGATAAGGCGCCACCCCCATGTTTTTGGTGATGAGGATATAAATGATTCTAAAGGTGTAAAGGACCGCTGGGAAAAAATTAAAAAAGAAGAAAAAGAAGGCCGGAGATCAGTTCTTGCCGGTATTCCGCGGCACCTCCCGGCGCTCACCATGGCATTTCGTGTTCAGGAGAAAGTTTCTCACGTCGGATTTGACTGGGAGAAGATCGATGATGCTGTAAAAAAAATCGACGAGGAGCTTAATGAATTCAAAGAGGCTGTTTCCAGCAACAGGAGTGAAATGATGAAGGAGGAGGCTGGTGATATTCTATTCAGTATAGTGAATGTCCTCCGTTTTCGCGGAATAGATCCTGAAGACGCACTGCGCGGAACTGTAAACAAGTTTATGAAACGTTTCAGCTATATCGAAACTGTATCTGCAGAACAGGGGAGATCTATAAACTCAATGACCCTTGAGGAGATGGATAAACTCTGGGATGAATCAAAGAAAAAAGCTCTCTGATTTCAGGAGAGCTTTTTAATAAAATCATATATATTTTTCATATCTTCATCTGTATATACTGCTCCGCCATACCTGAAAAAATTTATCTTATCCCTTAGAGTTTTCAATTCCTCTTTTACGGTTTTATCTCCGCTTTCATCTGCTATAATATTTAAATATTTTTCGCTTTTCTGTAGAAATAACTCCCGGTTATGTTCAGAATATGCTTTTTCAAATTCCTCTCTAAGAATCTTTCTATGATCAACCGCAACGGGTTCAGGCTCCTTTTTCTTCTCATTATGAGGTTCAGTCTTTACGATTCTGTATCGCCCTGTCTGAAGGAGAAGTAATATTCCGAATCCAAGTACAATAATTACTGATACTATAAGAATAATAACGGGCAATGAATTTTTCTCTTCACCTTCAGCTTTCACATCTGTGGTGAGCTTTTTAGAATCTGCAGGTGAAACAGAAAATGAAACCGGGAGGCTCTCCGCCTGTTCATATGTGCCTTTATAAGGATTGAAATAGGTTAAAAAAATTCTGCCGATATTAAAATCGCCGTCCCGCTCAGGAATGATTGTCAGTATATAATCTTTTTCACCGGTTAAAGTTCTTTTATCGATAGATAGAACCGGCTCTTTCTCTTCAACAAGGAGTTTTATCCCATCCTGATTTTCAACCGAAAGTTTAGACATCATCAGAAGATTCCCCCGTCCCCTGACCTTCACAGGCACCCGTATCTCTTCACCCTCAGTGAAAGTCCCTCCTGCATCTCCGCGCTGAATGGAAAACTCACCGACATCACCATTAAAATTTTTCGGACGGTTTTTCGAAGGAAGAGATCTAACTGTAATCTTCTTTTTAGGGAAACGTATATCTTTTCTGATAAGCTGCGAAAAAAAACCTCCGCCGGTTTCCCCTGATACTACAATCGCCCCTCCACCTATATCATGACTGCCGCTTTCAGCTGCAACAAGGCAGTAAGAAGCAATATAAATTCTGCCATTACCTGTTTCTTCACCGGTAACAGTATCCCCCTCTTTTATATGTTTAATTAAAAAACCTTTAGCTTCAGGCTGCTCTCTCATACCTTCAATTCTTATATCGCCTGTATCAGCCCTGATATAATACCGCATAATAACAGGTTCACCGGCATAAACCTCTGAAGCTGTAAGCTCAACTTCACCTTGAACTGTGCCATCCGGAACTGCACCTCCTGATTCGCCTTCATCCACAGTGAGAACAAATTCTCCGGTCTGAAGCTTCTCTCCATCAGCTTCAATGATAAAAGGGGGCACCCTGTAAACACCCTTTTTATAGCCCTGTATTTTAAAACTGAGAATAATTCCTGTCCATGACCTGCCATTAATAAACTGAAAGCTCCGTGATGAACCGGATAGAGAAATTTCCAGTCCGTTAATGGCAGGAACCTTCAGAGGGCGTATATCGGAAGTGCTCCCGGAAATCATCACTTTCATGGTAGTACTTTCACCCGCCGGAATCCTGCTTCTGGTTAGTTCAGATCTGATTTCCGCAGCTGACACGGACGAACAGAACCCGGTTAATAATATAACAACAGTTAGTATTTTACCAGTATTTTTCAAGAAACCTCTTCCCATTGCCATTACCTTTCTGCCGTCTTACCGGTTTGTTCTTCATTGATTCTAAAAGATTTTTAACCTGGGCGCTGTTCTTTTTAACATCACCTTTGCCAGTATCATTTTTATTCTGCCCGGAACCGTCTTTTTTCTGCTGACTGTTACTGCTGTTTTGACTATCACTATTCTGCTGCTGCTTATCCTGCGGTTTCTCTTTTAACAGATACTCAAGGTTTCTTTTAGCCTTTTCATACCCGGGGTCTATCTGCAGGGCTTTGATAAAATTCTCCGCGGCCTCTTTTTTTTTCCCCATTTTCATGTATGTTGTTCCGGCATTATATAGAGCTTTTTTCTGCACTTCCGGATCACCGGAATTCATTGAGTTCCTGTATCGCCCCAGTGCTGATTCATTGTTATCCATTCTGAACTCAGCATTCCCTTTATTGAATTCCAGGATATTTTTTTTCTTTTCATCCGGGGCATATTTCTCAGCCTCCCTGTAACTGGTCATAGCTTCACTGAATTTACCGTCATTGTAATTTCTGTTCCCCTCAGAAACTTTATCATCAAACGGATCAATCCATGCTGTGAAAACTGACAGAGAAAAAATAATTATCATAACAATATATAAAGAACTATACCGCATCCTTTTTCCTCTCTGCAATAATAAGCTCAGTTCCAAGAGCAAGGATTATAAGAAGAATAAATATCCATGTGCGGTCAATCTTCTCCTTCACAACCCGTGAGCCTTTACTCTCTTTCTGCTGCTTCTCAATTACATTTATAATATTATTCAGTCCTGAAAAGTTCCCTGTAATATCGCAATACGCACCGCCGGTCTCTGCTGCGAGTTTTTTCAGCAATTCCTGATCCTGCCTGGTTTTAACAAGGTTCCCCTCCCGATCTCTGTAAAAAGCATCAGGAACAGAGTCATCTTCACCTGCGGGTATAAACTCCCCGCCTTCGCGCCCTATACCCGCAGCATAAACTGAAACTCCAAGTTCCCTGAACTTTTCAATCTCAGCGTTTACTCCCCCTTCGTGATCCTCTCCGTCAGTAATTATTACAAGAAGCTTTGAAGTAAGCCTCTTCTTTTCATAGACCGTTGCAGCCCGGGAAAGCATTGCCCCTATATCTGTCCCCTGTATATTAACAGAATCCGGCCCTGCGGATTCAAGGAACATCATAAAGGCCCCTGTATCATTTGTGAGGGGACATAGCAGAAAAGCATCCCCGGCAAATACCATAAGCCCGATCCTGTCGCCGGATAATGATTCAGCGATCCATTTAATTCCCCGTTTTGCCCTGACGAGTCTGTCAGGATCAGCATCCTTTGACAGCATGCTCCTGCTGACATCAAGGGCAATGAGAACATCCGTACCCTCTGAAGTAATCTCACGGGGCTGCTCACCGAATTGAGGCTTAAGGAGCGCAAAAAATGCCAATATAACAGCTGTTAAAATTAATATCTCTTTAATGATTATTGCCGTTCTGTTACCCGCAACAATTTGTCTTCCGTTGATAGTGATAAGTTTCACAGCTCTCCGCCGCCAGTACATGTAAAACCCGAAGAATAGAATTACAGATGTACAAATCACTGCAATTGCAGGGAGATATTCAATTCCGGCAAAGCTCATCACGGCACCTTCCTGTAAACCGCAGATCGGAGAAGTATCTCAAGAAAAAAAAGCGCCAGTCCCGCAATAAGAATACCTCCTGAACGGTCATAAAATTCATGCCATGTCCGTATATCAACTTCACTCTTTTCAAGCATGTCTATATCATTTATATTTTCCCAGAAAACCCCTGTTGATTCCGCCCTGTAGAATTTAGCCCCTGTTACTTCTGCAATTTTCTGAAGTTCCTCTACATCAAAGCTGCTGTTGATATACTGATCAGGGAACATCGGGCCCGCGGGGTTAGGGTATGGGACCCTCCCCTCCTTACCGATTCCCACAGCGTAGACCTTAATACCCATCTCAGCACAGCTTTTTGCAGCTGTCTCCGGATCAATCTCTCCACGGTTGTTTTCACCATCTGTAATAAGGAGGACAATTTTACTTTTTGCTTTGCTGTCGATCATGCGTGACGCAGCAAGAGCTATGGCATCACCAACAGCGGTACCGCGTCCATCAACGCTGTCAAAATCAAGTTCGCTCACAATTTCAGAGATTATTTCATGTTCCACAGTCAGCGGCGCCTGAAGGTATGAATCCACACCGAACACAACAAGCCCTATCCTGTCATTAACTCTCTTCTGTACAAAGCTGTTTAGAACGCGCTTTGCCACTTCAAGCCTGTTGTCCGGCTGAAAATCCCTTCCCTGCATTGAGAGTGAAAGATCAAGAGCAATCATTATATCTATACCGGTATTTTTTACACTGGAGAAGCTGACACCCCGGCCCGGAGCCGCAAGTGCAATTATAAGCAGCAGCAGTGATGCGAACCTGAGGTAATCCAGATAACCATAAGTCCGGGTCCTGAAGCTCTCTCTTTTCTTTATTATAACTGATGATGAAACAGGGAGCGCTGCACGCCGCCGGAAGATTTTTCCGTAAAAATACCATGCAATTATACCCGCGTATGGTATTAAAAGAAGAAGAAACCAGGGAAATCTGAATTCAAGGTTACCCATTGACGGTTCTCCTTATTTCATGAAGTCTCTCTGCGGCATCAATTGTATTTTTAAAATTTATCAGCAACAGTTCTTTTGAAAGGGTGAACTCGGCGAATTTGGAGAGATCCCAGGCTTCCATGATTTTCACAATTTCAGCAGCAATCCCCCCCCCGTTTCTGAGATATTTTTTTATTACTGCGGATATTTCACCAGTAGTCATCTCAGCAGCGTCAAAACCCAACTCCATTGAAAGGAACTTTCTGAAACTGATAGATATACCGAATACATAATCATTAACTCGCCCTTCATTGATGCATTCAGATAATTTCAATCTCTCAATCTCCGCCATGAAAAATTCAAGGGGTGTCTGTTTGATTTCAGGAACGGCGATGTGCTTTTTCCTGTTCCTGAAATATCTGAATATAAAAAAACCTGCAACAAGTGCCGCTATAACCGCCATTATAAGAACAATCAGCCGTGTATAGTTTCCGGAAAGTTCAACGGGCGGTTCTATATCTTCCGGCTGTCCCTCTTTATTAAGCTCCTCAATTGTAACTGCCGGTATACTGTAACCGAGTCTCACTCCGTCACTGTCTGTTATAGCTATCTCCGGAAGCTGGTGTACCCCTGTCCTGTAGCATGTTAAATCAACTCGTACTGTTATCTGCTTCAGGCCATCTGAATCAGACTCATCTTTTACCGCACTGTTAATTATATAAAGAGGGACCGCTTTATTATCTTCAGTTTCTTCCTCTTTTTTCTGATTGGATTTTTTTTCATCTGAATTTGGCTCAGGGTAATACTCCCCTTTTTCAGGGAGGACAATTTTAACACCTTCAAGGTCCCTCCCGGCAATGGAGAGAGTATAACTGAACTGCTGCCCCACGTTACCCTTCTCCGGATTTACAGAACTTTTAAGAACGCGTTCCGAATCACCTGCACTGAAAAGAGGTAAGGCAAAAAAAATTACTGAAACTATTATTACGATTTTTTTTAATAGCATATATTATTACTGTCTCTATCTTCTCAATGCTGCCCTGTTCCGCTTTGTGAAAAACTTCAGCAACGGAACCTCTATCTGTTCATCAGTTGAGAGCTTTATCGTTTCAAACCCGGCTGTATCAGGAAGCCGGGAGTTTTCATAAATTGAATCCGATAGAAAATTCTCCCCTGTTTCGAGGTCGATAAATTCAGCGAGGCCCGAAACTTTCATGTTTTTTTCCATTGGATCAGAAACCTGAACAGGAATAATGTCATGCCTCCTGGCAAGGATCTTCATCTTGAGCATGACTTCATCATGACTGCCGCTGAGAAAATCTGAAACAACGAAAACAATTCCACGCTTCCTGGTGACCTGCTGAAAAAAATCGAGCGCAGCAGGGAGATCCGTACCTTTTCCCGAAGGCCTGATCATAAGTATTTCATCCAGCACCTTGAGTACAAACTTTCTCCCTTTTCGAGGCTTAAGATACTTTTCTATTCTATCCGAAAAAAGGATCACCGAGATCCTGTCATTATTCATCTGCGCAAGGTGAAGCATAAACGTGACAAACTCAAGAACAACATCCCTCTTCGATCTCCCGCTGCCGAAAAGCGTAGATGCTGAAACATCAACAATCAGTACAATGGAAAGTTCCCTCTCCTCGATGTACTCCTTGATGTAAAGATGGTTCATCCTGGCGGACACATTCCAGTCAATGCTCCGCACATCATCTCCGGGGATGTATTCGCGCACGCTGTCAAATGAGAGCCCGTACCCCTTGAAGGCGGACCTGTACTCACCGGAAAACATTGTATTGATCTTCTTTCCGGTTTCCACCCTTATCTTACGTAGTAGGGCAACCTCTTTTGAATCCAATCAGGGGACCTCCACCGAATCAAACACAAGCTTAACCACGTCATCGGCATTCTTCCCTTCAGCTTCAGCCTCGTATGATAGAATCACCCTGTGCCTCAGCACGTCAGCTCCTATCTCCTTAATGTCGTCAGGAGTAACAAAGCCCCTCCCCCTCATAAACGCGATACACCGTGACGCTTTCATCAGGGCAATGGACGCACGCGGACTTGCACCGAAATCTATATATTTTTTGACCTCCTTACGCGAAGGCCTTCTTGTCTCATTTACCACTGCAACAATGTATTCAAGAAGCTTATCGTTAACATAAATCTTTTCAATAAGTTCAGCTTTGCTTTTAATCTTATCAGGGGAGATAATAGAATTGATTTTATCGGAGCTGATCTCGCTGAACCGTGTTAATATCTCCCGCTCCTCAGAAATAGTCGGGTAATCCACAAGCACCTTCATGAAAAACCTGTCAAGCTGCGCCTCGGGGAGCGGATAAGTCCCCTCCTGTTCAATTGGATTCTCTGTGGCAAGCACCATGAACGGCTGCGGCAGAGAGAATGTTGTCTCTCCAAGGGTCACCTGCTTCTCCTCCATGGCCTGGAGAAGAGCTGATTGAACTTTCGCCGGGGCACGGTTAATCTCGTCAGCAAGCAGCAGGTTTGTAAAAATAGGCCCTTTCCTCGTGAAGAAATCCATCTCCCGGGGATTAAATACCTGTGTGCCCGTGAGGTCAGCTGGGAGGAGATCCGGCGTAAACTGTATTCTTCTAAACTCCGCTTCAACAGCCTTCGCGAATGAACGTACTGCAAGGGTCTTTGCAAGGCCCGGCAGACCCTCAAGGAGTATATGCCCCCCTGTAATAAAAGCGATAATTATCCTTTCAATGAGCTTCTCCTGCCCGATTACTGCGGCAGAGAGTTCTTTTTTAATATCATCAATAAATCCGTTTTCACTCCTGACCTGCTGAGTGAGAAGTTCAATTTGAGCGTAATCCATAAAAGCTCCGTTGTATGTTATGTTTTAATTTAAAAATATTAAAGAGGATTTTTTAATTCTGATAAATTTTATGCCTCATTGTTACAAAAATCATTTAACAGCCGCTACCTGCTTACCGGCAGAGAGAGCAGACTTAACGGATGAACATGCACCCCCCTTATACTCAGAGCTACATGCAGATGAGGCCCTGTGGATGTGCCTGTTGACCCGACACTCCCTATAATATCACCGGCCCTGACAATGTCACCGACCTTGACAGACATGCTGTCCATATGCATGTAATAGGTAAAAACCTGATTCCCGTGATCCACTGCAACCATATTCCCTTCATAAAACATCTTCATGGCTATTACAATTTTCCCGTCAGCCATGGAATAAACAGGCGCCCCGACATCACCCTTAAGGTCAAGCCCCCTGTGGTAGCTCACATGTCCTCTGACCTTAACTTTCTTCTTACCTTTCTTTTTATATGCGGCATATATTCTCTTTTTCCAGTAGTCGCCTGTAACCTTATGCATATCTCTCGGATGAGAGAGCGCATTTGTTATACTATCCTCTGACACAATACTGAATGCTTTTTTCCTGGCTGCCGCACTCTCTTTAATCAGCTTTTTAAATTCAGGCCGGGAAAGATATTCTTTATCGGAAAATTTACCCAGATCAAGAAGATATCTGGAAACAGGATACTTCACATCTTTAATCTTCACTGCAACGGAAATTTTTTTTTCATTATTCCCGTCAGAATATGTCAGTGTGAAAAATGTTTTCCCAGGTTTTGCCTCGGGATGTATCGCAAAAAAACCCCTGCATCCCCACTCTGTACATGTGAACGGGATATTCTCCCCTGCGTATGTGACGCGTAATATTTCACAATTTTTTCCATCTTCACGGTCAGCTTCAAAATATCCGGCATTACCCTGTGCAAATTCCTTAGCATAAAGAATGACTCTGATATTTTCATCACCTGCTACAACTTTGTCAGAGGGAGCAGGTTTAAAATCCGAGGGAGATCTCAGAACAGTTATCGGGCGTTCACTATATTTATCAGGAACCTGGTAACTTTTCACTGCCTCATTATCAGTTTTTACTGCTTTTATATCATTAACACTCTCGCGTGCAGTTGTGCTGGAACAGCCGGAAACGGCAAACAGCAAAACCAGTAAAAACAAAGATACGCTTTTATTTTTGAACAAAACAGAACCCCTTTATTAATTCATTGCAAATGTCAGATAAAGATATATCTTATTTTATATATAATCTGATGAAGATTAATAGAGCGCAAATAAAAAAAAAGTCCGGATATAAAAAATGACCGCAATACAGGCCTTTACATCTCCTGAAAAATATATAATAGAGCAGATAACAGAGATGCTGCGTAATACAGATGCCATTGATGACTACGTCAGGGTTGATGAAACACACCTTTCCCTATTGATACTCGCTGAGTCAATTTCCAGGTATCCCTCCATTCTGCAGGATCAGCACCTCGGACAGAACCGGAGAACAGTAGATACACTGGTTCAGAACCTCTGCTCTCACCCGAACCTGAACCTTGTACTTAATACTCCCACAAAAGCTGTACTGGGGAGAGGCTTTACAATTGCCAAGATCAACTTCTTTCTGCTTGTTTCGTATCTCTGCAGCGATAATGAAGGCTTATGTATGATGCTTGATGAAATTCAGGACATTATAACGCATAATGTATTCTCAATGATGACTGAGGATGTCTTTATCTCCATAGTTTCTGACGATTCCATAGAATACGAAACACGCATAGAAGCGGGCTACTTTCTCACAAAGATATGGGAGAACAGGATATACAAAGGGATAGAGGAGATATCCCCGGTATTGAATAATCTCTGGAAAAACAGGCTGAATTTTATCCCTGCCTACGGGACACTTGCCGGAATATCAGAAATAGCCACATTCTGCAGCAGATCAAACCCAGAGTGGAACAGGTTTATCGAAGATGATGATTTCACCGATGATACACTGGAATCTCTCAGGGAATATCTCATGGGGCTTTCGCATGAAGAGATGCTGCTGGTACAGGACTACATGGAAAAAAACTCTATCATTTCATTCAACCGCGATAATATCAGCGGGATGCTTGGGCGGGATAAATCCTACGCTATGATCAATTACGATGACCCCAGAGAGATGTATCATTTCTATTCACGAAGAAAGGAAAACGCTGAATTCAGAAAAAAAAGCAGAATTAAGGGCCCGTCAAAAACTATCGAGGAGTACCTGGTATGCTACATGATAAGGAGGGGAATGATCAGGCATAACGGGGTTTAAAGGGCTGGCCTGAATGGAGCCAGCCCTGCAGAACAAAGAGTTATTTCTCCTACTCCTTCTCCCCTTCTTCCTGAGCCTTCTTGGCATCCTCAAGAGCTTTATTAAAATCATCAGCAAGTTTTTTAAACTGCTCCTGATTCTCTATAGGAACATCCTTCATCATTTTATCTGAAAAATTTGAAGCAGCTTTCACGCAGAGAAGTGTACTGAGAATCATCAGTACCGGGATAACAGCAAGAATTATGGATATAACTTTTGCAGTACCCTCTTTCCCGCCAAGAGCTTTTGTCACTGCAATATAAAGCAGGTATAATCCGTAAAGAGCAACCGCAAGAGAAACAAGTCCTCCTAACCATAGACTGAAACCTGACAGAAAACTTAATATTGCACTCACAGGTGAGAGCGCCATCAGAGAAGCAGTAACCCTTACGTTTGCTTCATAATTAGTATTTCCTCCGCAAATCGCGCTTATAACAAGAACAATGGCGCCGCCTATAAAAAGGCCTATAATTCCACCGATAACGGATCCTACAAGTCCCATTATACCTACACCGCCGCCAATCATCCCTCCGAATGCGCCTGCAGCAGCTGTAAGCTTAAGAGCTCCCCATACGAACGTAAAAACACCCGCAATGAGAGAATAAATAACAGCCTTAACAAGAGGCTCCCCGAATCCCCCCTCTTTAGGCATAACAGCAAAGTACTCAGCCGGTGCAACAAGTGTGGCTTTTGTCTCATCTAAAAATTTTTTAAAATCAAAACCGCCTTCAGCCATACGACCTCCGAAATTTGTTTAATATATATTAGCAGTTTATATATACAACTTTACAATTAAAAATTCAAGCAATAATGCCGGCATAATACTCTTTTTTTAAAATTTATCTGTTAATAACTTTCCATGAACTGCTGCATTTCTTAATTGACTCCCTGCGGTCATCTGTATATATTTTTAAAAATTTACCAAAGAGACATAATAATGATTGTAAACCTTATAACATTCCGCAACAGAGAGTTTATTCCCGGTTTCCAGAAGGAGGGGTATGAAACAGCCGAATTTTCACCCCTTACTGAAACTTCCCAGTTACGCTTGAGCTTAAAGAAAAAAAGCGCGAACTATACGCTCTTCGAAATTACCGACAACGAAAAAACCGACCGTAAAAAACTCGCAGAAATGATAAAAATCCTTTATAATGAAACAAAACTCATCTGCCTCTGTGAAAAAATTACCCCTTTTATTTCAGGACTGCTCCTTGAAAACGGTATCGCGGATTGCCTCGAACATTTTAATATAGAAAGAATAATTTCATACATAAACTTTCTTCAGACAAAACCGTCACAGAAAACCGGCACATTCCTCATTCTAAACAATAATGAAGCTCACACAAACATGCTTAACGGAATAATAAGGAGATTCGGCTACAACACCGGATTTGTTTCTGACGGGGATTCTCTTTTTTCAGCCCTCAGTGACAGCAGAATACTTATGATTATAATGAATCTCGGCACAGAGGGGATAGATTTAAACGGTATAGTACGCAAAGCGTACGGAAACAGTGAAATAAAAAAATTCCCGGTCGTGGCTTACAAAAGCCTTGAGCAGGGTCTCTTTGTGCATGAGGTACTCAATGGTCTTAACAGGCTGACCAGAGTAATATATTCACCTCAGGAGCTCTTCTGTATGCTTGTGGATCTCCTCTTTAAAAAGGAGATAATGGCTCTTTCATCTGAATTCAACAGTTCTCTTAACCTCGATAAATTCAGAAGCTATGCGACAACACCGGTTCCCCAGCTATACTACAGCACGCAGGGTGAAACCTTTTCAGGCGAATGCATATTCTCCACAAATCACATAGATACAATGATAAAAAGCGCTGATGCAATTACAACATCACTTGTGAAGATCGACGGAATCAGGTGGCTCAGGCTTGCGCAGGCATCAGGTGAGCGCACTACCTGCGGAGCGGGTGGCTGAAATCAACATCCCCCTTCATCAGTGAATCAACAGTCTGTATTGGTATCTTATATTTATAAGGTTCCCTTGTGTATTTATCATAACAGGGTCTTTTTTCAGTATGGCATGAGAGACATAATTTCTCTCTGTATTTAAGAGCAGTAATACCAAGAACCGGATACATTCCGAGTTTAACCGCTTTTCTGTAACCATTCTCCCTGCTTGAATAATCAATGTGTCCGCTTGCTGTATGATACTTTTCTCCAGGCCCGTGACAGGCTTCACACCCCACACCCTCTTTAGAAACTGACGGATATTTTCCACCCCCGGTTGTATGGCATTTAAGACACGCCTGATCCTCTGCCGGGTCTTTGACACCTGCCGATTCGGCAATTTTTGCAGCTTTACTCCCTTTCAGGGTGAGATATGCCCTGGCATGTGGTGACCCGGCCCAGATTTTATTCTGGTTACCAATGGCATCCTCCCCATGACACTCACCGCACACCTTAACCCCGGTATAACCGTATTTTTTTGAAGTAGTTTTCCCGGGGATATGAACTGTTGAAATGATGACTATAATAAAAAAAGATAACGCGATCAATAATACTCTCAAATTAACACCATCCTTGAGTTTTATATATTTGATTTATATTATTCCCCTTCTTTTCATATCGCACAATAAGATAAAATTCTTAACATTTCAATACATCTATCGGGTGAAATTACCGACATTAAATGAAATGAATCGTCAAATATTGCTTTTCATTATTTAAAAACGACGTTTATTTTCACGGTTTTTACCCTGAATATGAAATAAATTTTGGCCTTGACATCAGTCTTTTATACATTCAATTTATAGCATGGAGTGAACATCATGAATAATTCAAAAGAAGAAGAATACAAAATCGGAAAATTCTTCATTGAAAACGGGATAATTAATGAAGCTCAGCTGAAAGAGGCTCTTGAACTTCAAAAAGACAATAAAGATCGGCTCCTTGGTGAAATCCTTGTAACAATGGGTGTTCTTTCAAAAGAGGATCTGATTATGGCCCTGGAAATGTACATGATGATGACAGATTCTGACGATATCGGCATAGATGAATGGCTTGACCAGGATGAAATTGACATGGTATTGAAGAAGCTTGATACCCCAAAACCAAAAAGTTCTTGACAAATGGCAGCACTTATTCAAAATAAGTGCCCATGTTAGAGTATGAAGATAATATATGTTTCGGCTGCGGGCAGGAGAATGAAGTCGGCTTAAAACTGAAACTCCAGTTCGATGATGACACAAAGACCGCATATGGCGAATTCGCTGCACACGAACTTCTGGAAGGTGTTCCAAACATCATACATTCCGGAATAGTTGCCACCCTGCTTGATGAAACAATGATTACCGTTAACAAGTATCTGGAAATAATGGCAATAACCAGTGAATTAACAATCCGGTATCTGCAACCTGCCTTTATAAGTGAAAATCTTTATATCAGGGGCTGGTTTGTGAAGAAGAGCAAAAGGGTCATCGAAAACAGGGCCGAGATTGAAAATGAAATGGGTAAAATTGTTGCCAGGGCAAAAGGAAAATACATAGAGGTTGATGAACTTCCGCAACCCGAATGATAGCTTCGTAAACTTACCTACGGAAAACAATTAATACATCATAAAGCCGAAGTGGTGAAACTGGTAGACGCACCGGACTCAAAATCCGGCGGGGGC
>DAISJZ010000057.1:0-19407 GCA_036821145.1 Spirochaetota bacterium
TTAAATCAGCTGAGGTCCGTGAAGATATCAAACAGATATTTGCACTTGGTTTTTTCGACAATGTCAAAGTAGAGATTGATGAAGACGGTGATGGTGTTAAGGTAAGAGTAATCCTTGAAGAGCGCCCTGTTGTAGAAAAGCTGATTTTTAAAGGATACGATGAACTAATTGAAACAGATCTGCTTGAAGCGATGAGTATAAAAGAGGGTGAAGTATATAGAAAGGATCTTGTAGAAACGAGTATTAAGCAGATTAAGGAGAAGTATAATAAAGAAGGTTATTTTAACGCCTATATAACGTACAATGTCAAAGATGGTGAAGATAGTAACAGCGTCATTGTAAATATAATAATTGATGAAGGCGAGGAGATCAAGGTCAGAAAATTTGCAATCCTTGGGGCAACGAAAATATATACAAAAGAGCTTTTTGCTCTCCTTGAGACAAAGGAGGATTCTCTGTTCAGCGATGGTGCCTTCAAGAGGGAGGTTTATGAAGAGGATAAACGAAAACTGATAGGGTATTATCAGCAGGAAGGTTATATAGACGCCCAGATTGTTGATGAGAAAGTTGAATATGAATGGGTTGATCCGGTTAAAATGGATGAACGCGGGATTTATATTATTCTGAAGCTCAGTGAGGGTGAGCGATATTATTTTGACGGCGAATACACTGTAAATTTTGAAGAGGGAAAGAGCAATGTACTTTCTCAGAAAGAGATTGATAACCTCAAAAAATCTTTTCAGCTTAAAGAGAGGGGGGAGCTTTTTGATAATACAAAGTTTCAGAATGACCGGCAATCGATAAGTTTTCTCTATGCTTCAAAAGGGTATATCTTTGCAAGGGTTATACCTCAACGGACTGTAACAGAAAGGGAAGTTGAAGTAAAAGGT
This sequence comes from Spirochaetota bacterium, assembly GCA_036821145.1. Classification (GTDB taxonomy): domain Bacteria; phylum Spirochaetota; class UBA4802; order UBA4802; family UBA5550; genus UBA5550. The sequence continues at coordinate 891 of DAISJZ010000057.1, forward strand.
AAAAAAGAGAAAAGAAAGTTCGTGAAAGTCGATTTCATGATAAGTGAAGGTAAGAAGGCTTACATTGAACAGGTAATAATAAAGGGTAATAAAAAGACAAAAGATAAAGTAATACGCCGTGAGCTGGTAATAAAGGAAGGGGAGCTTTTCGATTCAGAAAAGATGCAGGTATCCAGGGAAAAGGTTTATAACCTCGGGTACTTTAAACAGGTGGACTTTGATGTCCGTCCGGGAACAAAAGACGGTTATATGAACCTCATTGTTGATGTTGAAGAGCAGCCTACGGGTACAATATCACTTGGCGGCGGTTACGGTTCCACATCGGGTTTTTCAATTTTCGCAGATGTTAAAGAGAATAACTTTATGGGTAACGGGCAGACTGTTGGTGTCAAGTTCGAGTATGGCCCCCAGAAGTCATCAGTAACTCTCAGTTTCCAGGAGAGATGGCTTTTTGATTACCCCGTAGCATTTAACAGTTCTGTTTTTTATTATATTTATCAGTATGAAGATAATTCGATTTTTCCTGAATCTGACGAAGAGTCAAAATACAGGAAGCAGGGGATAGGATACTCATTAGGTTTAAGCTACAGGTTCTGGTATTACTGGGTCCTTGGTTCAACCTGGACCCACACATTCAAGTCTTATCTCGATCCGTCGGGGAATAGCCCGGATGAGGTTATGCTTGCCGTGGATGAAGGCCAGCAGCAGAAACGGAGTCTGAAGTTTTATTTATACAGGGATTCAAAAGATAATTACATGAACCCGACGCGCGGATGGCGTATAGGTTTGTCCCACGCTATTGTCGGCGGGGGGTTGTTACGGGGCCAGGATCACTACATGCAGGTTTCACCTGAAATGTATGTTTATTATTCTCCGTTCCATATACCGTTCCTGAAATCCCACCCTACGGTAATTGAACTCAGGGGTAGTGCGGATTTTCTTCTCCCGCCGATGATGAAATCATGGGTTGAAAAGAACCAGTCTAATGATGACAATGAATGGCTTGAGTCAGATGACAGGCTCGATATAGGCGGTCCTGAAACTGTTCGCGGCTGGGAATATCAGGATCCTTATCTTCCCGATTCCTGGAGATACGTGGGTCTCTATCACAGGATACTCTATGGTGCTGAATACAGAATTCCGATACATCCGCAAATGTTATGGGTAACGGCTTTTTTTGATGCAGGATCATTGTGGACTGACAGCTACTGGGAGAAACTGCTGATTAATGATAATTACCGGGAGTATGTTGCAGAGGATCTTGCCAGTGGCAAGCTTAGGAGAATTGATCAGATTGATGATGGTGACCTCCTCCCCTATTTTATATATTCATATGGTTTTGGTATAAAGATACAGGTTCCGATGATGCCTTTAAGGTTCTGGTTCGGTAAAAAAATGATTTATGATGATGGCTTTAAGACAATCAGCGGCTATAATTTTCAGTTTTCTATAGGGGATATAAGGTATTGATGAAAAGGCTCTCGTTGATATCTCTGCTGCTGTTTCTCTGCTCATGTTCGTCATTCAGAACAGGCAATACTGATGAGTATGTTATCAGGTACGTGGATCTTCCGAGAGTTTACGCTTTTGCTGTCAAACATAAAGGAGTAGCCTCGCCCGAAGGCAGGGTGGGGAGTCAGGATGATGTGATTAAAAAAAGGCTTTATGAGCAAATTAAAACTGCCATTTCAAATGTTGCCCGACGGCATAATGCTGATTTTATCCTGAATACCGGGGAAGCGGTATTATACTCCAGATCCTCATATGATGTTACTGATGATGTGATCAGGGAGTATAAAAAGCTATCTGATATTTCATCTCCGGAAGCTAAATAAAAAACGGGAGATGCTGATGAGGAAATGTTTTTTAATTCTCTTTCTCGTGATTTTTCTGTCATGCGGTCAAAATGGAGAGAAAGCATCTGAAAAAGCTTTCATGAGTTATAATGGAAATTATGTAATTGTGATTATAAAAGAGAAATTCACTCTATCCGTTTATGAGCGTGGAAAGGGTAAAATTGAATCTTACAGAATCGGTTATGGCAGCAGCAGTGATTCCGGCCCTAAACTATATGAGGGCGATAATAGAACGCCGGAAGGTTTCTATCATATAAATGAAATTCTTAGTATGGATTCCGACAGAAGTTCTGAATCATACAGGAAACTCAGTAAAATGAATGAGTATTATTTCAAAAAAAACAATGGGTATCATAAATACGGCAAACCTCAGGAAGACCTGGGAGACAATGCATACGGGCCGCGATATTACGGAATTAATTATCCCAATGAAGAGGATTTCAGGAGATACAATGATTCTCTTTCGAAGGGAGTTATACCTGAAAAAAACGGGAAAAATGCCGGTATAGGTTATGGTATTGCTATTCATGGTAATAACGATGAAGAATCTATTGGCCGGCAATGCTCAAGCGGTTGTATCAGAATGTTTAACAGGGATATTGTGGAGCTTGAGAAGTTTGTCTCATTAGGAACCCCGGTAATTATACTTAAAGACTGATTTGTCAGTTTTGGGATCTGACTCTCAATTAATAAGTTGACATAAGTTCAGGATTTATTCTCAATTGATATTGGCTTAATAGAAATTTAATAAAGGACACGTACTATGTTTGGAGCAGCTTATGCACAGGGACAGGGCGCTGCCGGATCCGGCGGATGGCTTAGTCTTGTACCAATACTTTTAATGATACTGATTTTCTACTTTTTACTGATCAGGCCGCAGCAGAAAAAGGAGAAGCAGCGTCAGGCTATGATTAATAATCTCCAGAAAGGGGATAAGGTTGTGACTGCCGGAGGGATGCATGGTGTTATCGTTGCGGTTAAGGATGACATTGTAACACTGAAAGTTGCATCAAATACAAATATTGATTTTATTAAAAGTTCAATTCAGGCAAAAGTTTCCTGATTGCCACAGAACAGGTGAAAACTGCCATGAAGTTTATTAAAACACTGACTATAGTTTTTATAGTATCTTTTGCTGTATTACCTGTTTTTTCTCAGGATGCAGCAGAGGATAATAAGAGTTCTGTCGAAATCAATGAACAGGATGCCACCGGCGTGAATGATTACACTGTTTCTGAAAAAGAAACTGTTGAAAGTAAAAATGAGTCTGCTTCCGGGAATAAACGGGTAGCAGAAGATAAGGTGAAAAGCGGGAGTTCAGCCGGAACTGCTAAAAAGAAAGAGGCGGCATCTCAGAATAAAAAGGATGATGCGCCTCCGGCTGACGAAGGTACTCCCGGAGAAGATTATCTGTTATCTATCAGTGAAGGGAACTTTAAGTATAAGCGGATCCCTGATATTAAACTGGCCGACAGAACGCCGTCCATGGCAGAGCAGAATGCTCAGAATGTAAATAATGAATCTGATGATCAGAATAATCCGGACAGTCTGCCAGGTGAGGGATTTTTCGGGTTAAGCAAAAAAACTGCGGATATTGTTGCCAAAGGCGGGATTCTTCTTCTTTTGTTAGGGATTTTTATTCTTTACAGGCTCAGGTCCAGGGGGGGCGGAAGAAGAGGCTCAGGCACAAGGGTGATGAAGAGTTACCGGAAATAAGAAATTCAGGGGATCTAAATGTCCAGAGGAATGATATATAAGCTTTTCTTTATTGTATTTTTAATTGTGTTTTCATCTCTTCTCATACTTCCTACCGTCGGTACGAAGAAAATGGAGATAAAATTTTCCGCCACTTCAACTGCTGAAGACATTGAATTTGTAAAAAAGAGATTTTCAACAGGCGGATATGAACTTTCTTTAAGTGAACAGTCTCTTATTGTTTCAGGAAGGAATATTACTGATGCTATAATGAATGAAGTCAGGATATACAAAGGTGTTGCTGACGCAAAACTTCTGAAACACTGGGTTGAAACAACATTTCTTGCCAAGAAAATAAATCTCGGTCTTGACCTTCAGGGCGGTATGCATCTTGTTCTTCAGGCGAATTTTGAAGGGATACAGAAAAAAATCGGACGGGAACTTACCGAAAAAGATAAAAATGAAATTGCTCAGCAGGCACTTGAGCTTCTGAGAAACAGGATAGATAAGTTCGGTGTATCTGAACCATCCATCAGGCCGAGAGGTAATGAGGCTATAGAGATACAGCTCCCGGGAGTTAAAGATCCTTCGGGTGTTAAAAAAGCTATTGGAACAACAGGTAGTCTGGAGTACAGGCTTGTTGATGATAAATATACTGCAATGGCAGCATCATGGATGGGACAGAATTATAAAGAAAAAAATCTCCCTGAAAACTATGATGAACTGAAGCTTGTTATTGATGAAATATCAAAAGGTATTTCTCTGCCTGAAAACCTGGAAACTCTTTTCTTTTACAAAAGGGATAAAGATACCGGCGCAATAATACCGGATTACCCTATCGTTCTTGAAAAGCAGGTTTCACTCCTTGGGACAGATATTCAGGAAGCAACTGTTGACAGGGATGAATATGGCCAGGTTGTTGTTGTTTTTAAAACAACTGCTGATGGTGCTGTAAAATTTGCCGAAGCTACTTCGGAAAAGAATCATGGAAGAAAACTGGCAATAATACTTGATAATAAAGTCAGGAATGCTCCGAACATAAAAGAAACCATAGGTTCAGGGAGCGGTAATATTAGCGGAGGTTTTACTTACGAAGAAGCCTTGACCCTCGCCAGAATTATTAAAGAGGGCGCGCTCCCGGTTGATCTTAAAATTATTGAAGAAAGAACAGTAGGTCCTACTCTTGGGCAGGATTCAATTGAGGCAGGTATTAAAGCTTTTGCCTTAGGTATTGTGATAATTATGATTTTTATGATCGCATACTACAAAGTCGCTGGATTAATAGCAGACATCGGTCTGATTCTTAATATGATTTTTATGCTTGCGACGCTTTCTCTTCTCGGATTTACACTGACTCTGCCCGGTATTGCAGGTTTTCTCCTTACCATGGGTATGGCAGTTGATGCAAACGTTATTATTTACGAACGGATAAAAGAGGAAATTAAAAAAGGGAAGTCTGTAAGGATGGCAATTGTTGCTGGTTTTGATCGTGCATTCTGGACAATATTTGATTCAAACCTTACAACTCTTCTTGCTGCTTTTATTCTGTTCCAGTTCGGTACAGGACCGATTAAGGGTTTTGCAGTTACATTGTTTATAGGTATACTGGCAAGTATGTTTGTCGCTCTATATGTAACCAGATTCACCTATGAAATTATTTCCCTTAATAAAAAGATTAAAAAGCTGCATATATAAGGAGTTTATTTTGGAAAAGACTATAGATTTTCTTAAATATAGATTTATCGCACTTTGTCTGTCAGTAGCCCTGATGGTAACTTTCGGAGTTATAGCTGCTTTTAAAGGGGGGCTTAACTACGGTATCGATTTTGTCGGGGGATACAAGGTAATTGTTAAATTTGAGGATAAATCCGTAAATGAAGGGGTAATACGTCAGGCTCTTGCGGAGTTTAATCCTGTTGTACAGCAGATCGGCGAAAGTGACAAGAATGAGTATATGATCTCAACAAAGCTTGCCAGTGCCTCCGAATCTGTTGCGGGCAGCACAACTTCAGTAAAATTTGATATGCTGAAATCAAAGCTTGTAGAGAAGTTTTCAAATATTTCAATTGAAAGTGAAGAGAGCGTTGGCCCCGCAATTGGTGATTACCTGCGGAAGTCAGCGGTTAAGCTTGCTATTATGGCAGTTGTAATGATGACGCTTTATCTTGCTTTCAGGTTTGAGTTCAAATATTCAGTTGGAGCAATGGCCGCTCTTATCCATGATGTAATTTTATCTGTCGCCTTCTGCGGTGCAGCGGGAATAGAAATTGATATACCTGTAATTGCAGCACTGCTGACACTCTACGGCTATTCGGTAAATGATACAATCGTTGTATTCGACAGGATCCGGGAAACCAATGAGTTGAAGGGGAAACAGATTTTCAGTGAAGTTATAAATAAAGCCGTTACACAGACACTTACAAGAACTATGATCACAGCATTTACTACAATGTTTGCTGTTTTATCACTTTTCTTCCTCGGGGGGGAGGTTCTTCATAATTTTGCCACAGTTCTTCTTTTCGGGCTTGTTATCGGTACATATTCTTCAATTTTTATAGCATCACCGGTAGTTATGTGGTGGGAGAAGTGGAGAACAAAATAATAACCTTCATGCCGGGTTTTGCATTTTATGCATAACCCGGATTTAAGGGGAACCTCTTCGTTGAAAAAGATATTTTTTTTTATACTTCTTTTAACTTCAGTTTTTATAACTTTTAATCCTGTCTATTCTTCTGTAAAAAATGAAATTGAATATACTGATGAATACTCACCTGAAAATATTTCGTCTTTTATAAAGCATCTTATAAAAAATGGAGAATACTATCGGGCTCATTCGGAACTCGGCCGCCTAACCGGTTATTATCCCGGTTATATATCTCCGTTATGTTATGCTGTTACTGATTCATACATACTTTATAAAAGCGGACGTTATAGTGATGTTTATAATAAGGAAATAATATCTGAAGATAAAAATTTATTATGTGTGATAAATGTTTTCAAAGCAGATAGTTTAATAAATTCAGGAATTTATAATAACGTTCTGTTAACTGCATTATCGCTTAACCAGTGTAATGATAATTTCTATGAGCTTTATTATAAAAAAAGAAAGGTTTATTATTCAATATTAAGCGGTTTTAACGATGGTTTCCCTCCGGGAGTTGTTAAAGATACTAAATATCGTGATTCTTACGAATACGCTATTCATCTTTCGGAGGAAAGGAAATCTCCTTTGTTGGGAGCAGTTTCCGGTATAATACCTGGCATGGGGTATGTATATGCCGGAGAGCCCGGTACAGGGATTGTGGCTTTAATTGCCATAACAGCAGGTTCAGCTGTTACATGGGGTGCCCATGTGAATAATATTGAGCCTCTTGCAGCGGTATCGGGTGCAGCGACTTTTTTTATGTATGCAGGAAGTATTGCCGGCGGGTATATGCAGACAGTTAAGTATAACAGGGGACTTTCTGAAAAGCTTGTTGTACGGCTTGACAGAGATTTCATGCTGGACAAAGATAGAGATGACCTTTATATAAAATTCGGAATTGAATCAAATGTCAGATAAAGAAAAATTCATGCAAATGGCCTGCGAGATTGCATTCTCAAAGATGGGTAAAACTTCACCTAATCCGTCCGTTGGGGCAGTTATTGTCAAAAACGGAAATATAATAGGCAAAGGGGGAACCGGAGTTTACGGTTCAGACCATGCTGAAATTGTTGCGCTTAAACAAGCAATGAAATCCGGTGCTGATATTAAAGGTGCGGAAATATTTGTGTCACTGGAACCCTGCAGTCATTACGGGAAAACTCCTCCATGTGCTGACGCAATAATAAAAAGCGGAATAAAAAAGGTATATGTTCCTATTCTTGACCCTAATCCTTTAGTCGCAGGAAAAGGTATCAGGATGCTTACTGAAGCAGGTGTTGAGGTTGAAATGATGCATAGTTTTTCACCGGCTGCTTCTGATCTTCTGCGAGGTTTTAAAAAGTACATTCTCCGCGGCAGGAGCTTTATAATTAATAAATGTGCTGTAACTCTTGACGGAAAAATTGCAACATCAGCAGGTGATTCAAAATGGATATCATCTGAACCTGCCAGGCTGTTTGTGCATAAGCTCCGTTCAAAAGTTGATGCTGTTATTGTAGGTAAGAATACTTTTATCAATGATAACCCGTCTCTGAATATCCGGCCTGAAGATTTTGATGAAAACGCCAGAGGTGCTTTTTCTGATGGTAAAATTAAACTAAATGGGAGAGATAATTTTCTGATTGAACAGCTGATTAAAGCTGAACCAGATCCTTCGGTCGAACCTTTGAGAATTCTTATAGGTATGCCTGATTCTATTCCGGCAAACTGTAATTTTTTCCGAAATGATAATTATGTTATTATCGCAGGAGAACAATCATATAACTGGGCAATAAACAGAAATCCGTCAATAAAAGAACTGGCTGATAAACTGAATCTTTTTATATGTACCGACAGTGACCCGGATGAAGAGACTGATTTTATTTTCAGGATATTAAAGGAGAAGGGCGTTATGAACGCAATGCTTGAGGGGGGGGGCGGCGTTAATGGGACTTTTTTTAATTCCGGCGCAATTGACCAGTTTATGTATATGATTGCCCCTAAAGTTGCGGGTGACGGAATTTCTCCGATAAGGGGAGCAGGGCTTGAAAAAATGTCGGATTCACTTTTACTTTATGATATATCAACAGCTATGATCGGCAATGATCTTCTTTATTGCGGATACAGAGAGCAGTATAATTTTGAAATGATGTGAGGGGAGCGTGTTTACAGGTCTGATTGAAGAGACAGGAACTGTCATCAGTTTAAAAGAAGCCGGGGAGGGGAAGATTCTTGAAGTTAGGGGATCGAAAGTTCTTGCCGGCACTAAAAGAGGTGATTCAATTTCAATTAATGGCGCATGCCAGACTGTGACTGATATGACTGCAGATACTTTTTCTGTTTTTGTATCAAGGGTTACTCTTTCGATAACAACACTTGGGGAATTTAAGCCCGGGAGAGTTGTTAATCTTGAAAGAGCTTTGACTTTAAGTTCCAGGCTCGGGGGCCATATAGTTCAGGGTCATGTTGATTTTACCGGTAATGTTAAAAAGATAAGCAAAGATTCTCAGGGTGTTGAGATTGATATAGCGGTTCCTGAAAAAGATACGAAATTTATAGTTGAAAAGGGATCGATCGCTGTTGATGGTATTTCTCTAACAGTTGTTTCAACTGATAAAGAGGGATTCAGGCTTTATCTGATACCGGAGACCCTTTTAAACACAAATATAGGCTCATGGAAAACCGGCGACAGGGTAAATCTCGAGACTGATATTCTTGCAAGATATGTTGAAAGAATAATCCGCTTCGGCCGGATTGAACAGGAAAATGATAATGCGGCAAATGATGAGTCTCTTCTGAAAAAATTAGCTGAGAATGGCTATATCTGATTAAGATTGAATATTTTTTGAAGATTGACGGAGTTTTTATTAATTGGAAGGTTAATTTCTTCCCCGGATTTATATGCTGACAGGTATACTGCGTGGACAAGCTCAAGTGCCCTGTAACCGTCATCTATAGTTGAGTTGTTGCTGAAATTTTTCCCCTGCAATGCTTTTTTGACATCTTTATAAAGACCGGTGAAACAGTTATTTTCCCTGAATCCGGGGAATTCCGCTTCATTAAGATCCCGGAATCCTGTATAATACCGTGATGATACGTTTTTATAAATCCTGTTATAACCGTTCCCGATAATAATCTTCCCATCGGTTCCCCATATCTCCACTTCAAAGAGAAAATATTTTCTTCCTCCTCCGGCTTCCAGGAAAATATTAATACCGGAATCAGTTTTTAACCATGCAGCAGCATAATCCTCATATCCGGAATCCCCGGTAAATCTTGAGAATTCACCGCGTACAGTTTTGAAATCGCCGAAAAAAAATCTTAGTATATCAACCAGATGTGTGCCGTCATGCAGAAGTGGGCCTCCGCCTTCACCGGGAAGGGATTTTCCCCTGTAACCTCCTGTCAGTATCCGCGCATTAACTGTCAGCACCCGGCCGATTTCATTTTTTTGAAGCATATCTCTCACTTTTATATACCTGCTGTCAAAACGTCTTTCGTGATTAACGATAACAGAACATCCGTATTCAGCGGCTGTGTCAGATATCTGCCGGGCGAGTTTTAAGGAACCGGCAACAGGTTTTTCCAGGACAACTACTTTTGCTCCGGATTTAATTGAAGCAATTGCAATGGGCGCGTGGCTTTCTGTCCAGGTTGTTATTATAACAAGATGCGGGTGTTCTTTTTGCAGAAGTTCTTTGTAATCTGTATAACATGAGGTTCCGGGAATCCCGGATTTGTCTCTGAACATCGCCAGTCTTTCTTTGTCAATATCACAGGCGGATGTAATTTTTATCCCGGCAGAAGAAGCTCCTCCAAAATGAGTGCATGGTTTTTTTCTAAGTTTATCCTCTTCGAGGATAAATCCGATTCGTCCGCATCCGATCAATGCTGATGAAATTTTCTTCATTTTAAAGTTTAGGGAAGTATGAGTTTATCTCGTAATCAGTTATATATCTGTTGAATTGTTCCATCTCATACATTTTGTTCTCTATTATTTTTGAATGTACAAATTCTCCCAGTACTTCTTTCATCAGGTCACTTTCTGCAAAATAGGTTAAGGCTTCATGGAGTTGCGAGGGTAGAGGCCTGTATTTTTTAAGGTCATCAAGATTATTCGAAGAGAAATAAGGATCCGGGAGTTCATATTTGTTTTCAATTCCTTTGAGCCCGGCTGCTAACATTACAGAAAATGCAAGATAAGGATTGCAGGCAGGATCTGGTGATCTCAGCTCTACTCTCATTGATGAGGGTTTATCCAGCCTGCTCTGCGGAATACGTACAAGAGCGGATTGACTTTTGGGGCTCCATGTGGCGTGAGTCGGAGATTCATATCCGGCTATCAGCCTTTTGTAGGAGTTGATCCACTGGTTTGTTATAACGGTAAATTCATCGGCATGTTTTAGCAGCCCGGCTATAAAATATCTGCCATCATAAGAAAGGGAGTATTCGCTGCCTGCATCAAAGAAAATGTTTTCATCTTCCCTGAAGAGAGATTGATGGATATGCAGCCCTGAGCCATTCTGGCCCATAAGAGGTTTCGGCATAAATGAAGCATAGATATTATTCAGCTGTCCGATTTCTTTGGCGATCAATTTGAATGTCATGATGTTGTCAGCGGTTGTTAGCGCATCCTCATGCCTCAGATCTATTTCATGCTGGCTGTGTGACCCTTCATGGTGTGATGATATAACATCTATTCCCATTTTTTCAAGTGTAAGGACTGTCTGCCTTCTGTAATCTGATGCGGTATCAAGAGGGGTAAGATCAAAATAGCCCCCTTGATCAAGAATTTCAGGTTTTTCGGAATTTTTAAAAAAGAAAAATTCTATTTCAGGTCCTGTATAATAAGTCAGTCCTCTTGCTGCAGCTTTCTGAATGTTTTTCTTAAGTATAAACCGGGAGTCCCCTTCGAAGGGCTTCATATCCCGCCTGTATATATCACAGAACATTCTTGCGACGGAATCCTCTTTCGGACGCCATGGGAGAACCTGGAATGTGGAGACATCTGGTACAGCAATCATCTCCTCTTCATCAGATCTTATATATCCCAGCAGGGTTGAACCGTCAAAACGGACTCCCTCGTTGATCGCATCATCCAGTTCATCAATTGTAATTGCAAAGCTTTTTAAAAAGCCGAGAATATCTGTAAACCAGAGGCGTATAAATTTAATTTTGTTTTCGTGTGCGAATTTTAAAATATATTCTTTATCTGTGTCCATTTTCACCTGACTACTTTATCTATGCGATTACCAGCTGAGTAGAATTAGAAGAATAAAAAGTGTGAGGATTACCACAAAGAGAACGGCCATGATCATTATACTCTTCATGGATGCCGCAGATTCTTCTTCATTGGAACTGTATGGCCCTGCTGATCCTTTTTTTCTGCCGTTTATCGTATCATCAGTCATGGGATCAAACAGTTTAAGCTTAACCTGTTTCTCCTCTTCACTGAACTGACCGTAAACTCCCGGCATTATCTCGGTCAGGATTTCAACAGGATTGTTCTTCCCTAATCCCGCTTTAATATCTACGACTGTTGCCGGAACAGATCTTATTGTTTTTTCCTCTTTCAGATTATAGAGATCAATGTAATAATTTTCTCTGCTTGACGCAGGTATAATTTTTATGAGAATTTTATCCCCGATACGCAGACTGTAGATAGGTTTACCATTTATGGGAGCAACAATAGGTTTAACCTGCAGGATTGTGGATTGTTTTCCGTCATCAGGCCGTTCCTTTTCTTTCTCCTCTTCAGGAGGTTTAGACCGGTCCTCTTTTATTTTGCGGAACTCCTGGGCTGAAACCTCCTGTATAATGGTCTCCATTGTGAGATTTTTATCGTGGATAATCCTGTTTATAAGGTCAAAAATTATAAGGTCCATCTGGTCATAATCATAGTTATAGACATGATCATATAGTATTTTGGTTGACCTGGAGTCCTCTGAAAGTTTGGTAAAGGCATCCATAATCGAAGCTGTCATACTGTTGTTGAAATTACCTTTCCATTTTCTGTCTACAATAATCTCTTCATATCTTTCCCACGAAGTATGTGGCTCAAAGTCGTACATGTCAGAATAGGATGAAACAATTACATGATAGGTATCAAGTTTTTTGATTGTACTGAAGATGAGAAGGAAAAGGCCATAGAGATTCATGGAGGTTGACTTGAATCTACCTTTTACTATGAGAATATTCTCGCTAGCCTGCTGGGTAAGTCCAGAATCCATATTTCACACCGGGTATTAGTATATAAAGTCTTAAACAATTCTGTGCTGCATAAAACAATACTTCAAGTTACTATATTATTTTCGGAAAAAATATTATTATATAGTAATAATTATGCCATTGGAACATAATGTCAATATAAAAAAGAAACATACTCAATAATTCGCACTATCGGGTTTTTATATAAATAATTCTGCATCGGCTGTTTTCTGTCTGATTCCTGCTGCAGGGCTGGTTTTTAAAAATTGATTTACAATAAAATTATTCTATTTTTAATCCAGGTAAAGACGATAAAATAGATACAGGGAGACAAATTTCCAGATTTTATAATAGGGGATTATAGGGAATGAAGATAAAAACCGGTATTATTGCAATTATTCTAATCATCCTGGCTGGATTCACTGCATCTTATTCCGCGATAGATCAGACTTATGTCGAGAGAATTCTCAAAGAGAACAGGGATTTTATTGATTTTATTGATTTAGGTGTAACTAATTTTTCACCTGAAAGCAAAAATGAACTGTTTACCATATATCAGAAGCATTTTAATGCTGAAGTAGCTTTCCTGCAGGGTGAATATAAGAGAGCTTTTAACAACGTTTATGATTCACAGAAAGATATGGTGACACTTTATGAAAAACTTCTGGTTGATTTTTATCTTGAGGATTCCAAAAATATTCTGGATAATATAGCTCCTGAAATTATCAGGTCTAAAGATCCCATTGCGCGGCAGTACCTGACTTTGGGATACCGCGATAGAACACTTGCAAGAACTCATTATACCGTTGGCGAAGCATCTCATCCGAGATTGTACTCTTATAAAATTTTTAAATACGTTGATGCAATAAATATGGCCAGGCGTGCAAAAAGATACGGATTTATTGCGATTTATACAAGTCAGACCCCCGCAGGGAAACTGAAGATATATAATCAGATGTTTAAAACTGAAACTGAAAGCGGCTCACTTTTCTTCAGGAGATTTGTTGATAAGAATGAGCAGGATTATATAAAAGAGATGAATAAAACCGTGGAGGAACTTGAGAAGGAGTATTCTGAAGCCGGAGCTTCTGCTCAAAAAGAGGGGGACGCTTTAGCAAAGGAGATGCCTTTTGAAGGTAAAGTTTCACGAAGCGTGAGGTTCAGAAAAGAGCAGAGAGTTGCCCGTTACCTGCTCAATGGCGAGTTTGATAAAGCTGAACCGATAATCCGGTCGTATGTTGATAATTATAATTTTAAACTGATAACAGCAACATTAAAAACTCTCGCTGATAAGGGTGCTCATGCCGGTGAAGGGGAGCCCGTAGCATCAAAACAGGATTATGCAAAGCTGATACAGCATCATAATGATAACTATGTTATATTGAACAGCAAATCTGTCCTGGGCAGCATGGTGGGTGATGTAAGGGTTGTGGATGATGTAAAAAAAGAGGATAAACCTGAAAGTGAAAAGAAACAGCCTGCTGCTGATGATATTAATAAAATTGAAACCGAGAAGAAAACTGACGTGGAAATAAAAGATACATCTGTGAAAAACCCTCAGTAATTGAGAGGCTCCATGAATAAGAAGAATTTTTTTGCTGCGATAGTATTACTCATGATTTTTATCTCCTGCGCGTCAGATGACAGCAAGGGGATACTGGGGATTGAGGTTCCGATTGGAAGCGGGAAAGTCAGTGATAAAACTCCCTATATAGTCACAGGCGTTTTTGAAGAGGGGCCTGCATATAAAGCAGGTATAAGACCCGGTGATATTATAATGCAGATTAATGGGTTGCCAGTGACAAAAGGTATGAGATTTGATGATATATATAAAAATCATCTCACAGGAGAGGCCGGGAGCAGGGTAACTCTCTATATTAAAAGAGGGGAACAGAATCTGGTTTTTGATATAACAAGGGCAGCAGTGAGAGAGTAAACAACATGAAAAAGGTTTTTATCAAAGTTTTTAAAGCTTTTACAATCTTTTTTATAATTATGATATTTCTGGATATAGTCTACTGGTTTTTTTATTAAACTGTGCATCAGGATAAGTTTAATTAATTTTTCCCTTTAACATTGTACTCCCATAATTCAACAAGCTTTTCAAACTCCCTGTCTGGAGGCCTGTCGCTGTAAGCCTCATTTCTTCTTTTTATAAGATAATAGACAGTAGAATCCTCAAGCAGAAATTTTTCATTCAGCGAGTTCAGTTTTCTGATAAGATAGTTAAGGTTGTATGTGCTGAAATTGCCGAGTATCTCTGTTGTGGCAACAGTGGGTTCATACTTGTGGAGAAGCTCAGTGAAATACAGGGCGTTTCTCCATGAATCGTTCATTCCGGACAGGCCTGCTTTAAAGTGCATGCTTAGTTTTTCGTAAAGTTCCATGTTCTTATAGTAGGAGTCGTATATGTTTCTTATATATTGAGGGAAGTAGTTCTGAACCTCCATCAGATCAATCGGCTCATCCATGGACTTAAACAGAGCAAATATTTCACTGCTCTTTTCACTGTTAGGGAGAACATCGATGAGTTCTATTTTTAAATCTTTGATAATTGTCCGGACTATTCCGGCTTTTTTTAGATAAATTTCTATTTCAACAGGTTCAATATAATATTTTATATCATCATTCATTTTTCAGATTCTGCGTTTTGTAATTGTCTATATATTTTTTCTGCTGTACAGTATAAAGATACTTCTCTGCCTCAGCAATAATAGCTTTAATTCTGCCGGTATCTCCTGGATCTGTTTTTTCAAGCTGATCTGTAATCTTGTAGAATTCTGCATTCATCTTTTCAAGCTTGGCATGCGCGAGATCCCAGAGTGTGTCACCTTTCTGGACTACAACCTTTTCTCCGTCAAGCATAATGAAAACATTGGAGGGGTAGATCCAGTGAGGATTTTTATCTTTCAGGCCTGACATCGTGAGACCTGAATAACCGTTTTTAATCGCAACATCATTGGCGTATCTGAATATATCGTAATCGGTAATTTTTACATTATGGAGTTTCAGGAGTTCTTTCTCCTGTTCATCAACACGTTTAACTGTGATTATAATATTTTTGTTTTCAATTTTCTCTTTGTCAATACCTCCGGTTAAATCCTGTTCGGTAAGAACGGGTTTCTGGTTGCCGGAATTTTTTGTAATATATATTCCGCCGGAAAGAAGTAATAGAAGCAACAGTAATACTGCTGCGGAAATTTTAATTTTTTTTATGTTCAGGGATCTCTCTTCAGGAGCATTTTCTGGTGAACCGTTGATATTCTCCGCACCGTTTTTACGCTCGTTAAGGAAGCTTAGAACTCCAGCAGTTTTTGTTTTTTTCTTTTTGTTCTTATGGCTATTGAAAGATTCAGCTTCGTAAAATTCAGTGTTGTATATTTCTCTCCTGCTGTCAATTTCCTCTTTAAGCAGCGATAATTCAGATTTCATGAAATTGAAAGAGGGGTGTGTCAGCTTGTCTTCATAGAACAGGGTGAGAATTTTAGCAAGTCGCTCCCGGTCTTCAATAATTCTTTTACCCAGACGCTGCTGGTCACTGTCAAGGCTGAGGTTATTGATTGATTGGTGGTCGTAGACCTGTGTAAAATGAATATCAGATTTTCGTGTAACTGATCTGATTATCTGAAAAGCGGTATTATTGCAGATCGCAATTTCGAAAAAAGCCCTGTAATTAAGATCGTCCGGCTGATGCCTGAAAAGTATCTGTCCCTGTTTCTGTATCAGTGATCGGAGAGATGAAAAAAGTTTCCGATCTTTTGTGGTGTCCATCTGAATTTTCAGTAAAGCGAGACTGTTGAAAAGTTTAAAATAATCAGATGCGGATGAAAAATCAGATTCAAACCAGTTTTCCAGTGATGTAATATCTCCGTCAGTCAATGCCTTATTAAAATCAGGGTCGCTTTCAATTGTATTCTGCAGGCTCTCTATTGAATCATAATGCTTCAATTCATACTGCATGCCATCTTTCAGAATAATATTATCTGTTTCAGATATTTTTTTTACGTTCCGGTTCCCGTCATTAAGTATAATTACCGGTTTCTGAACAGATTTAAAAAGGAGTACTGACTGCTCGTAAGCTGTGTATGATATTATGATTGCATCGGAGGGTTCTTTCAGTATTGATTTTACTTCTGCGGGCGATTTAATGAAATAGAGAGTAAGATTTTTCCCTCTCTTCGCGTCAGCGTTCCAGTTTATTTTTATATTCGGTGTGCTGCTGTGTGCTGATATTGTCATTCCATTTCCGGTGCTGTAATTCATTTCAGAGAAAGGTTCATCATGAATTGTTGCCCCTTTAAACAGTCGCTTTATGAGATCAAGCTGATCCCTGTTGTCAGAGAATATTCTTATTTTACCCTCCCTGAAATGTTTAAGTTTCATGATGTCTGAAACATAAAGCATATTATGCGATGGAAGCAGAAGTTCTCTGATTTTACCCGGATCAATTTCAAGAATTGAAAAATCATCAGCATAAGTTTTAGGGAACTGGTAGGATGTAAAATATCCGTCGGAGTAGAAAATCGGATTTTTATCTGAAACCGCAAAACCTGCTCCCGAATAACGTGAACAGGTTTTGTTGTTTTGTGTAAGTCTAGTCAGAATTTCGGTTATATTAAGGTTTTCATTATATATAGAGTTAAGGTCAAAAATATTGTTTCCGTCATGAACAATCTTTACATTTCCGTCACTGTAGAAAACACCGATGAATTGATCCCTGTCTGAAATATGTTTTTTGTCGGGGAGTTCGGGGATATCTTTTTCAATATTTACAGCGGATACGTTGGTCAGATCGAGCCCGAAATTCCGCTGGTAATCGAGAAAGCGTTTCAGTATCGATTCTCCTCCTATATATCTGTTTGTTGTAAGGTTACGGACATTGATATTGAACTGTTCAAGTGCCGGGTTTCCAAGTATTCTGTCGCTGATTATTATATTTTCCACAAGGGGGATTATTTCAACCGGGAGGTCCGACCAGGTGCCTATCCTGATGAAAGGCCTGTCATCATTTATTGAGCCACCTGTAAAAACTATGAAACATTCTGTATCAACTATAAAAAGTCTGTCATTGTCGTTTTGTATAATATCGCTGAGCTTCATTATTGTTCCTTTTATTTTTTAATAATAGACCTTAGCGGTTCATTTTGTAAAATTATTCAATGCAGATTATATATGATCTTTTATAATCCCTTAAGGACAATACATAACCGCGCATTTATATATATCAGGGATATAATAGATAATAAAATAAAAACTGCAATAAAAATTTTAATATAAGTATCCTATTAGTGCAATATAATACATATTTCAGGAATAAAAATTCCGGGTAAATATACGGATATCCCTATATTTCGGTATTGAATATTTAAGATGAAGGATCGATAATGTATATAAGGCAATAAATATCAATGAGAAGATTATCAGGTATATTATTAACGTTATATTTCAGGTTCCCCGGGGTGAGACTTTTCCTCCTGATGGTACTGATTTTTATAGTTTTCAGCATAACAACAGTGATCCTTTTTCAGTCAGAGGATGTACGGACAGATCCTCAGGGGTGGGAGAGGGCTAAGCTGATATCTGACAGGGGAATTGACTGCGGAAATCCTGCGGCTGACAGCAGAGGTAATCTTATAGCTGTAGTTTATGAGGGTGCTTTTAAGGGGATGTCGGGTATATATGCTTCAGTATCAGTCAATGGCGGAGCTGATTTTATCCAGGCTGTAAAAATAGCAGAATATTCAACATCAATTAACAAAAATCCCGGTGTAGCAATTTCACGTGGAGGGGAGATCTTTGTTGTATGGAACATCCTGTCTGATGATGAAGCTAACGGAGCGATCTACTATTCCAGGTCAGCTGATCTGGGCGCAACATGGTCAGCTCCTGAACAGATAACATTCGGAATGCAGATGGAGATACTCCCTGTTTTTGCTTTCGATGAACAGGATAAACTTCATCTTTTTTATACAGCGTACAATAAGAAAATATTTAATCTTTTTCATTCTGTGCGGGAAGAGGGTAAATTTAATAAGCCTGAACCGGTAGCCAGGTTCGAAGGGAATATAAAAGGTGCATTCTTTCCGGCAGTAAAGTTTAATAAAAACAGCGCCGTGGTTTTATGGCAGACTAAAGA
>DAISJZ010000057.1:19507-20904 GCA_036821145.1 Spirochaetota bacterium
AACTGTTTTTCTCCCGATATCACAATGGGCCCGGATAACGAGCTGTTTGTCACATGGTATGATTTGCGTGAAAAAGGGAGCAGGATTTTCTACAGAAAATATTCCGTAAGAAGCCGGGAACTGCTGGAGGAGAATAAACTTTCTGCAAAACAGGTGCCGGGGCGTAATCCTGTGGCTTTAGGTTCTGGGAAAAAGCTCCTTGTTTTCTGGGAGGAGGGTGCCCGCATAACAATGAACAGTTCAGATATATTTGTAAGCTCTCCTGCTGTTGTTTCGCGGACTCATCCTGAGGATTCGTGGAGCAGGGACACCGCGGCGGAAATTACATGGAAAAAACCCTTTGATGAATCGGGGATAGCCGGGTATGCTACTCTTATCGATAAAAATCCTGATACAAATCCGACAATTCAGAATCAGAGGTATGATGCATCAAGTACCCTTGTAACCGGTCTTGATGACGGTATAACTTATTTTCATATAAGAACGATAGACGGTGCGGGTAACATGAGCCGTACTGTGCACTACAGACTTCAGGTGAGTTCCAATCCCCTTGCAATGCCTGTAATTGTTTCCTCAACGCATCCTGAAAACGGTAATGCAACCGCTACAGACGCTGTTTTAAGATGGGCTGTGAATGATACAAGGAGACTTAAGGGGTTTCTCTACAGCTTTACAAAAGATACACCGGTAAAACCGGGGAAATTTCTTGATGATTTTGAGGTCAGGTTCAGCGATCTGCAGGAGGGGATATACTTTTTTAATCTCGCATCAGTGAGCAAAACCAACCAGGTCAGCCGTGTCTCCACTTATACTTTTATTGTGGGCAGGGAGGGGAAGGTCGATCCTGAATATCTTAAAAACATCGCAAACCTTGACATCGAAGAGAGTAAAGAACGGCCGTCAGTTGTTAAAACACCGGGCATTGAACTGGTGTTCCCGTTCGGCACTCTTAATACTTTTAATAAAAGCAGTTTTGAAGGTGTGATAAAGCCTCTGAATATAACGCCGGAAAATATTGAAGGTTACTCGGTAATTATTTCAAAGGATGTAAAAGTCCCTCCAGAGAGAATAAACCTGAAGTCAGGTATTATAAATATCACAGGCCTTACTGATGGAGATTATACCATCGGAGCAAAATGCAGATATTTTAAAACTGTTAATGGCCGGAGAACCTTTTACTGGACAGAACCTGTTTATCGTTCTTTCAGTATAGTTTTACCGGCTGAATATTCACCTTTTGATTACCTCTATGCTTCTATGAAAAGGAGGATCGGACACTATCCTGTCGGAATTGCCATTGTTCTGGTTTCGGTATTTGCGGCTGTTACATATCGTGGATACTGGCGTAGAATACAGTTTTTTGTAAAATCGGTGAATTACAGGCTGAAATATTATTT
>DAISJZ010000058.1:0-20668 GCA_036821145.1 Spirochaetota bacterium
TACCTTCATAGAGAGAAGCGATCTTCATATCTCTCATGAACTGGTGCATCGGGTAGTCATTACAGAATCCGTAACCGCCGAAACACTGAATACCGAGCTCAGTTACCCTGAAGCCCATATCTGTTCCGTATGATTTACAGATTGGGATAAGGAATTCCATAATACCTGTCCATTTATCAACTTCCTCACCTGTTGAAGCGTGAGATTTGTCGAGACAGAGCGCGCAGAGATAAACGAGTGCCCTGAGGCCTTCCGCGTGAGTTTTCATCCACATGAGCATCCTTCTTACGTCAGGGTGCTGGATGATAGGCACGTTCGGTGCATCAGGATTCATCATATCCTTGATGTTTTTCCCCTGGATTCTTTCTTTAGCATATGCAAGAGCATGGAGGTATGATACAGAAGAAGTACTTGCACCCTGGAGCCCCATTCCGAGACGGGCTTCGTTCATCATCTGGAACATGATGGCCATACCTTTTCTCTCTTCGCCGAGGAGTTCGCCGATACAATCGCCGTTATCTCCAAAGCTCATTGAACATGTAGCACTTCCCTTAAGGCCCATCTTGTGCTCAATACCTGTACAGTGTACATCATTGAACTCACCCATGCTGCCATCTTCTTTCACCCTGTACTTTGGAACGATGAAGATAGAGATACCCTTTGTACCTGCGGGATCACCTTCGATCCTTGCAAGAACAGGGTGAACCATATTTTCAAAAAGATCATTCTCACCGGATGTGATGAAAATTTTATTTCCGTAAATTTTAAATGTACCATCCGGCTGTCTGACTGCTTTAGTTTTGAGAGCTCCTACATCAGAACCTGCATCAGCTTCCGTAAGACACATTGTACCGCCCCACTCCTGCGCGTACATTTTCTCCATGTAAAGTTTTTTCTGTCTGTCTGTTCCGAATACTTCAATAAGGTGGCCTGCACCTGTGGTAGCTTCAGGATAAAGCATGAAACCCATGTGATAGGAATAGTATTCATAAGATGCCATACAGATTGTATAAGGCATACCCTGCCCGCCATGTTCCGGGCTGATCCCCATTGTAAAAAGTCCGGATTCATTCATTATTTTATGTACATCATGATACTGCGGAGGGATGGTTACTTTACCATTATCAAATTTTGCTCCGCCCTGGCTGTCAACTTCCTGGTAGCATCCAAGCACATGCTCTTCGCATATCTGCTTGGTCAGATCAAGAGTCATGTCGAACATATCCTGATCAAAGTCAGCAAACATTTCTGTTTTACACAGATCAGTAACATTAAGCATTTCATAAAGAACAAATTTCTGATCCCTGGAATCAACTATGCGATCCATAGAAAACCTCACTTATTTTGAATTTTATGGTTTTTTTGACAAAGCCGGGCTGCAGAAATTTCCATGAACCGCCGAACTTTCAGCGGTCTCTGCCCGTTTTATGCCGACTATCCAATCCGGCCCTGCCGTTTTTATATTTATATTATTGAAGGTA
Organism: Spirochaetota bacterium; assembly: GCA_036821145.1. Classification (GTDB taxonomy): domain Bacteria; phylum Spirochaetota; class UBA4802; order UBA4802; family UBA5550; genus UBA5550. The sequence goes on from DAISJZ010000058.1 coordinate 1,482, forward strand.
TAATCCGCCGTATTCTACCGGCTGTTTACACCAATAATAATCATTTAAATCACATTTATAAATCTGCATTATATAAATCCACAATAATTTTACTTTTTAATTACAGTTATGCGATTTTTGTTTAAATCCCCGGAATTTATATATCAGTGATTACCTCTATTATATAAATCCGTCAGGAAACTGACGCGTCATATCAACTTACAGAAACAGTAATTATTAAATATTTAATTAAATTGACAAAATGCTGATAATAATCGATGTTCAACCGTCCGATCAGTCAATTTTCCGAAATATAATAATCACATAAAAATGAAGAGCAGAATTTCAATAAGCGACGCCATATGGTCATTTATAGGAGTGACCGAGGAACTGCTTGCCCTTAATTATAAACCGGGCTATAAGCCATGGCATATAATGGAGATAAGGGGGGGTTTCATTTATTTCATATCAGTCGCGGGGATATCCTTTGTTGCAGCGTTATTCCAGTTTTTTGCCGGAGTACATCCGGGCACAATAGTTGTTCCCTTTGCATTAAACCTCACTGTAACAATAATGGCATGGTTTATTTACAGGAAAAAGAAAAAACTTGAGGATGCGACACTTCTCTCCTTCTGCACCTCCTGCCTGTTTGCGTTAAGCGTTTTATCAACGCGATACATCTACGCTGTACAGCTTGGCTGGAATGTTGCCCTTATATCATACAATATATCTGTTCTCTGCATCACTCTTGTAATAATTAATCTTTTTCTCTACAACAGAAGAATTTACCGGACAGTATTCTTTCTCATACTCGCGAACTGGATAATTTTCCTGATTGTTGCTTATTTATCAGGAGCCGAGATGCTGGTGAAGATCGTTGACGGAAGAATAATTCATGAAGGCTTCAACCTCCTCCGGGAAATCTTTATCATGATAATAATGATTTTTATAACCATAGCCGTGTATATGAATATCCCGATTATCGAAGCGTATGAAGAGAAGACACTCCAGCAGCAGAAAATCATTGAAGAGTACAACACCTTCCTCTCAATGAAAGTTGAAGAGAAAACACGGGAACTCCACAATGAACTTAAGGAGCGCAAGAACGCCGAAAATATACTTAGAAAATTCTCCGCAGCGGTGCAGCACTCCCCTGCCAGTATTTGTATCACAGACAGGGCCGGAAGAATTGAATATATCAATCCCCGTTTTGAAGAGATGACGGGATACACCCTTGAAGAAGTACGGGGCAGAAAGCCGGAGGAGTTTTTAAACCGCAGCCTCCTTCAGAATGAAATAAAAATGATCATCGATGTAATCAGAAACGGCGGCAAATGGACAGGGGAGCTTAAAAATATCAAAAAGAGCGGAGAGGAGTACTGGGAGCTGGCATCCATCTCCTCCATAAAAGATGAGAACAATAAAATAACAAACTACATCGCGGTTGAAGAGGATATTTCACTGCGGAAAGCAATTGAAGATGAACTCAAGGTTAACCAGATAAAGCTGCTGGAACGTAACCAGATAATCGAAAAGGAGATCTCAATCGCTGAGATTGTTCAGCGCACATTACTTCGTGCCGATTCCGGAAACTGGAAAAGATTTAAGATGGACTTCAGGCAGAAATGCGTAGAAAAGATCGGTGGTGATTTTTTCACTGTTAAAAGCGCGGGCTCTGATGATATATCTGTTTTCATAGGAGATATATCGGGCCACGGAGTTGCATCTTCACTATTCATATCTCTGCTCAAGTTTATCACAGACGACCTTTTTGCACGATACAGAACCGAGCCGGAAGAATATATTAAAGCCCTGAACAGAAGCATCTCGGGATATATGTCCTCTTACTTTCTCACAGGGATATACTCCTTCATTTTTTATGATGAAGCTGAAGATACATTCAGGCTGAAATTTTCAAACGGAGCTCACCCGTCACCGGTTATTGTGCGCAGCAGCGGAGACGTGGAGATCCTTCAGTCTCACGGCTCCCTTATCGGACTTATGGAAAATGTTGAATACCGGACGTATGAACATCCCCTGCATCACGGGGACAGACTTTTTCTTTTTACCGACGGCCTCCCGGAGATGACAGATCATACATCAGGTCAGCCTATCGGTTCCGGGGATGAGCTGAAGGATATATTCAGACATTCAACTTCCACAGATATGGGAACAGTTCTTGACCGTATCATAGAAAAACTTGACAGAATCAACGGAAGCGACAGCTATGAAGACGATCTCCTCATTGTCGGTATAAGCCTTATCTGAATCATTTCAGGTACTCTTTAAGCTTATCCTTGAGCTCCCTGTAGATCTCAGCCTCAATCTTTTTAACTTTGTACCTCGACAGCCCGCCCCCTGAACAAACTTCACTATAGCATCTGTCCTCAAGAACACTTTCACGGAAAATTCTGCTTTTCCTCTCAGGGAAACTGCTGAGTACGTCACTCACAGTTGAAAGTATACATCCTTCGATTACAATCTTTTCGACATCGAATGAATGATTAATTTCACCATTCCACACCGGGATATTTTTTCTGACATTCAGCTCGTCCCTTTTCTGTTTACGCAGATAATCGATGGCCATATTCTTTACGGATCGAATCATATAGCTTTTACATCTGGAGTCATCCGGCATCGGGATCTTTTTATTTTTGTACATTCTTATAAAAACGTCGTGGGCAATATCTTCAGCCATGTCAAAATCATGAACAATTCCTGAAAGATATTTAACAAGAAAACAGTAATACTTCTCATACAGCTTTTCAAATTCCCTGTCAAATATTTGTTTTTCAATATCCGGCATATTTTGTACACCTTCTTTATATATTTATGACTCTATTATAGATTCGATATAAAAAAGAAAAGTATAAAAAATTTTTCAGAATTTTTTTTAATAAATAGACCCGATAGTCGGACATGATAAAATTTCTGAATTCATCCTGTCCGGTGAGGATACTGTAAATTACTCCTTGACTTATAAAAAAACAGAAAAACAGTATTGACCTCTGATGATAATACCTTTAAGAAGATGGGGCAGATGAAAACCGCAAGAGTTATATTATACCAGAAACCTCTGGGCATTCCGGTGATAAAAAAAGATATACAGGAGATGGCTGACTTTAAACCTCAATTTGTATGCTTCCCTGAATACTTTTTTGTCAGCAGAAGACTGGGGAATCATGGCCAGACCATTCACAATCAGCAGGCACAAATCAGAAGAATCAGATGCCTGTCTGAAGCATTGGATTGTGTTGTAATCGGCGGGACCATGCCGGAACTTGCAGAGGGAGTTATGTACAACACAACATATGTGTTTAAAAGCGGAGAGGAACTGGGCTATTACAGAAAAAAAAATCTGTTCTTCGCGGAGGTAGGGAAGATAACCCCCGGCACGGAACTGAAGGTTTTCGAAGCTTACGGTATCACCTTTGGTGTCCTTATATGCGCTGATGTTTTTCATGATGATAGTTTCCTTTTCATGAAAGAGCACAATGCCTCGCTTATTTTTTCACCGACATTTTCCCTCATCAAACAGGATGAGCCGGTTGAAGAAAAACATAAAAGAGATAACGATATATATGTCAGGGGAGCAGGAATCTCCGATTCGGTCATTGTAAAAGTATGCGGCGTACGCGATGATTACAAGACTTTCCTGCAGGCAAGAAGCCTGATAGCGGATGCTGACGGTGTGGTATACAGAGTAAAACCGGAAGAGGAACACACTCCCCTTATAATCAAAAAGGAGATTACAATTAAATAATGAGCGAAGGCCTTGAACTAAAATGCCGCAAATGCGGAACAGAGATAACTGCCGGAAGCAATTACTGCAATTCATGCGGTGCTCGAATCTATGATGTTGAAAAACTTTTATCTCCGCGAAAATTCTCACTGAAACTTGCGTTCTATTCATCCCTTATAACTTTTGTTTTAATACTGCTTTTCAGCTTCTTTACCGCTTATTTTTATACTCTTTATGACCAGGATATAATGGACACTCCTGAGAAGCTTATTATCGTATCAATGATAGGCCCGGCACTTGGTATTTTCATATCATCTTTTTTTATCACCTATATATTCAATCCAATCAGGATAAAAGAGACCGTTGCCGGCGCCGGGGCTGTTATTATTCTCTTTAAATTGAGTGACTTTATCCTTGCATCGGTTTTTACCAAAGAGGGGGTCGTGGTCGCGCTTATTTCGTGCCTTATAGCATTTGCAGGTGCATGGCTTGGATTCTATTTCAAAAAAAAGATTAAGTTTAAAAATTAATAATCTGTTTAATATATCAATTGTTTTGTTTTGGGTTATTTTTCCTTCTTATACCTGTCTGATGCCGGTTTATGTCTTATTAAAGAACAGTCCCCCTTTAAAAACCGGAGGACTCTCTAAAAATAATCATTTCATAATTATACCCTTCAAACATTTATTGACAGATAAAACGGATTTCTGACAATCTTGCCCAAAATCATATCTTAACCTGCTTTTTAAACCATTTAATCCTGATATGATTACGGATATTATCCTGAGGTAGTTTTATGAAAACAACTGTAAATATAGGGATCATAGGTTTCGGAACCGTGGGTTCCGGAGTATATCATCTTCTGAAAAATAATTCTGATCCCATCACACTTAGATCCGGTATTGAGATAAAAGTTAAAACCGTTTGTGACCTTGACCTTAACCGCCTGAAAAACGAGGTAACAGATGCCTCGGTAACCGATAAATGGAGCGATGTCACAGGTGACGCGGATATTGATGTAATTGTTGAGCTAATCGGCGGGAGTGAACCTGCCGGTACTATAATAAAAGAATCCCTGAGAAAAGGGAAAAATGTTGTAACAGCGAACAAGAAGCTGCTTGCTGAAGCAGGGGCTGAGCTCCTTGAAACTGTAGTTGAAACAGGCAACTCCATAGGTTTCGAAGCAGCAGTGGGCGGAGGTATCCCCTGCATACTATCACTTAAGAAGGGTATGGTGGGCAACCATATAAGATCCATATTAGGGATACTTAACGGTACAACAAACTACATCCTGACGAAAATGGCTGATGAGGGGACAACCTTTAACGATGCTCTGAAGGATGCCCAGGATAAGGGATTCGCTGAAACCGATCCCACCTTTGACGTTGAGGGTATTGATGCAGGCCATAAAATTTCACTCCTTGCGATGCTCTCATACGGAAGATCAATAGAATTTGAAACAATACCCATTGAGGGTATAACCAATATAAGCCCTCTGGATATCTCTTTTGCAAAGGATATGGGTTATATCATTAAGCTCCTTGGTATCGCGAAGCTGATCAACGGCAGGCTGGACATAAGGGTTCACCCTACCATGATACCCGGCGATCACCCCCTGGCATCAGTGAGAAACGAGTTCAACTCTGTGATGTTTGACGGTGACATGACCGGGGCTGTGGTGCTCAACGGACGCGGTGCAGGGAGCCTCCCCACTGCATCAGCAGTTGTAAGCGACATTGTACAGCTGGCCTCGCGCAACGAATACCCCGGGAAATTCATAGGTAAAGCGAAACTCATTGAACCGGAGGAGCGTGTCTCAAGGTACTACCTGAGACTTCACACAGAGGACAGCCCCGGTATACTCTCTCAGATTTCAGGAGTCCTGGGTAAACATCAGATTTCAATAGCCTCTGTAATTCAGAAAGAAGTTGATGATAAGTTCGTTCCGCTGATTATAGTCACCCATGAAGCAAATGAAAGCAACATGATCAAGTGCATAGACGAGATTGAGAGCTTCAGTTTTGTCAGGGAGAAAGTGGTATTTATCCGCGTTGAAGATTTCAAAAAAGGGGAAAAATAAAATGACTCAATATAAAGCTGAATTCAGATGTTTTGCGGGGTGCGGCGAGACCTACCCTCTTGATGAAATTGTTTACCGCTGCAGGAAATGCGGGAGCCTCCTTGAAGTTCATCATGACATTGATCTTCTGAGAGATAAATCGGCACAGGAGTGGCGGGATATCTTCGATGGCAGAAACGGCACAACAAAGTGGCCTTACGGCAGCGGTGTATGGAGAAAGAAAGAATGGGTTATTCCTCATATAGATGATGAAAGCATTGTTTCAATGTATGAGGGAAATACCAACCTTTTCTGGGCTAAAAGATTCGGATCAATGTTCGGCATGGATGATCTCTGGGTAAAGATGTGCGGCAACAGCCACACCGGCTCATTCAAGGATCTGGGGATGACCGTTCTTGTTTCAATGGTCAATGAGATGATCAGAAAGGGGAAGAAGATACGCGCTGTTGCATGCGCTTCTACAGGGGACACCTCAGCGGCACTGGCTGCTTATGCCGCTTACGCAGGAATCCCGTCCATAGTATTTCTCCCTCAGAACAAAATCTCAACTGCGCAGCTTGTTCAGCCGATGTCCAACGATTCAATAGTAGTCTCTCTTGACACTGATTTTGACGGCTGCATGAAGATTGTGCAGGAGATAACAAAGGATGACAGCATATATCTCGCCAATTCAATGAATTCACTCCGCATAGAGGGGCAGAAAACAATTTCTGTTGAGCTTGTTCAGCAGTTTGAGTGGGAGGTCCCAGATGTTGTGATTATCCCCGGAGGGAACCTGGGAAATGTATCAGCGCTGGGGAATGGCTTTCAGATGATGCTCGACCTGGGGCTCATAAAGAAAAAACCCAGGCTGGTTCTGGCTCAGGCTGAACACGCCAATCCTCTTTATCTCTCATATCTTAAGGGATTCAGCGATTTTGAGGCGCTGACCCCGAAAAAAACTCTTGCATCTGCAATACAGATAGGCGACCCGGTTTCTGTCCGGAAAGCGATAAAAATCCTGAAGGAGTTCGATGGCATAGTTGAGCAGGCAAGCGAAGAGGAACTTGCTGATGCGGCAGCACTTGCGGACAGGACAGGGATGTACTCATGCCCGCACACAGGTGTTGCGCTGGCAGTTTTAATTAAACTTATTAAGCAGCAGAAGATCTCTAAAACAGATAAAGTTGTGGTTATCTCAACTGCCCACGGGCTGAAGTTCTCCGAATTTAAAGTGGGATACCATGAGAAAAAACTGGAGGGGATAAACTGCCGTTATGCGAATCAGCCTGTGCTTCTTGAGCCCTCAGCGGATAAAGTACGGGAAGTGCTGGAGAGGGAATTCGCGAGGCGGGAAAAATAAAATTTTTCTTCAGGGGGCATCATCGCAGGGGGGAGGGATGCCCCGTTAAAAGTTTTACCATCTTCCGTAAAATTTTCCTGTTAAACAAAGCCCCTTCGAGAAATCCCCTGTACAGAAACTCTGATCTTTTCCCCGCGTTGAGATCGCTTCCGCCCTCAAGGTCGTACCCTTCCGTGATTGTATGAATAACCCGCTGTATGGAGAAGCTTATCATATCCTTGGAATTTTTCTGTGATTCAATAAATCTGTCCGTGTCCGCAAGCTTCCCCAGTATATAATTCACTCTCCCCGGATCTGTTTTATCCCTGCCGTCATCAATCATTCCCGAAAGATCAGCCGCATGTATAACCGCTTTTTCAAGTACCGGAACCAGGCCCTCAATTTCAGACACCATGCTTTCGACTCTGTTTTTAAGTCTCTGTTTCCTGTCTGCGGGTCCTGAGTCTGCTTTTTCACTTATCAGCCGCAAAATCCTTGCTCTGATGTTTTCATCCGGTTCGGAAAGAGTGAGTTCACCCTGTTTTATGTTTTTTACACCCCGGATTGAAACTCCGTCATAAGTTGCGTTTAAAAGATCCGGATCATTTCTTTTTTCGAACCAGTTTATAAATATAACCATCTTCTGCGTGGAGTGCACCCTCCCTCCATTGATCCCCGGAAGGAGTATCTTGGGAAGATAGGTCAGCTGTCTCCTGTTAAACATCTGGGCATTATTCAATCTCATGGTCTTATTATGTATCTGTTCATCGAGGTATGAGCCCTTCACGTGAGCCAGGCCTTTTGTGAAAGAGAGATCCTGCCCAACCATAATTACAGGTGAAGCACCGAGTCTTTTGGCAAAGTCATACGCATTTGTGGAGACAGAACCCCCATGCGTCAGCTCACCGCGCGAACCGCAGATATTTTCAATCCACTTCATCATCTCAAAGGCAACTCCGGTAACTGTGACCTCACCCTTAAAAAATCTGAATGTGGAGGGATGAACCATCGGATCAGCAATGAGTACAGTTTCACTCACCGGACTCCCCTCAAAGTATCTCGCGTTAATGAGCTGCGCGTCGACAGTGACGCAGAAATGAGGGGTTATCCCGTGAGCAAGAAGTATTTTATAGGAAGTATCAACTGCTATGATAACAGCACGCTTCGAATTATCCCTGATGAACGGTACACTGTCTGTAAGGGAAGGCCCCGCTGCGACAACAATTGCAGGCACCCCTTTAAAAGCATTGTAGAAAACATTCGCACCGCAGCAATCGGCAATTACACCGATGTTCCTTGCAATATTTGAAGTCCATGTCTTCTCGAATTTAGCAAGAGTGGCAATATTAACATCTTTGGTAGAGATGTACGACTTCATGATTGTAAGGATGTTGGAATAGTACTCAGGATAAACCTGGTGTGAGCCCCTGTGTGTGATAAAAAGAACATTTCTTGAAGATCTGCCATGCATGATTGATGTCAGTTCATCCTCATCGGGGTCAATAGCGAGGAGCAGATTTTCACGGGAGAGAAGTTCGCCAAAATCTCTCGACTCCATGGCTTTTTTAAAAATCAGGGGATCTTTCTCAACAACTAAAATATTAATATCCCTGCCGGTTTTCTTCAGCAGCTCCTGAACGTGGTATCCGAATCCGAAACCGAAAACCACAACAAGGTCTTTACCGGTTATCTCAATCTCCTGTATTAACCTTTCAGCTTCGCGAAGAGGATCAACTCTGCTGTGAATAAAAAGCTTTCTCCCTTCACCCTGAATAAAGCATGGAACAGCATCTCCGTTCTTTGCTGCGACAGATTCTACAGTCCCGTTATCAGGAACATCAAGACGTGATGCAAGACTTACAAACTTCTCTCTGATAAAACTTATGTTCTTTATATAAAGATCATTCATAACAGTTCAGCGCATAAAAATTATGATATTTTCATTATTCCGGATACTGCTGCGTGGTGCCGGTTTCTGAGCAAAGACTCTCCCCTCACCTTTAATATAATATTTTATACCGTTTCTTTCATTAAGAACCCTGAGAATGTCAAGAGACTCTCCGGCGCCCATGCCTGTAAAATCGGGCACAGTGAGATATTCCCGGTCTTTATCTTTCGACGTTCTTTTCACTGTGAGACCGCTTATATCACGGCCCCCGATACCGAGATAAGGAAGAATACGCTCCGTTATGCGCGCGAAAACAGGAGCAGCCACAGCCCCTCCGGTACTGCTGTCTCCCGGATCATCAAACACAACAAACATGGTTATAACAGGTTTGTCATATGGAGCTATGCCTATGAAAGATGAAACATTTCTATCCGAATACGCGCCAGTATGCTTACTGAATTTCTGGGATGTACCGGTTTTACCCGCGATTTCATAGAAGAGTGAATCCGCCCTTTTACCCGTACCGCTTTTTACAACACTCCTCATGGCTGAAAGGAGAGCCCTCGCATTCTCTTCACTTAAGACTCTCCCCTTTGCGGCCGGATAGAAATTTTTTACAACTGTCCCGTCAGGCCGTTCAATTCTTTCTATAAGTGACGGAGAAAGATAAACCCCTTTATTTGCGATGGCATTGAATGCCGCTGTCATCTGGGGTGCGGTAACAGAAAGCTCATGACCGATGGAAATTGAATACTTTGACAACCCGGACCATTGACTCACAGGACGCAGTATACCAAGGGCTTCACCCGGTATTTCAATACCGGTCTTTTCGCCAAAACCGAATTTTCTCAGGGTCTTATACATATCTGATTTTTCGAGAGGTCTGACTGACTGGATCATCCCGGCATTGCACGACTGCACAATAACATCTGTTATATTAAGACTGCCGTGTTTATGAAGGCAGTTTATTCTCACATCATTTATGTCGACGTAACCATTGCATACATATTCCTTTTTCAGGGCATCGGGCCTGTTTTCAATAAGGGCCGCCAGTGACATTACTTTAAGAGTAGACCCGGGCTCGAATGTATCAACAATGCTGAAATTCTTACGCGCCTGCTGTGAATAGTTCTGGAACGAGTTGGGATTAAATGACGGCTTTTTCGCGAAAGCAAGAACGCGGCCTGAGTTCACCTCCATTATAAGAACTGAACACTGGTGAGCCCCATGTTTCCTGATTGCGCTTTCCAGTTCATCCTCTGCAACAAACTGAATAAACCTGTCTATAGTGAGCCTTAAATTTTTGCGCTGGTATATCTCTCTGCCGGTTTCGTCACGAACTATTTCATCTCTCCCTGCAAGAGTTTTATCAAAAAGATACTCAACACCTTCAAGTCCGTGGTTATCAATTCCCACAAATCCTGAAATATTTGAGGCAAGCTCATCATAGGGATACACTCGCCTGTACTCTTTCCGGAAGTAAATTCCTTTAAGCTTCAGGGACTTGACTCTATCAACAATATATTTATCACACTTCCGTTTAAGCCAGATAAACTTTTTGTCTGACGAAAGTCTTTCACGTACATAACCTGAATTCAGCCCCGCAGCTATTGCAAGATTTTCCGCAGTCTGATCTTTATTTATGATTTCCGAAGGATTGGCAAAGATTGAATCATACTCCACGCTGAGGGCAAGATAGTAACCGTTGCGATCTGTAATATAGCCGCGCCCTGTATCAAGCGGTTCACTGGTATGAAGGGATATTTTTTCAGAAAAATGGAGATTAAAAAGTTTTATTACAAATAAGACTGTTATTACTGCAAGGACCAGAGCGGTTACATAAACCCTTCTTTTGAAAACTGATTCATTCATTTATGGCGAACCGGCTCCGGTCTTTAGTTTTTTTATAATCTGCCTACCTTATCAGCCCGAGACGTGAAAAATTTCCTTTAAAAACCTGTTCGGTATTCCAGTAGAGTATAAAAGCTCTCCCTTTAATTGACGTTATATCAAGATATCCGAAATACCGTCCATCTGAAGAATTAATCCTGTTGTCTCCAAGAACAACAACTTTTCCTTCAGGGACAATACCTTCTATACTATTATTTTTCCCGATATTGAAATGATCATAATCTGTCGGTTTACCAAGGGTGTAGGGTTCGTCCTGTCTCTTCCCGTTAATATAGACATATCCATCCTTCACATGGAACTCATCCCCCGGGAGAGCTATACATCTCTTTATATAGTCTTTATGTTTTTCACTTTCGATAGGAGGTGTAAAAATAATTATATCTCCCCGCTTAAGCTCTCTGACAGCAAGAAACCTGAGATGTACAGGAGCATCCATCCCCATCATCCGGGGAATAACCGGACCGTATGTGACCTTTTCTACAAAAAGGTGATCACCGATCTGAAGTGTCTCCTCCATAGACCCTGTGGGAATATAGTACGCCTGGATTACATACTGAATGATATGGACAGCCAGTACAAGAGCAACTGTAATTGCATCAATAAATTCCCATATTTTTCTGTAAAGAGCGGTCCGCCCCGGAGCCATATCCTGAAGAAGTCCGGGGATCATATCGCGTTGTTCATCACTCAGGAGTACCCGGGGAAATGAAGTACTCTGAAATTTCTCCCTTATGAGAAGACTCCCCAACGGATTTATTTCAAAATATGTTATATCATCTGCCGGTATTTTAAAAACAGCTTTAGAATTTTTTATCTCTACACCGCTGCTGTTGAGCTTAATATAACCGCCCCTGTATTTTATATACTTAATTATGTGATTTAAATAGCGAACAAGGTAAAAAACTGTGGCAAGACTGCCGATAAAATATATATAGACGCAGGGTGTTTTAACAAAAGGTATTGCAACAGCAAGAAAAAGTGTTGAGTATGCAAAGAGTACCAGATACACTGTTCTTTTGATAAAAAACTTAACAGCATCTCTGCCTGAGATTATATTAAGTTCAGCATCAAACTCTTTTGATTTATCGAATCTAAGAAACTGAATCATGAATTTCTCCTTAAAGGAAGCAGTTACAGCAAAAAACCGGGATAATAGGGGTAAAACTGTAACAAATATATAATAAAATCGCAAAATTTATTGCATATTTAACAGCGTACATATAAAATAGTATCTAAGAAGTGTCTACAATTTTTTTATGAAAACATTAGACGATATAATAAAAAGAATCCAGCCCGAAAAGCAGAAAGAACTTGCTTCTTTTTTGAATATAAAAAGTGTCTCCGACGCAAAAATAAAAGAGGCGCTTTTGAATATTTTCACGCTCAACAGATTATTATCATCCCTTGCCAGAAATGAACTGAGAATCCTGCGCCTGCTTTACACTAATAACGACGGAATAAGTTTCGGCGACATTCAGAAGCTTCTCGATATCGGGATAGATGAAATTGAAAGATCGATGAACAGTTTAAACTCCATGTTGCTCACTTATGTAATAAAGAACAGACAGATGCTTAACAAAAAGATGGATAAAGCTTTCTGCCTGAAGGAGATATCTGACGTATTGAATATTACTGATATCCAGGGGATAAAGGAGTATCTGCAGAACGCCCTTGATTCACTTATAGAAAAGATGGAACTACCGCCGCCGGATAAGGGGCCTGATGAAAAAAGCCTTTCACTCATGAGACTCATATCGGACAGAGGGGGAATCATTACACTGGATAGCCTTTCAGGACTCCTTACATCCTCCGAGCAGGAGAAAAGGATCAATGAACTCCTTGCCAAAGGCCATCTTAAAATTTTTAATATAATAACAGATAATCACACAGCTTATATCACTGTGAATGAAAAACTGCTGCCGTATACAGCCGGACAGAATAAGAAAGGGAACCTTACCTCCGGAATAAACGTAAACAACAGCTTCAACATAGTTGCAAATCTCCTTAAAACATTTGACTCTGTTTCATCATCAGGGCTATTCCTGACAAAACAGAATAAATTCAGAAAAATCGACATCAAGAAGATCTCTGAAAGGATGCTGAAACTTACCACAGTCTCAGGTGAGGATTTCGATGAAGAGGAGAAAGCGCACCTTGCCATGCAGTTCCTGAATATTCTCGGATGCCTGAAGCTTGACAAGGATATAGGGATTATCTCGCTTAAATCTATTGCTGAAAAAATTGAAGACCCTGTTCTTGTACTTAAAACTATTTTCAGCAAAGTATCTGATGGTGTTGCCCCGGAAGAGATCTTCTGCGGGACATTCCGCCTGCCCGATTACCATTATATAAAAATTCTGACAACGATACTGATAAAATTAAAGCCCGCTGATCTCAACTACCTGAGACTGGTATTTATAATTAACAACGCCACCTCCGGTGTGAGACGTACTGAGGATTCACTTGGGAGCTACATCTCCGCCATAGAAGATGCCTTTACCAATTCTCTGGAGCTCCTGATTTTATGCGGAGTCGCTGCCATCGACAAAGGTAAAATCCATATAACTGAGCCAGGAAGAAAACTCCATGCGCTGATAACAGGAAAAAAATATTCTAAAGATGAAGAGATAAAAAAATCTATCTATATAAGCCCGGACTTCACTTTAATGGTGAACGACAGGGACATAGATCCTGTTTCCCTGTACAGAATTCTGGCATTTACAGATATTGTTAAAGAGGATGTTGTAATTGAGGCTGCCATAACCAAGAGTTCAATCATTAACTCACGGAAGAGAGGCATGAATATAGATGTATTTATTGAAACTCTGAAAAACCATGCTAAAAACGAAATACCTCAAAGCCTTGAGTTTTTAATCAATGACTGGACCAGACAGACAATCAGTGTCAGAATATCCAGGCCTGTGATGATCTATTCAAGTCACAGCACTTTTATTGATGAAATTCTATACAGCAATTACTCAAAGGCAGTTCTTCACAGGATATCTGAAAACTATGCTATTATCAGCCTTGATTCAATTGATGATATTGTAAAGTTTTCGAAAAAATATGACATCATACTCACAATATTCGAGGATGAGGAGAATTAGTCTGAGATTACTTTAATCTTTGAGGGGAAATTCCAGTTCATAAACTCCTGTAACGCCCTTATTGTTTTATCCTGAACAAAATAAAGTTTACCGTTAAGCTTGACGAGCCCGCCTTTATAGTAGGTGTATTTCATCTGGTGATCAATCCAGCCGACAAGTTCAACTTTTTTCCAGTTATCAACAGTTTTAAGCACCGGAAGTTTTCTCAGGTGAAGTTCCTTAATAACTCCGTCCCTTACGGAGTCGGCCAGTATTTTTTCCCATTCCATTGCCATTTCTGAATAATCCGCCTCAATATGATTGGTTAATTTATATATTACTGCTTCTTTTTTAAATCGTCATTTTCTTTTGCGAGCTTTAAAATCTTCTCTTCAAGCCCGGCATTAACTTTTTTAAGCCTCTTTATCTCTTCATGGAGATTTATTGCTTCAGCCCGGCTGAGCTCCTCCACATGCTCCCTTGCATCAATTATTTTCTTTGCTTCATGGAGCTGTTTCGATGAAAACTCGATAAGCCCCTCCTGTGCTGAAATTATATTGTTCGCGTCCATCAGCTCCTTGCGCCTCAACTCCCCCAGCATTTCCTCTGCCCTGATCCTGTCTTTCATGGCAAGGAACTCATTTTTTCTGAACAGTGCGATACTTCTTATTGATTCGTTAAGATTAAGCTGCTCCTGCATAAGCCTCTTCTCAAAATCGAGTATTTTGAGAAACATGCTCTTTTCAACTGCAACATCAGATTCATCCGAATTTTTCATCCCCAGGAGATGTTCAAAAACTTCGATCCGCGATGAGGATTCCTTTGAAACAAGATCCATCATCCGCCTGTATTTTTCCAATAGAAGGGTCTTTTCAAGCAGCAGCGCGAAACTTCTTGATTCAACAGGTCTTTCAATAAAATCAAAATTGTTAACATTGACAGCATACTGACTGTGCCCGGATATACTCCCGGGATCAGCTAATATAAGTTTAATATTATCTTCCATCCACTTTATAGAAGATATATCTTTAAGCAGATCAAAGGGTTTCACCCCTTTTACATCAAAAACCAGAATGCAGCCCGGACTGGACTGCACGTCAGCGGAGTGATTGTAATCAGCAACCCTTATATTTAATCCGCCTTTTGTCAGCTTCTGAATAAGCGGGTCGTTTTCGGCACTGTCGGTGAAGTATATTATTTCAATATCATTTATCATCAGAAATCCTTTTACTTTCTCTATCTTATCTGATTATTTAAGGGGATACAACTCTTTTTTTTTATTTTTTTGACGGAGCATATTTCCATTAACGGAACAGCTGATAATTATCTGTTCTATAGATCCAATCCTTCGGCAAAGCAGCAACAGGGCTTTAATTTTAATATTTTCAATGCGTATATAGCCTCTATAAATATGAAACAAAAGATAAACATCAGCTCAATAACGTCAGCCATTTTTATTAAAAAAACCTTGTCATCAGGGCTCAATATAAATATCTGACACGGACTTTAAAAAAGGACGGGAAAGTGTATTGAAATATACAAAATTAACAGTAATACTGATACTTATTCTTACAATTTTTTTCGGATACAACAAATGGGTATTCTCATGGGGGATGTTTCAGCTTTACAATGAAGCGGAATATTCAAAACACCGCCACGAGAAGATCATAAGCTTCAACCCGGACGAGGATACTCTTTATCTTCCCGGTATGGAGGACAAGGAATTCTTTCAATCTGTAAATGATTTCTCTATCATGCGTAAAAAAGGTGTAAGGGAATTTATCTACATATACCTCACAACAGGCAGGGAATACACAATCAGGTCTATTGAAAGATCAGGGAGCTATATTGATACCATTAACAGTATCATTAAAAAGAATCCTGACATACCTGCAGAGATCGCCCTGCTCCCTCTCCTTGAGAGCGGCTTTGACCCTATGGCTGTTTCAAGAAGCAAAGCAGTGGGCCTTTGGCAGTTTATGGAAAGGACTTCCGCGTATGTTGGTCTTCGAACTGACGGAATCGTTGATGAACGCCGGAATGTCGAAAAATCAACTGAAGCGGCAATAAGGCACCTGCGGCACCTGTATAAAAAATTCGGTTCATGGGAACTGGCGCTTGCAGCATACAATGGAGGAGAAGGGCTGATCTCCAGGGCAATTGAGAATGCCGGCACCAACAACATCTGGGAGCTTATAAAGTCAGGAGCCCTGCCGAAAGAGACCTCTGAATATATACCGAGATATGCGGCCCTGATGCTTATTTACAAAAACCAGAGACTTTTTCGCGTTGAAAAGGAGATAGAGATTGAGAGAGAACAGCCTGCATATGAACTGTGCCTGAAAGAGCAGAAATCATTGAAAGAATTGTCTGAACAATTCGGCACAAACCCTGATGAAATAAAAAAAATGAATCCGGAACTGAAAACTGATTTAACTCCATTTTCAGACAACTGTTACCCTTTGAAGGTTCCTGCAGGGAAAAACCGTTCCCTTATTGCTAAAATGATATTCTGAAGTTCAGGTTTTGAGCAATTAAATCTTGACAGAGCCGCCGGACAGGTTAATCTGCTTCAAAAAAAGAAGGAGCATCAGGTATGTTTCCATTTCAGATGCCTGGCGGCGGAGAACTGCTTGTAATTGTCGTGATTATTGTAGTCCTTTTCGGGAGCAGCAAAGCTCTTTCTGCGGCAAAAGACCTCGGCAAAGAGGTTTACAAGCTTAAGAAAGATGTTGATGACCTGAAAGATGAAGTAAAGGACACTATTGATATAAGAAAATAAAACTTTAATTCACACGCACTGATGACGAAGTGATTACTGCATATCATTTCGAAGGAATATGAGAAATCTCAACATCCGAATTCATTACATTCTGTGGAGTATATCAAAAAAATCCCAGATATACAGATTAGCCGGGGCTCTTCCGGCGGTCATCTCACCGGAAAAACTAAAAGCGGGTTCGAAATGATAAGCAATATATAATACACTCCGTTAATTACCGGCAATAAAGAACAGAAACAATAATCGCAGAGGAAAATAAAGTGGATTACTACGTAATTAAAGGCGGAAAAAAATTAAAAGGTGAAGTGAAAATTTCAGGGGCAAAGAATGCCGCTCTCCCCATAATCGTTGCAAGTCTCCTTGCTGATGGAGAGACTGTACTTAAAAATGTTCCTGACCTCATGGACATCAGGACAGTTATTAAAGTTATCGAGTATTTAGGAGCTGAAACCGAATTTGATGCGGAAAAAAATATACTGAAAATAAGAGTGAACTCCATCAAAAATTCTGAAATGCCCTATGAGCTTGTTAAGACCATGCGTGCTTCTTACTATGTAATGGGGCCGCTCCTTGCGAGGCTCGGCGAGGCTGATGTCTCTCTTCCCGGCGGGTGTTCCATAGGTGAAAGGCCGGTGGATATCCACCTTTCAGGTTTTGAGTCAATGGGCGCTGAGATTAAGCTTGAACATGGATACATCAAGGCCAGGGCAAAAAAGAAGCTGCAGCCGGCCACGTTCACCATGCGCCAGGTATCTGTAGGCGCCACAGCGAATCTTATGATGGGTGCAGTTTTCACAAGCGGAAAGACAGTTCTGGAAAACTGCGCCATGGAGCCGGACATTGTTGATCTCGGAAGTTTCCTTAATAAAATGGGCGCAAAAATTTCAGGCCTCGGAACAGAAAGAATTGTAATCGAAGGGGTTAAAAAGCTGAATCCGGTAACTTATGCAATCATGCCCGACAGGATCGAAGCAGGGACATTTCTCCTTGCGGGTGCAATAACACGTGGCGACGTTACTATTACAGACTGTGTACCGGAGCATATTCAGTCACTGATAGATACCTTGCTCTACTCCGGGTTCAAAATCGAAGTTAACAGGGACAGGGTGAGGATATCAAACGGGAAAAGCCTCCAGGGCTTCATGGTGAAGACTCTCCCCTACCCCGGGTTCCCCACAGACCTGCAGGCACCGCTGATGTCAGTGGCAACAACTATACCCGGCATAAGTGTAATAATTGAAACAATTTTTGAAAACAGGTATACCCATGTCGGTGAACTGCGGCGTATGGGTGCTGATATTACCATCGAAGGGAATTCTGCAATAATAAAAGGTACAAAGAGCCTTATGTCCGCTCCTATAATGATGTCTGACCTGCGCGCAGGCGCCTCTCTTGTAATAGCGGCTCTGGCGGCAAAGGGAAACACTGAAATAAGAAGAATTTACCACTCAGACAGAGGTTACGAAAAATTAAGTGAAAAGTTATCCGCCCTTGGTGCCGATATTAAAAGGGTAAAAGGGGGAACTTTCTGATGCTGAGAGGAATTTACACAGGGGCGAGCGGAATGCTTGCGCAGGACGCAAGGATGGACGCAATTGCAAATAACCTGGCCAATGTGGATAAAACAGCATATAAAAAGGATATAGCCGTATTCAAAGCCTTCCCTGACATGATTATAAGAAGGATTAATGAGAGCGGACTGGGAATTACCCCGGCAGGCTCTTATGACACAATGCCTTATGTTGGCAAACTTGGAACAGGTGTTGAACTTAACGAAGTTTTTACCAACTTTGACCAGGGTTCACTTCAGAGAACAGAAAACGCCTTTGACCTTGCAATTGAGGGGAGAGGATTTTTCACTGTAATGACAGAGCGCGGTGAGCGCTACTCCCGTGACGGCTCCTTCACCATCAACCAGGAGGGGATTCTCATGACTCACAACGGGAATCCTGTAATGGGTGAAAACGGCATAATAAGGGTACACCACAATAATTTTATAGTTAACGAGCATGGGGAGGTTGTTGTTAACGGCGATCTCTCTGCTGACCCCCGTGATGTGGTAAGCATGTCGAGCAATAACTGGTCTAATCCAATTGTTATAGACAGGCTTAAAATTGTGGATTTTGAAAATATCCGTGAGATCAAGAAAGAGGGTGATTCCATGTACAGGGAGACAGAATATTCCGGCCCTCCGCTCCCTCCGGGAAACTTTAAAGTTGTGCAGGGATTTCTTGAAAAATCCAATGTTAATATAGTTCGCGAAATGGTTGACATGATCGAAGTGCAGAGGAGCTACGAGGCGAACCAGAAAACTGTCACATCTCACGACCAGACTCTGGGCAAACTCATAAACGAGGTTGCCAGGTAAACACAAAGCCCCTGAAAGAAGGGGCTTTTT
>DAISJZ010000059.1:0-13817 GCA_036821145.1 Spirochaetota bacterium
AGGAGATGTCAAAAACTGTTGAACAGATAAATCAGAATACACAGGCCGCCGCAGCAGCAGCAGAGGAGATAGCTTCAAGCGCTGATGAGATTAGCGCGCAGGCTGAAATTCTTAGTGCCCGCATGGAATTTTTTAAGGTGTGAGTCGTTTACAAAAAGCAGCGGGGTACTCCTGGCGGGGTATTCACTGCTTTCCTCTTTCATGCCTGATATTAATAATCAGGGCAATAGCTATTGAACCGTAAGCTATAAAACTTCTGAAATACTCTCCGAGAACGGCATTTGAAAAAATGTTCTGCCCTGCCTGGGGTGTAACGATATAAAGAGAATGAAATAAAACAATCCCCAGAAGTGCATGCCGTATCTTCGCTTCTTTAATTGTAGCACCCCCCGCGAGTAATGCGGCGCATGAAAATATATCTGAATTCATGTGGGCCGTGTAAACATTCACCATGCCGATATTCTGCAGAAAAATAATCTGCCCCAGGCACGCCAGTACAGTTGAAATAATCATGGCCTGTATACGTGTCCGGTCAGTATTGATTCCGGACAGTTCAGCTGATCCCCTGTCTGAACCCACCGCACGGAATCTCTGGCCTGCCGGTGTCAGAAGAATAAGTTTAACAGCAATTGCGGCAGCAGCAACAACGGTAAACATGAAAAACGGGAGCTGTATACCGCCAATGTCAACCAGCCATAACCTGTCTATTATGTTCCTGTACGGGGCGAGATCAACCATATCCCTGATCCCTGCTCCGCGGGATAGCAGTAGTTCACTGTTATGTGCCGGGATGAACGTGCCGTAACCTACAAGAAATATAAACTGGTATATGCCCGCTCCGAGAATGCCGATAATGATTGTTGCAATCATCTCACGTCCTTTAACGCGGTTAAGATACGAGCCGATTATATAACCGCAGATGACAGAAATAAAAATTCCTGAAAGAGCGGCTCCGGCAATTCCCAGGATTCCCGGCACCTGCAGATCAAGCATGAATATCCAGCCGGCCTGTGCTGCCATTGCGCCGATAATTATTGAGAAGTTAAGGCCCATCCCTGCTGTTACAGGAATGATGAGCGCGAATACAAGAAGAGAGTTGCGTATTATCCGTATTATTACTTCATTAGCTACAAAAAGAGCGCTCATGTCTGAATAATAGAATGCAATTATTGAGAGAAGCGCGAAAAACAGCGGGGCGGGATTAAATCTTCTCATTAAACATCTCCCCGTTCTTCAGATTTTTTTGCCAGGGCATACAGTATGATGAAGCTTGTCACAATCATTCTGATTATCTCTGCCATTTCAGGCACAAGCAGCATGTTGGCAACAGGGAGTGAAAGGAGATAGAGTGACTGGTAGAGGATAACTCCAAGCAGAGCATGTCTGAGAAAGACTCTCTTTCCTGAACTTCCGCCTAACAGCAGGGCTGATATTGCAGGGAATGCAGCCATGAGCGGAGCGCTGTAAAGTTCTATAAAACCGTACTGCTGCGCATAGATGCATGTTCCGGCGGATGCAAGCACAGTTGACATAATTACAGAAAGCTTTCTTATCTTTGCAATGTCTACACCGTTAATCCTGGCGAATGATTCATTTTCACCTGCTGCGTTCATCATCATCCCGGTGCGTGTGCGTGAAAAGAAATAGAGGCAAAGAAGTATAATCCCTATGAAGAGAAGTGATCCTGCCGGTATTATTATATCCCCCGCTTTAAACTGCAAGAGGTTATACAATGATTTTTCCCAGAACCCCCTGAGCCCTATTGTGTTCCTGAGGCCGCTTCTCCCCAGAACCCAGATCATCTGCGGATGCGTAAATGGTGCTACTACCCAGAAAAGACACATGATTGAGACAATGGAAAAACCGGTGAAGGTGGCAGCAATCTCCTCTCTGCCTTTTACCCTGTTAAGCATGCGGCCGTAAACTGCTCCTGAAACAACAGCAAAGGGGATGGACACTGCAATAGAGAGGATAAATCCGGTTAATCCTTTCCCCCCGAACTGGGCTGTCATGACCATGCCCAGAAGCCCGGCAACAGCGCCGATGGGGAGACCGAAATTCAGTCCGGCTCCGCTGTTTACCATAGGTATCAGAGATATAACAAGCACACAATTTAATATAAGCCTGATAAAAAGATCATTGATTAAAGACGATGCGGGAATATCTATTTTAATTGCAAGGCCAAGAAGTATGATTATAAAAACAATAATTATTATCTGCGGAAGCGGCGGGAGGTATCTTTTTATCATAGCGCTCTCCCTGTAAAGGCATGGATAAATATTTCTTCAGGGAGTTCCGGTGTAAGTACACTGAATATGCTCCCTTCGTATAAAACAGCGATCCTGTCACAGACACGCATAAGTTCATCAAGCTCGCTTGATACTATAATTATAGTTGTCTGCATCTCCCTGTTCATTTCAATGAGCATATTCAGGATCATCTCTTTTGCGCCGATATCTATTCCCCGCGTGGGCTCAAAGATCATCATTATTTCAGGTTTAAGAGAAAGCGCCCTTGACAGGATAACCTTCTGCTGGTTCCCCCCGCTGAGTTCACAGACTTTCTGTTTAATTCCTGTACATTTTATACTCAGATCATATATATATTTCCGGGCTGCTTCATGAATTTTTACGGTATTCAGGAGACCGGAGCGTGATGTAAACGCATGCTTTGTGCTGATCGTTGTAAAAAGAATATTCTCCGCGACTGAATTTTCGGGAAGGAGTCCGTCTCTTCTCCTTTCTTCAGGAATATAATAGAAGCCTGAACGGAAAAGTGACTCTGTGTCTCCTGGAAGTATTTTTTCATCGTTGATGTTTATCTCCCCGTCAGAGGGGATTAGCCCCATTACTGCTTTCCCTAAAAGCATCTGTCCCTGTCCGCTCTGTCCGGTAATTCCGATTATTTCACCTTTTGATACATTAAGAGAGAAGTTTTTTAAACACTCCCCGCCTGAACCGGAATTCAGGTTTTTTATCCGGAAATAATCACAATTTCCGGGTGAAGTGTGACTGTGAGTTTTTATAGCCCTGTCATGTATGCCGCCTAACATGCAGCGGGCAATTTCTTCTGCTGAAGTATCTGAGGCTGCAAAAACAGATTCAAGAATGCCGTCACGGAGTACAGCGATTCTGTGACACAGGGAGAGAACTTCTTCCAGCCTGTGCGAGATGAAGATCACTGTGATACCTTTATCAGCTATTCTGCGGACTTCATCTATGAGCCTTTTGCTTTCATCGCGTCCAAGTACAGCAGTGGGTTCGTCGAGTATAAGAAGTTTTAAAGTTTTACTATTAATGACACGTGCGAATTCAATAAACTGCCTCGTACTTACATTGAACTCAGTGACAGGAACGCGGGGATCTATACCGGTTACTCCAATTGATGATAGAATTGATTCAGCCTTGCTGATATTTTTTTTGCGATCAATTAATGGTACGCTTAATCCGGGGAGAGACGTGACAGGCCTGAGCCGGATTTCTTTCCCTGACATTATATTCTCCGGAGCGGTGAATGAAGGGATAAGTGCGAACTCCTGGTAAACCATCCCTATGCCGAGCTTTAATGAATCAGATGGATTTGCAGGTGATATAATCTTCCCGTTGAGTTTTATAGTACCTGTAAATCCGCCGGTTTCTCTGATTAACGGATTACCAGAGAGTATATTCATCAGCGTGGTCTTTCCGCTGCCGTTTGCTCCTACAAGGCCAAGTATTTCACCACGATAAAGCGACAGGGATATATCTTTCAGGGCATAGTTGGATCTGAATTTTTTTGAGAGTCCTGATATTTCGAGAATATTTTCCATCTGTGTTGTTTGTATATCCGGTAGTTTTTTCTGTAAATGTTTAAATTTAAAGTTCTGGTAGTTGTATCATTTTTGTCATTGCGAACGACCGTCAGGGAGTGTGGCAATCTGTTTTGGGAAGTGGATTGTTTCTTTTGAATTACAATTTCGTTTTATGCTCAGATTGCCACGTCGCTGTCGCTCCTCGCAATGATAAATTTGATGTACTAATAAAATCGTAAACCGTTTTTAAAAAAAAATTACTCACCCGGATAACTGAAACGGGTGAGTAATAACACTTAGTTTTACCCTTAATAAATTATCGAGTCAATAATAATCAGGTAGTAATTTGTCATACCCGGTTTCATCGGGTTGAATGTTACATTAACACCGGCTACATCTTTCGCGAGGGCTTTTACCTGTTCAATGTTTTTCAGGTCTATCTTCTTTTCGATAGCTGCTTTAGCTGCTTCAAAACCGAAAGTCGGGAGAAATATACTTACCGAGATTGGCCATGTGGACAACCGGCCTGTTACACCTGCCGCTTTTGCTTTTTCGGAAATCATTTTATTGATCTTCGCGAAATCCATTGATTCTTCAGGCTTGATTTCAAGTCCCATTGCAGCGGGGAATCCCTGAAGCGGAGTGGGGCAGCACTGTTCAGCCATGATGAATTTCAGTTCAAGGGCTTTAGCTATTATAACGTCCTGCATCGGGCAATTTGTCCCGAAAACAGCTGTATCTTTTCCATATTTCTGTATCTGTCGGGGTATATCTTCATTGAGAAACTGAAGCATAGCCTGCCTGTTGCTCCCTGCCTGCGGGTCCGGAGTAAGGACTTCAACAAAATTCAGGCCTATCCTTGCGCAGGTCTCTTTCATCTTGTCTTTTCTTTTTGAGATGACTTCCTTTGCAATATGAGTAGGGAAGGAATAGTGGATAAAAGTTTTTGCACCCATTTTCTTCGCTTTTTCCGGAATAGACTCGCCGCGTCTAACCCAGTCTGTATCAAGGGAAAGATCAACATATTTTGACATCATGTCCGGATCATCCCATATTGGTGTTGTGACAAAGATCATGTCAGGTCTTTTCTCTTTGACTTTCTGGATTGCAGGGAGAATCCCGCTGTTGCCTGCTGAAATAACAATTGCTTTAATTTCTTTGTCATCGCCAAGACTTGCAATCTGAGTTATACCTGTTTCCTGTTCTTTTGAGAAATTATCAGGGAGAATGATATGTCTGACCATCCCGGGGTATTTTTTGTTGAGAGCGTCCGCTGCTCTGAACTCCTCTTCACTTGCTGAGAGAGAAGGTGTTACTATGCCGATTTTAAAATCAGCTTTGCTGCCGCTTTTTTTGCATGCCGTCATCGAAGCCGCAAAAGCAATCACAGCAATCAGTGTTGCGATTTTTTTAAACATTGTAAGCTCCTTAAGTTTTATTTATATATTCAGCCACCCATCAGTTCAAGGAAAGCCTGTATCCTGACCTTTATCTGCTGGATGTCATTTTCCGAATAATCTGTTTCAATCTGGATGTATGGTTTTTTATGTTCCCCGGTTACATACTCCCTTACATTAAACGCTTCCACATTATATGTATGGCAAGCCTGCCATGTAAGCTCCACAACTCCGTCTATCCTGTAATCATTGATGAGCTTGCCGATAAGTTCAAGCCTGGCCATGTTAGGTGTCATGCAGGAACAGGGTACATTGAGGTATCTTCGGGCGAGGGCTTCGAGGGGATCGGAGTTCTCATCAACACGGAGCCCGATAGTTTTGATACCCCCGCAGTTTTCCATTGCAACAACAATACCCCCTGAATCTTCAATTATATCGAGAAGCTTTTTATTGGTAGTGGGACACCCTGTAATAAGTATTCTCGGCTTACCTTTGACAGAGTCGATGAATGATGAATCACTTTTTCTTTTTTTTATTATTGCAGCAGCGTCTTTAATATCGCGTATTCTTGACGGTATATCACAGTTGAAGCCCCCGGCGCCTGTAATAAAGTCTATCTCTTTCCCAAACATTAGTGGATATTCCCCGGTATTTAATTCAAGAAGTTCCTGCGTGGCTTCCCTGCATAGATTGTAGAGTTTTATCTGCTCATGCAGCCTGTCATCGGTTACGCTTTCACCTGTAATCTCCTCCATGAGAGATCGGATTATTTTCAATTCATTAAGCCAGTAGCGGAAACTCTCTTCGGTGGCTGAGGTCTGAGGCAGCTGAAGAGTATGGAGAGGCCGTAACCTCCCCAGTATCTCAAACATCTTCTTTTTGCCGTCACATGTTGCATCCGCGAATATATAGTCAGTGTAATGGAAATACGGGCATGTATCAGTAAGGGCGAACCCGTAACTTGATTTAATAAGTGGACATAGGTTCCGGGGGAGATGCTTCTCCGCGTCCTGTATCGGTTTCTGTGATCCGGCGCATAAGGCCACCGGTATTGCTCCCGCTGCTGAAATAATCTCTGAAGGTGTAAATGCACAGTAAATTCCCACAACTTTCCTGCCGGCTTCTTTCTGTCGAACTCCTTCGCTGAAGATTCTCTCTTCTATTGCTGTGAGATATTCTTTGTCAAATTTCATATCATTTTACCTTAAACTTTCAAATCCGATTAGTGCCGCACCCACTGCGCCCGCGAACTGTCCCTGCGGATGAGTGGAAATACTTTTCCCGATTCTGTTTCCCAATGCATTTCGTATAACTGAATTCTGCGAAACACCGCCCGTGAAGATGACGTGATCTTCAACATTTACCCGTCCTGTCAGGTGAATAATCTTCCCTGCGATTGAATCAAGAATACCTGCGGCAATTGATTCTGTGCTTATGCCGCGCGCGAGGAGACTTATTACTTCGCTTTCCGCAAAAACAGCACACATACTGTTAATCGTCACAGGTTCAGCTCCCCGTGCGAGATCCTCAAGCTCATCAACTTCTGTTCCCAGTACATGTGACATCACCTGTAAAAATCTCCCTGTGCCTGCCGCGCACCTGTCGTTCATTATGAATTCCAGCACCTGGCCTTTGTCACCAACGGCTATCGCCTTGCTGTCCTGTCCGCCTACATCAATCACTGTCCTGACACCGGGATTGAAATAATGTGCTCCCTTCGCATGGCAGGTTATCTCTGTGACTCTTTTTGATGCGGCGGGAATTGAATCTCTTCCGTATCCCGTAGCGGTTATTATAGATTTATCATTGAGTGAGATGCCGCTGGTTTTCGAAAGGCGCTTCAGGATGTTCTCCCCTGATTCTCTCAGGTTCCATCCTGTGGGGATAATTTCAGTAAATAAGCTTTCTCCGTCAAAAAACGCACCCTTGGTGCATACAGAACCTATATCAATTCCTGCTGAATATCGTAAATCGCCCATTGTTTTTCAGTTTAACCGGTTATTTGTAAGTTTAATGTTATTTGGGATTGTCTGCAGGAATAAAACTTTTTTGTCTATTACTTTTTTTGATTAAATATATTGAGATTTATTATGAATATTTATTCAGGAGGTTTTCTTTCTCCTGTTCAGTTTTATCAATGCATCCCTGGCTGAGTTTTTAACAAACTTATCGGGATCATTTTTTGAGACAGCTTTTATTGCATTGAGTGCTTCATTTAAATATCCCCCTTTCCCTGTAATTTTTTCAAGAGAGTTCACAGCCAATATCCGTACTGAACTTTCCTTGTCAGAGAGGAGCCTGATAAGGCCCGGTGCTGCACCCTCAGCATCTATCCCCAGTGAACCGAGGCTCCTTGCCGCGCTGCTTCGAACTTCAGGCGAACTGTCTTTCAGGGATTTAACCAGCAGATCGATGATGCCGCTCCTGTCCGCAATATTTAGCGCGCCCAGGCCGGTAACTGCTGAACTTCTTATACCCTGGTTTGAGTCGGAGAGAGCGTCGCTGAACATTTTAAATGATTCACCGGGGGGCAGTATGTTGAGAATAGACCGGGCTGCGTTTTTCCTTATTATCTTTACTTCATCTCCAAGCCTGTCACGAAGTAACGGGACTGAACCTCGTGCTTTTTCTCCGAGTGTACCCAGCCGTATTACAGCATTAACCCTTTTTGACGGGTCGTCGTTGTTAAGATCAGGGATTATTTCAGTTATCTCATCATCGATGAATTCATGGATAGACTCAGGGCTTTCCGCTTCAGAAATCTCCCCTTCGGTGTAACCGGCATAATCCTCCACTTCATTTTTATTTACTTCCGGTCTGCTCAGGGTTCTCCGTTTAAGGGAGGGTATTCTGTCTCTCTGCTTGTAGAATTCTATGTCTGCAGAAAATTCTTTCGGATTGGAAACAGTTATTGTTCCGAAATTGAAGGAGAGGTGCCGGTTGTTCACCAGTTCATTGATCTCATCCCTGTGCTGTTCAGTGGAGAGTTCATTCATGTTTATAAGTTCATCAAGGCCGAACTGGAACTGGTGCGGTGTTTTCCGGGTTAGTGATACTCCGTCCTCCATAAGCTTCCCTTCAAGGAACGCAAAAAGCCTCGTGACCGGGTTCCTGTAACTCATGATACTGAGGCGTATGTGATTAAACCATAACCGCTGACTTATTGATGTAATTATTCTTTTAACAAGTTCAGGCGATATTGTAATGAGCCCGCTGAACCGATCCATGTCAACCGGCGTAACCCGTACCCCTCCAAAGCTCAGTGCTGTGGCGCTCCTCGGTGAGCTTGTTAAGAGCGCCAGCTCTCCGAATATATCCCCTTCACCGAGAACAGCAAGGAGCATATCCCTTTCTTTATTCTGCTTTATGATCTTCACTCTCCCCTCTTCAATAAGATAGAGAGAGTCACCCGGTTCATGTTCGCAGAATATAACAGAGTTTTCTCTGAATAGAAGTTCACCTTTTCCATTTTCAGTAAAAGAGAGAAAACCGGGAGTGTCTTCATTTTCATCGATCAGCTTTTCCACGTCAGTAATGTTTTCCGAGTCCGGGAAGAGCTGGATATACCTGTTGAATATGTAATCGGCAATGAGAGTTTCCCCTTTCTGCATGTAATATTCACCAAGGTTATAAAGGCTCATGCTTTGAGGATAGAGCAGGCTTATAGGTTTTATATCCATGAGAACATTGTCATACTGCTGCAGTGTATGGGAATACGAGTGCATAATTTTCATTGCAATCTGCGGTTTATCGCGGAGCATTCTAAGAAGCTGTCCGCTCTCAATTTCAACTGCAACTGTATCTTCAACTGCCATTGCGCTGCTTAGACGCGGCCTGCCTGAAAAAGCTGAAATGAATCCGAAGAAATCTCCTTCCCCGGCATCCTTCAATGCCCTGGAGAGTATGGGAGAGCGGCATACATGGGCAACTCTCCCTTTTTTTACAAGAAAGACTGAACTGCTCTCCTCATCACCCTCAATAAAAATGTATGTTCCTTTTTTAAATGCTCTTCCGTTTTGCACCGGTATATCCCCTTTAAACTTCAACAGAATTAAGATACTGAAAAAAAAGATATATTTCAACAGAGGGGGATGAGAAGAAATCCATAATGATTTAACAAAAATTTATCCTTATCCCGCGATAATTAATTGAAAAGGTATCTATAATTATTATATACTGTTATAATTATAAAAGAATATGATAGATTAACGGATAATCCATTGAGTATAAAAAAATATCTCGAAGTGTTTACAGTTTCCCTGAAACTAGGCCTTACCTCTTTCGGCGGGCCCATCGCACATATAGGGTATTATCATAACGAATATGTTGCAAAGAGAAAATGGCTCGATGAAAAGACCTTTGCTGATCTCCTGGCACTCTGCCAGTTCCTCCCGGGACCTGCGAGCAGCCAGATGAGCATAGGTATAGGAACAATGAGGGCCGGGCTTACCGGAGGCTTTCTTGCCTGGACCGGTTTTACTGTACCATCTGCAGTTGCAATGATTATATTTGCACTTCTGCTGCAGGGATTCAGTTTCGGGGACGCTGCATGGATTCACGGCCTGAAGATTGTTGCAGTGGCCATCGTTGCCCAGGCAGTACTTACAATGTGGCAGAAACTTGTTACAGATAATAAACTTGCCACAATCGCAATAGCAGCAATGGTCTTTCTCCTTTTTAAACAGACAGCCCTGAGCCAGATAGTAATAATCGCTGCAGCAGGCTTTGCAGGCCTTCTGATTTACAGAAACAGCGCTGAGTCAGATCATTCCGGGACATCCGTTGCAGTGGGATACAGAACCGGTATGATTGCATTGGCTTTATTTTTCATTCTTCTTTTTCTTCTTCCGGTTATGCGGCAGATAACAGGGAATGGAATGATCGCACTTGCGGACAGCTTTTACAGGCCGGGGGCACTTGTTTTCGGAGGGGGGCATGTTGTCCTTCCTCTCCTTGAGTTTGAAGTTGTACCCACGGGATGGATAACGAAGGATGATTTTCTTGCAGGATATGGTGCGGCACAGGCTTTGCCCGGCCCGATCTTTACATTCGCCGCGTATATAGGTACAATGATTGGTGGTGTTGCAGCCGGTGTTATTGCGCTTACTGCTGTTTTCCTGCCGGGGTATCTTATTGTTATCGGGGCTTTACCTTTCTGGAACAGGCTCAGGAGGAACGGAAGGATTAAAGGGGCTCTTACAGGGGTTAATGCCGGCGTTGTGGGTATACTCCTTGCTGCTCTTTACAATCCTGTGATCACATCAGCGGTTAAGTCATCCGCTGACCTGGGGCTTGCGGTAATTCTTTTCGGAATGCTTGTGTTCTGGAAACTCCCGCCATGGGCTGCTGTTATTGCGGGTGTTGCGGGGAGTATGGTATTGGGGATGATCTAAATATCCATAGAAAACCTGTCATCCCCTCCGCCGCTGCTCTCTGAAACAATTTTCAGATCACCGCCGCATGAGGGGCATCTTTCAATGTTCTCCTTCACAGGATAATCACTTCCGCAGTAGGGGCATTTTTTAAATTTAAGTTTAAACTGCAGTTCAGGGAAGGTGTAGATTTTTTTCCCGTCCTTATCTCCGGAAAATGCGCGGCCTTTCCGTACCATTGCCGCAATTGCAAACTCAACAGCATCGCCGCCGCCGGTTTCCGCGGCCAGCACTTCTGCCGTTATCACTCCGTTATGTTTTGCAGCAGCTTTAAGTATCCTGTCATGCACTGAACCGGGCCTCTCCCTCATCCCTTTTCTGAAGAGAAGAAAACCTGAAACGAGTAAACCCGCCCCGATTGCAGACAGCATGAGCCCCGTGATTAACCTTGACCCGCTCCCTGATGAAACAATGAGAAACATCAGGCCTAAGAATGCGCCGCCTGCGCCTGCAATTAAAAGAAATGCACCTGCAATTATCTGTATCATCACCACTGCGCCTTTGTTGTTTTATTCAATTCATCACCCATGAGGGTAAAGAATTTTTCGATATTATCTTTAGTCAGGGTCTTTTCTGTGTCAGCTTTAATTTTCTTAGCGAAATCAAGTGGGTGGAGGTTGAAGAACTTCACGTCTATACCTTTTTCTATTTCAGAGATCTTCTCCGACATCTCTGCAGTAAATTTCGGAACATCTATCTTCAGTTTCGGGAGCTGGGAGTATGTATCTTCTGTGCTCTTTACTTTTTTTATGCTTTCAGTAAAGGTGTTCACACCATCCCTTATCCCGCGCATCAGGGCAATATTGGATACAGCCTCTTTAACGCCTTCAGTTAGAGCTGTATATATCCTGTTAAGTTCACCTGTCTCAACTAAACTCCCTTCAATATCACCCCGGTTCTCCGCAAAGGGCTCTCCGCAGAAATCACAGAAGAAAAGATTTGTATTGTTTGCAGATCCGCACTTTCTGCATTTTTCAGGTACTTTTGCTCCGGACCGAGCTGAAAGATATTTCTCGCTACCCTGAAGTTCAGCGAGAGCTTCACTGAAAGCCCCCTTTTTTATTAGCTCATCTTTGTTCCCCTCAAGTGTCTCTATCTTTTCCGATGTAATGGAGTATTCGGTCTGAATATAGTTCCAGTTTTCCTGTATCTTCAGATCCTGCTCGCCGATAGTTTTTTCAGCTTCAATCCATTTGTTCCTGATGTTCTCCACCTGGGCAATAAGTTCATCCCTTTTTTTAAGGATCTCATCTTTCTTTTCCTGAATTTTTTTCATTTTGAAAAAGTTTGTGATAAATCCGAATCCGGTATTCAGTTCATCAATTGTTTTGTTGTAGGCCGATGTCTGAGCTTCAAGCTCCTCCACCTTATTCTTCAATGCCTCCTCTTTCGCGTCAAGAGTGGTGTTCGATTTTTTCAGCTTTTCGGAGAAGGCGATTCGGTCTTTGTTTATCTGATCTATATTGCTTTTAAGCTCATCCCGCTTTTTAATTATGGCGGAGAGATTCTCGCTGAAAATTTTCTCCTGCGTTTTAAGGTGTTTGCTGTAAAGTTCCCTTATCTCTGCGGGGAAAGATTCAGGTCTTGCGAAAAATTCCTTCTGCAGAAATTCAATTTCTGAGTTCCGTACTGCTATGACATTGTTGTAGTTCCTGTTGAAGTGCTCCTGCAGCTTGTCTAACTTATCCAGTATCGATTCCATTTTATAGCGTGTATCATAAAGAAAATTTATCATATCCTTAAGTGTTCCCATATCTACCCCCTTATCCCGTCAACTCCCCGTGTGCGGAGTCTTATCCTGTTTTCCATTGACCAGATGAAATTTCTTAAACCCGGTTTTAAATTCCTTACATTTTCTATTTCACTGAAACTCCCGGCATTCTCCCAGTAAAGAGGGCAGGCGCCCGCGCAGAGTTTCATTATATCGCAGCTTTTACAAACGGGAGGGATATACCGCTTCTCCCTGAAATAAAGGGCCTGGTCGCTGTTCCATATGTGCTTGAATGAATGTTTAAGGATGTTCCCTATCCCTTTATTATAACTTGAACATGGGATTACATCACCCGCCGGGTTAACGGAGAGGAGACCCGACACGCATGCGCAGGATTTGGAGCCAAGGTTGTGGTCAACGGGATTAAAGATGCAGTAGGGAGTGGGAGAGTACCAGACAAACCTGATTCCAATATCTTCGCAGTACCTTATAACAGGCCTGATGATGTCGCCAATTGTTGAATAGCCGATTTTGATGTTGTCATTATCCCTGGCGATACCTGTAGGGATGATCATGTTCATCGATAAGTAGGGCGCGTCATATTCATCCTTCACGAATTTCGCAAGGGGCTTCAGATGTTCCCTGTTCCCTGTACAGATTGTTGTGTTGGTGTGAGTGTGAATGCCGCACTCTTTCAGATTATGGATACCTTTAACAACATGTTCGTGGGCATTACTGTTGCCGGTGATCCTGTTGTGAAGCTCCGCGTCATGGGATTCAAGGCTCACCTGTGCAGAGTCAAGCCCCGCGTCAGCAAGGGATTTAACAAAGTCCATGTTGGAGCTTTTAATTCCGTTTGTGATGAGGTTCGTCCTCATCCCTTTGTCCGCTGCGTATTTAATGAGTAAGGGCAGATCCTCCCGCAGTGTGGGCTCCCCCCCTGTGAATGAAATTGTGGGTACCTTTGCTTCATCGCAGATCCTGTCTATTACAGTATAGACTTCAGCGGTGCTCATCTCCCTCATCTCTTTCCCCCTGTAGGGGCTTGACGCGTAGCAGAACTCACAGCGGTTCTGGCACCTGT
The DNA here is from genome assembly GCA_036821145.1 of Spirochaetota bacterium. Taxonomy (GTDB): domain Bacteria; phylum Spirochaetota; class UBA4802; order UBA4802; family UBA5550; genus UBA5550. The sequence continues at coordinate 13,415 of DAISJZ010000059.1, forward strand.
ATGTAAGTGCAATCTCTGAGAGTATTGGGAATTTTATCAGTGAAGGATCATAATCGATCATGGTTGAAACTGTTGCTGATTTGTAATCCTCTTTCATCAGAGCGTTCACTGTGTTAATCGTTTCAGATAGATCGCGGAGCACAAGGTTCCGTTCAACTCCATATTTTTCAGAAATTGATGATGCCACGGATTCGGCATCCATCCCTGCTGCATAAAGCGAGTGGAGCATATCAAAAGCTGTATCATTGACATGCTGTATCCTGTTGGGCCGTATTATAAGGAGCAGGTCATCTTTCCTGAGATAGAGAACATCCCGTGTGGCATTCACAAAACTGTTTATCCGGCTGTATATATTCTGTTCCATAAAATCCCCGGGATCCCCCTAAAAGTTCGAAACACATGC
>DAISJZ010000059.1:13917-19814 GCA_036821145.1 Spirochaetota bacterium
TTCTCTTTGAAGGAGCCGGGCTGCTCTCCGCCTGATATCTTTTCAAAGAACTCAACGGGTTTCGATTTGGAGCTTCCGGCATCAGTGACAATATCTTTCATCCATGTTTCAGGCTCCCTGCTGAAGCTGTCGTTCAGTATGATCCAGGGGTGGTGCTCATCAAAGTAACCGCGCCTCCTCTCAGGAGTGTAGGTGGTGAAGTCCTTCCAGTGGCTCTCCACCTTCTTCATGTAAACATCGGCTGTTTTATTTATATCAGCCTTCCAGACCTTGGACTGCAGGCTTGTTGTAACAGATTTAAGAACAACGGGTATGCTGTTTTTTGCAAGTGTGCCGTCATCAGCTATGGAATCAAGAAATGCTGCTTCATATAGTGCAAGGGTATCATCCTTCTTCTTTAGAATCTTAACCTGGAGCGGGTTCCTGTTGATAAGATCAATATATCCTTTGCTGAAGAGATCCATCACTATAAGCTGTACAGCCTTTGACGGTTTGTTGAGGAACACCGCAGTTTCAACAGGATTGAGGTTTTCGATAGTTTCACCTGTGCGGAAAGTTTCAATCTGAATCTCCGGAGATATATAATCAGGCTTCTTCTCGAACTTTTTCTTTATTGCAGGGTGGAACTTCAGCACAACCATTATGAGCGCGAGGAGCCCTGAACCGGTATAAAAAGCGATCCTGAAGGGGACTATAAGTGAATTGAAACTCAGTATCCATCCTGAATTCAGGCTTATCATCTTTCTCCCTGCAGGGAAGAAAATTTTCGCAAACAGGTCCACCTTCATAATCAGTCCCGCAATATATACAAAGAGCCCGGCAAAAGCTATCTCCGTAATGAGAAAGAAGAAGTTGAAAAAAAACGCGACAAGTATAAAGCCTATAATCAGACCCAGAATGTTTAAGAGGATATCTGTATGTGCATTGGTGAGATTTCCCGCTATGGCGTCATTGAATATAGTGGCAATTGATTCAATTGGATTGATATCCACAGATCTGTACGGAGCGTATAACTCTATTGCCAGGTCAGGTATGCGGCCGCTCTCCCATGTTTCAGACTGGGCTTTAAATGATACAGTTCTGTCGATTTCACCTGCCTTTGAATCAGTGACAAGCTCGTCATACTGCCAAACTTTGAATAGATTGATATCGGCAGCTTTAACTGTAAATGGTCTTGTTTTATTGTAGTCGGAGAAATGCTCATCCCCTGTGGCACCTTTAAAGGGCTGGTTTAATGATAGTATAAGTTTTTTAAAGGGTTTCCCGAGTTCAATACCTTCATGGAGATAGTTGATTTTGAACCTGTTATCATAAAGTTTTTTTTCGAAGCTGCATTCCTGCTGATAACTCCCTTTTAATGGAAGCATATATGCAAGGTATTCACCTTTTTCCACGGGGCGTGAAGTGATAAGATCAAAGTGTTCATATAGAGTTCCCCCGTCTTTATCAATGGAATATCTCAGTTTGGCTGATATGCTCTTTGAAGGTTTTTTATAAGTCATACCGTCAAAGACTTTAACCATGACATGTGTAAAAGTTTTATCTGATCTGATCAGCTTTCTGTATATATTTCTTTTCCCCTCTTCTTTTATAACAATAAAGTATGTTGTATCGCTTTTTATATTCCTCGCGTCATCCATTTCAGGTATGATATTAATAAAGGCGGAACCTGAATCTATTGTATAATCACCCTCTTCGATAATATCACCGGCGCTGAAGCTGTCTATTGAATAAGTACCCCCCTGAGCCCCGATTGCTGTGTATTTAGCCGGGTAGAAGAAGCTGACATCCTGCTTGTATTTTCTGGAAAGATTTTTCTTTTCTATGTGAAGAGAGAGGTAGTTTTTACCTTTCCAGAGGGACGGGTAGTATATCCATCTGTCATTTTTTTTCACAGTATCTGTATTGGCAATTACACCTGAACTGTTCACCAGGTCATCTTTAATCTGTTCAGCCTTTTTATATTTCTTCGGTATCTCAACTGGAGTTATTATCTGCACAACCTGCTTTTTTATCGGGAGATCCCATTGAATCGGCGGCCACCAGAATGTTGTGTAGTCTTTACCGTCATATTTAGTCCCTGAGACAACAGGTTTATCGATTCTGTAACGGATGTTGATGCTGTATTTCTTTTCTGTTTCTGTGCGGATGTTAAATACTGCCGCGTAGTACCCTCCGCCATTGCTGTTCATTGTGACGTTGAACTTTTTCCCTCCGGATGTGCCCCATGATTCAATTATTACCATGGGCTCAATGAACTGCCCGATAGCCCGTATCCTGTCCCTGTTCTGATGTTCAGTGAATGTTATTGTATACAGTACTTCAAGTTTCCCGTCCTGAAGTATAGTGGCGTGGAACTTTGTCTCCTCAAGTGTGACCGGGTCTGATGTAAAGGCTTTCTCTACCGGCGATATAAGTATAGCTGCTGCTATGATTATATAGTACATAATTCTGAATTTTTTCATTTCATTCTCCGGGAAAAATAGGATATGAACGGGCTTTAATATAAGATAAACATAATTAAAAAGGGAGGCAAGAAAAAAGGGGAAGATGCCTCCCTGTATTTTATAATGACAGTTTTTTAATACATTATCAAGAAAAAAAACAGATTCGGTTCCAATTATATTTTTTATTCCGGAAAGTGAAAAAAATTAACTTCGCCTGCTCTATTTTCAGCTTCCTGTTATATTCGCCTATTGAATAACAGCTGCTTCTGTATGAAAGTTGTTAAGACAGGCGGTTATAATGAGCGAACTTAACTTTTATACAGATTCGTTAAGGATTCTTGATTCCCTGGCAATACCTGCAATTATTGTCAGGGAGGATCAACTGATATATGCCAATAGAAAAATTGAAGAGATTGGACCCCCGTGGCGGAAAACTGTTATTGAAGATGTGTTTCACTTAGAACGGGGTAATTCTTTTCAGGAAGTACAATTAAAATGTGCAGATTATAATGTAAGGATAACCGGTGCTGAGGGGAGGGAGTATTTATTTATCAGAATTAACACAAACGGAATGCCATCCTCTCTTGTATTGACCGATCTTTCTTCAAAAGGTGTTTATTTTGAAGACTGCATTAATTTCATAAACAGTTCTAAAGGGATAGAAAAGATACTGGTTGTAGACGATGAGCAGGCAATAATTGACACTTATAGTGCTATCCTGGAAGTTATGGGGTATAGCACGGTTTTATACTCCAAACCTCTTGATGCAGTAAAAGATATGAAAGAGCTGGATTTTGATCTTCTTATAACGGATTATAACATGCCTGATATGAATGGTCTTGAGCTTGCTCAGTTTGTAAAAAGTATAAAACCTGCAATTCCGGTAATAATCTGCAGCGGATTGATCGATTGCTATATGGATAAACTGAGAACACTGAACTGCGAGCAGCCGGTGGTATTTCTGGGTAAACCTCTGGGCCTGAAGAAATTAACTGAGACTATTAAAATTGTTGATCTCTTCCGGAGAATTTGCTCATTCTTTAACGAAAAAAAGATCAGATAAATGCCATATAATAGGCGTATTTTACAAGACCGGCGTCACTTTTTATCTCAAGTTTCTGCATCATGTGGGATTTGTGGTTTCTCACAGTTTTTTCACTGATATTCAGTTTTTCAGCAATCTCTTTTGTACTGTGTTCGTTGGCTATTAGAATGAGGATTTCCTTCTCCCTCCTGGTTAATGCGAACTGGTTAGGATATAGTTTTATGTCAGTTATAACATCATTCAGATTGTATCCCACGTCTGAGGGGATGTAAAAAGAGTGGGAGCTGTAAACATTTTTTATTGCATCAGCTATATAGTCTATTTTAATATTCTTTGTAAGATACCCGTTAGCGCCTGATTTTACAGCCTGCCCCAGAAGAGTCTTGTTGCAGTAACCTGAAAGAATAATGACTTTTGTTTCGGGGAGCTTTTCTTTAATCTGCACAATCAGATCAAACCCGTTTTCATTATTAAGCTTTATATCCGCAAAAACAATATCAGGTCTTTTCCTGAATATATCTTCAATGGCGCGGACACCGCATGTTGTACCACCGGCAAGTGTGCATCCCTTAATTGAGCCTATTACATCACATAAAATATCACAAATTAATAATTCATCTTCAATGATATAAATGGAAATATCTTTCTCTGATTTTTTCAAGGTGTAGAAGTCCTTTTATAATTAGCATTATAATGGTATTTAAAAATTAAACATTTGAAGAGATTTTGTCAATAGGCAGATATAACATTAAAATAATAATAATTAATTTTAAAGCTGAATAGCGGATTTTACTGTTTTGGTCATCCCGGTTTCCCCGCAGGGGAATACCGGGATCTCATGGGGCGAGTGTCTGAAAAGATAGTATGAGATACCGGATTTTTATTTCACTTCATCCGGTATGACAAGCCCGGTTATTCTATTTTGAAAGAAGCTCGAATTTCTCCACAAGTGTTATAAACTCAGCCCTGTAACCCTCTTCATCCTTACCCTTTGCGCTTTTTGCTATGCGCATAACCTCCTTTGCAGTGAGGTCGTTTTTAAATTTTGAATCACGCAGCAGCATCCCGAATCCCGCAACAGATGAGGCAAACCTCAGGTTTTCAGAGGCACTGGCAAATGATATGTTTGTATCAATAACACCCTGCTCAATAAGTTTGCTGGTGTTTTCTTTAATCGGCTTATACCTCATCTTCAGTGTCATTATCTCATTTTTAGCTGAAGCATCAGGTTTTATTTTTGTTTCCTGGTATTTAAGATTACCGGAAGTCTTAGTGTCCTGAGTTGAACCTGCTGGTATAAGCTCGTATAGTGCAGTTACAGTATGCCCCGCTCCCAGTTCACCGGCATCTTTTTTATCATCATCAAAGTCCTCTTTGGCGAGGAGCCTGTTTTCGTAACCTATAAGCCTGTACCCTTTAACCTTCAGAGGGTTGAACTCGATCTGTATCTTTACATCCTTGGCGATTGTGAACATATTGGCGCGCATCTCACGTCCGAAGATCTTCTTTGCCTCCTTGATGTTGTCCACGTAGAAGTAGTTCCCGTTCCCGGCATTGCTGATCTGCTCCATGCGGCCGTCCTTGTAGTTCCCCATGCCGAAGCCGCATATAGTGAGGTAGATATCATCCTTCCTCTTCTCCTCAATCATCCGAATGAGCTCAGATGTTGATGATGATCCGACATTAAAATCTCCGTCAGTACAGAGTATCACACGGTTGTTCCCGTCTTTAATGAGGTTCTGCTTCGCGACTTTGTATGCAAGTTCAATTCCCGCACCGCCGGCTGTTGAACCCCCCGCACTGAGGCTGTTGAATGCATCAAGAATTGTATCCTTCTTTGTGGCAGGAGTTGAGGGGAGCACAAGGCCCGCTGAACCGGCATAGGCAACAATAGCTATCCTGTCTTTACTGCTCAGCTCATCAAGGAGTATTGCAAGAGATTTTTTAAGCAGCGGCAGTTTGTTCGGGTCATTCATTGAACCTGAAGTGTCGAGGAGGAACACAAGGTTGCTGGGCTTAAGGTTCTCTGTGTCAAGGGACTTACCCTGTATACCCACAAGGAGAAGCCTGTTGCTTTTATTCCACGGCGCTTCAGATATCTCTGTTGTGATAGAGAAGGGGTGCTCTCCCTTGGGCTGAGGATACTCATACCTGAAGTAGTTGATCATCTCCTCTATACGCACTGCGTCTTTAGGCGGAACCTGGTTGTAGCTGATGTATCTTCTTACGTTCGAATAAGAAGCTGTATCAACATCAATGGATAGAGTTGAAAGAGGGTTCTCCTTCACATCCTTGAATTCATTTTCACGGATGATGTCGTACTCCTCGGTATTGTGAACAACAGCAGGGCCGTCATCCATGTCATTTGTTAAACCAGCGGCACCAGTCATATCCCTCTTTGCTCT
>DAISJZ010000060.1:0-19608 GCA_036821145.1 Spirochaetota bacterium
CTTCAGTATAAAAGGCCTTAACAGGCTGGGTATGGAATTTCACAGGATTGAAGCATTAGCTATATCATTCTACCTCTTCGCTCTGCCGTATCTCTTCCAGAGCCTTCTTGAACTCAACTATTTTCTCAGAAAATTCAACAGGTATATATACATTACCGGATTTATCATTGCTGTAATCTTTACCGCTGCCGCATTCATCTCTCCGGATATATTTCTCTCTTTCGATGAACCTGTAAAAACAGGGCCCTACGCATGGAACACAGGGAGGGCCGCTCCGGGAAATCTTTTCAGATTAAGAGATGTGCTTCTGATGTTTATCTCTTTCTACAGTCTTACCCTCCTCTATTATGAAATGAAAATATCTTTTAACAGGCGTTTTCTGAAAGCTATGATGACCGGTATTATAATAGGCATTCTTTCCGGTGTGGCTGATCTGATTATGAACCTCGTAGAACTGAACGCCGGCATGCATGCTTTCAGAGTAATTTCTTTTATCAATGTCGGCCTTACAGCATTTACAATAATTGCTGTAATTGCTGTAATCAGGGTCTTTATTGACGAAAGTCAGGCCCTTGAGAAACTCAGGAAAAATGAATTCATGGAGCTTCTCGCTGGCGGGATTGCCCATGATTTCAACAATCTACTTACAGGAATATTGGGGAACACCTCGCTTGCGCTGTATAATGCCGCTGATAACGGCAGCAACACCGAGCTTCTGAAAAGTATTGAAAAAGCGGCAAAAAGAGGGAGAGGCTTAAGCAGGCAGCTTCTCGATTTTTCGAAAGGGGGGGCACTTATGCGCGGAGTGGTCTCCATGGAAAAACTCATTACTGAAAATGTAAAATTCGTCATGTCCGGATCAGGAATTGAAACGCTCTTCCAGTTTGACAAATCTCTCCTGCATATTAATGCTGATGAATCTCAGATTTCGCAGGTTATTCAGAATATTGCCATAAACGCCAAACAGGCTATGGAAGATTCCGGCACACTTACAGTCATATGCAGAAACATTTCAATTACAGGCCCGTTCTCCGTACTAAAGCCGGGGAGATATATTAAAATTGAATTCCGTGATACAGGCCCCGGTATACCGGAAAAAAATCTGAAAAATATTTTTGACCCGTACTATACGACAAAAAAAGCAGGAACCGGTCTTGGACTTGCAACTGCATTTTCAATTATAAAGAATCACGGGGGGGCTATTGAAGTCCATTCAAAACCGGGCAGCGGAGCTGTTTTTACTGTTTATCTCCCCTCTTCAGAAAAAGAATTTATCAGGAAAAAAGAGGAGACTTCATTAAAATCAAAGCACTGGGGAAGAGCCCTCATAATGGATGATGACCATATGATCCTCGGTGTGGGAATGAAGATCCTCACTGAACTTGGTTTCAATGCCGAATGTGTCACATGCGGTGAAGACGCGCTGGAAGAGTACAGGAAAGCAATGGATAGCGGTTCACCTTACCGCCTTGTAATCATGGATCTCACCATCACCGGTGGAATGGGGGGCAAAGAGGCTGTTAAGCTTTTGAAAAAAATTGATTCCTCGGCTAAAGTTATTCTCTCAACAGGTTACTGCCACGACCTTGCGGGGGAGGACTACAGTGATATCGGTTTTGACAGCATACTCCCCAAGCCTTATACTTTTGATGAGATGAAGCAGGCAATAGAGGAAGTTCTTAAATAAACCGGTTACTTATTATTTTTTAATCCACAGCATATTTAAAAAATTTCTATACATCCCTGAGCTATGTCCAGATGAGACATGACATGTCAGTTCACTTTACTCTGAAAAAATATCAGAAATATGAACTTTGTGAATTATTACCCTTCTTATCGATTTTTTTCTTGTATAATATTTCTGCTTTCTCTCAATAGGGAATATATTAATATCTTTTAATCCGCAGAATCACTCTTGCCGTGTTATGCGGAAGCTGCAACAATAGATATAAAATGATATATTCCAAGGCAATATATCATCTGAAGGAAGACCATTTTTAAATGGCACCAAATAATACCGCCAGTTCAAAAAGGAGTTATTTTTATGATCAAACAGACAATCGAAGACAATATTCTTATTGCGCAGTTTGCTAATGCACCGACTTACTCAATGAAATTTGAAACTCTTGTTCAGATCAGGGAAGCAGTAAAAAAAGTTAAAGAGGACGCTTCTCTCAAGGGGATGATTTTCACAGGTGAAGGTAAATTTTTCTGCTCAGGGTTTGACCTCCCTACATTCCTCGGTTTTAAAAACAAGGAAGATGTCCTGGAATTCTTCAATGTTGAAGAGGAGATGCTTTATGAAATTTTCACATGCCCCAAACCGGTAATTGCGGCAATTAATGGACACTGCACAGCCGGGGGATTTATAGTTTCAATGGGATGCGACTACAGGATCGCCACAGATAACCCTAAAGCAAAAATGGGTATGACTGAAACCAAAATCGGAATGTCCCTGACAATCGCGGAGATGGAACTTGTCCGCTCCGGATGCAACAGTGAGCGTATGGTTCGCGACATCATGTATAACGGCGAAAGGTACAGCTTTGAGCAGGTTAAAGAGATGGGCCTGGTTGATCAGATTGTTCCTGAAGCTGAACTTATTGAAACAGCAAAAAAAAGGATATGCTACTGGTGGGATCAGCCGCTGCACGCATTCTCAAACCTCAAATACTGCCTGAGGTACCCCATAGCTTCACAGATGAGATACAGGCTGGATAACGAAAACTGGCAGGATATGCTTTCCGAACTCCTCACAAGCCCGCAGATCAGGGGAGTCCTCGAGATGGTACAGAAGATGATGACAGGCGGAAAATAACGCCTTAAGAAATACTAACCCGGGTAAAGCCCCGTGTTCGTGAGATACGGGGCTTTACTTTTCCTCCGGCACTACATTACAAGAAAAAACAATCCTTCTTAACCCTTTTTCGCTCCCTTAAAAAACGCTTGACTGTAACCGGTTTTAACAATTTATTCATAATGATTAAATATGTTCATACCATATTAAAGATAATTTTTAAGGATAATTTAAATGAAAACTATTGAAGGGAAACTTGACGCCTCCGGCCTGAAATTCGGAATTATTGTATCAAGGTTTAATGAGTTTATTACAAGCAAACTCCTTGGAGGAGCTGTTGACTGTATAAAGAGAAATAATGGTGATGATGAAAATATCACTGTAGCATGGGTCCCCGGAGCATTTGAAATCCCGTCAATGGCCAAAAAACTTGTACAGACAAAAAAATTCGACGCTGTAATCTGTCTTGGTGCTGTTATCAAAGGTTCCACTCCTCATTTTGATTACGTGTCAGCTGAAGTATCGAAAGGTGTAGCACAGGTTGGCATGAGTGCCGAAATTCCTGTTATTTTCGGTGTACTGACTACAGACAGTATCGAGCAGGCAATCGAAAGAGCGGGCACCAAATCAGGCAACAAAGGTTTTGATGCTGCTATGTCTGCAGTAGAAATGGCAAATATATTCAAGCAGTTGGCCTGATGGGACACAGAAGAAAAGCGAGAGAAACAGCCCTTCAGGGGCTTTATATGCATGAAGTGGGCAAAGCGGATATTGACACAATCACCCGCTTTGACTGGCTTGAAGAAACGCTCTCTGAAGAGATAAGAAAATTTGCTGTTACAATAATTACAGGCGTTGTCAGTAATATAGAAAAGATAGACTCACTGATTAGTGCCTACTCAAAAAACTGGAAACCTGAACGGCTTACTGTTATTGATAAATCAATACTACGGCTTGCCATTTTTGAAATGCTTTTCATAGAAGACATACCCACAGTTGTTACAATCAATGAAAGTATTGAACTGGGTAAAACTTTCGGAGGTGAAAACTCCGGACAATTCATAAACGGTATACTCGACGCGGTTAAAAAGAACGAACTGAAGGAGAAGTAAACTCCGGTATGTTAGGTAAAAAGAAAAAGGGATTCCCCGAAATTGAAAATGATATTGAACGCAACAGAATAAGCGGAATAGAGATCATTGAGGAGAAGGGGCTCCCCACGAAGCACAAGTATATCATCGCCATACTTGCACTTACTGTAGTTGTTCTTGTTACTATTATAATACTTGTCACTTTTGTTTTCAAAAAACCGGGTCCCTTTATATCCGGCAGCACATCCGGTAATGATGGCGGAGAGCTTATACAGGGCTCTCCCGGAATCCGGATAGATCAGACCGACAACCCGCAGCTAAAAAAAGCTATAGAGAGCTACAAGAGCGGATACCTGGCAAACGCCATTACTGAATTTACAGATGTGGTGGAGTCAAACGTTTCTGACAGGGACAAGGCCATCGCCCTCACCTACCTGGGCCTTATAGCGGACAGGAAGGGGGATTACGTCTCTGCACTTAAATATTTCAGCAGGGCTGAAAGTTACGACAGGAATAATCCTGAAATATTTATGAACATGGCGAGAACATACAGAAACCTTAAACAGTACGACAATGCCATGAAGAGTGCTGAAAAGAGCGCAGAACTGCTGCCCCAGGATATCAATCCGCTTATACTCATGGGAAATATCAATTATGATCTGACTCATTATGACGATGCCCTGAGATACTACCAGAAGGCATTAAGAATATCTCCGGATAACCCCTCCCTTCTTTATAACACGGCTCTTGCCCTTTTTAAAAAAGGGGAGAGATTTCAGGCCCTGGAATTTCTGAAAAAGGCCGCGGAGGAGGACAGGATCGGCGAAGTGGCTTACAGGTCATATTCACGATTAGGTGCTGAATTCCTGGAGAGCAACATGTTTGATCTTGCCGAAAAAAACCTTAAACAGGCAGCCGGGATGAGGCCCGGGGATGCAGCAGCCAGATATAATCTCGGAGTGGCGTATCTCAGACAGGGAAAGAACAACGAAGCTCTGAAAGAGCTGGAGGAGGCTGAACGCCTGAGCCAGGGCGATATCGGCATGCTTGAGCAGATAGGGGAATCATTCTTTTCAATGAAAGAATATGATCGGAGTCTCCGCTCATACGGGAAAGTGCTTGAATCCAACAGCCGTGACGTAAAAACTCTTTCACGAATCGGCGAAATTTATTACTCCAAGGGTGATCTCGAAAGAGCTTATGACGCATACAGTAAAGTGACCCGGATACAGCCTGCAACAGAAAACGCCCGTATTGCCTATCTAAATATGGGAAACATCCTTGATGACGCGCAGAGATATGATGAAGCAATTAAGGCTTACGAGTCCGCTCTCACAATCAGAGACAATGATGATTTAACATACTACAATCTCGGTATAGCATATAAACATTCAAACCAGGCCGCCATGGCTGTTAATTCATGGAAAAAAGGTGCGCAGATAAATCCTGAGAATCAGAAGATCCGCCTTGCTCTTGCAGATTATTACTATGAAACAGGTTATGCTGATCTGGCTGAGAAAGAGTACCAGGAGATTATCTACAAGTGGCCGTCAAACCAGGAAGCCCTTTTCAAGCTCGGCACCATATATCATAAACATAAAAACTATTCTGATGCGGCAAAAGCCTACAATAAGGTAATTGAAGCTGACGGGAATACTGAGCTTGCAAGAAAATCGATGATTAACCTTGCCATTATAACCTCTGCTGATAAACCTGATGAAGCCGGACTTAATAATTCACTTCAGATGATCCAGAAGTCCCTGCTTCTGAAACAGGATGATGCTGACGCTCTCCTTGCACTTGGAATAATATATTCAAGAAAAGAGATGCATGAAAAGGCGATCGAGACATTCTACCAGTCGATTAAGGCGTCCCGTGACAACAGGATGACAGCTGAGGCTTATAACAATATAGGAAAAAACTATTACCAGTTGAAGCAGTATAAAAAAGCTATCCAGGCTTTCGCCCGTGGCGTAGAAGAGGATCCGTCTAACGAAGAGATCAGGATAAACAGGAAAACTGCTGCCCAGGCGTATGAATCAGAAATAAGCAGGCTGCAATGAAATTAGCAGATCGTAAATACCTTCAGGATCTCGAAGATCAGAATCTGGCACCATTTGCCGCCCGTTCATCAGTAACCCGCGGGAGGGAACACCCGGAGGCAAGTCACGGATACAGGACAGAATACCAGCGGGACAGAGAGAGAATTATTCATTCCAGAGCCTTCAGGCGCCTCGAATATAAAACCCAGGTATTTATAAACCACGAAGGTGACCACTACAGGACAAGACTCACCCATACCATGGAAGTCGCACAGATTGCCCGCGCTGTTTCACGGGCTCTCCGTTTAAATGAGGATCTGTCAGAAAGTATAGCCCTTGCTCATGATCTGGGGCATACACCTTTCGGCCATGTCGGCGAGAGAGAGCTTAACAGACTGCTGAAAGATTATGGCGGTTTTGAACATAACAGGCAGAGCCTGCGGGTAGTTGAGATCCTTGAAAAAAGGTACAGTGATTTTAACGGGCTCAATCTCACATGGGAAACACGGGAGGGAATCATAAAACACTCCGGGCCATACGACAGACCTGAGACCGACGGCTTTAACCCTGAAGAGCAGCCGTCACTTGAAGCGCAGATCATTGACCTGGCGGATGAAATAGCTTACAACAACCATGACCTTGACGATGGAATCTCATCCGGCTTACTTGAATTCAGCGAAGTCAGCAGGCTTGCAATCTGGGAATATGCTGCCGGGACTTACGGGAGACCTCTTCCCGAATCAGATAAAATCTGCTCACGTGAAATTATCCGGACAATTATTAATGTTCTTGTAACTGACCTTATTAACACAACCATCTCCAATATTGACAACTTCGGGATCAAATCCTATCCTGATGTGAAAACATGCAGATTAAAACCTGTATCCTTCTCGCCGGAAATAACTGAAATCAATAATGAACTGAAAAAATTCCTGAAAGAAAATCTTTACCAGCACTACCGTGTCACACGCATGTCACTTAAATCTCAGAAAGTTATAAGTGAACTTTTTCATATATACACTGAGCACCCCGATACTCTTCCTGATCATTACAGGGAGGAGATCAAACAGAATGGTATAATACGGACTGTTACTGACTTTATTGCCGGAATGACAGATCGATTTGCCATCGAAGAACACAGAAAACTAACAGACCCGTTCATGAGGGTTTAGCATTACAGATTACCAAGGAGCAGAAATGGATAAGACTCACCCTGAAATACCTGAATATATTAAAGAGCTTATAGAATCGGGACAGCAGATTGATGATATATTCCTGGACAAAGAGGGAAGATGGTTCCACAACGGAGAACCGTTCCTGAATGAAAAAATTATAGCTTTTTTTAACAAGTCTGTGGATATCACTTCTGACGGACAGTATGTCATCCACTACGGGGATTACACCTATCCGATAAGAGTGGAGGACACACCATGTTTTGTAACCGGCGTAAGATATGACGGATTCGGCTGTTTTGAGAGGATCTTTATCAATACATCGGACGGAGAAACTGAAGAACTTGCAGTACACACAATTTACTGCGGCAGCAATAATGCTCTCTATTGCAGAATAAAACAGGGGCGCCTGCCCGCAAGGTTTATGAGGTCCCCATCTTTCAATATACTTGAACGGCTTGAAGAAGAACCGGGGGGGAAATACTCGCTCCGACTCTGCGGGCAGAGAATTGATCTCAGGACAGAGGGGGAATAAATTGAGAAAGTACTTCAACCTGATGCTTCTGCTTTCTTTCGCAGGAGCTATACTTTCCGGAATACTGCTTTACCAGCACTATTACCCTGAAATGGAACTCGGTTTTCTCTCATGCGGCAGAGGATTCAGCAACCCCTGTATAGCAGTGGGTCAGTCACCTTATGCTTCTATATTCGGAATCCCCATTGCTGCATTCGGTATTTTCTATTTTACTCTCATAACATTTCTTATGCTTATCGCTGATTATGCGGAGGAGTACTATTACCATATTTTCATGGGTCTCATATTCCCTGTTGTTATAACCGGCACAGTTGCGGATATAGTTCTTGGTCTCCTGATGATCAAAATCGGCGAAATCTGTACTCTCTGCCTATGGACATATATTATCAATATCCTGCTACTCCTGCTGCTATTCCTGTATTTAAAGAAAATTTCAGACAGGAATAAGCTCATCGAAATTATTCAAGGGTTTATAAGGCCGGAAAATCCGGATCGCAGGGCAGTTCTTGCTCTCTTTATTGTTTTTATCTTCTTTCTTGCATTTTCCATATTTACAGGTTCAAATATTTTAAAGGCAAAAGCCACCATAAATAAAGCTCCAAAAAATCAGATAACCAGACTTGTTGAAGGATTTTACAGCCAGGAACCGGAAAAAATAAGTTTCCCTGAAAGCGGAATGAAATTAGGGAACCCTGAGGCTAAAGTAAAAATATATGCTTTCACTGACTACCTCTGTACAGCATGCTATAAATTTTATCGTCTTGAAAAGTATATTCTCGCAAAGTATAAAAACAGTGTTGAGATCATTTACTATCATTACCCCCTGGATGCATCTTGCAACAGCCATATGGATGACAGTGTGTATCCTGGCTCATGCCTGGCATCTAAATCCCTTTACGCGGCGAAGGAAGCCGGTATTTTCGATGAATACTTCTACGCACATTTTTCAGGTTACTCCATGTACAAAGAGGGATATACTCAGGATAATATTAATAAAAATGTCAAAAGTGCACTGGAGGAGTCGGGAGCCGGCGAACAGGTTAGGAATAAATTTGACGAAGCGATAAAAAGTCAGTCCGCTCTTGATGAGATAAAAATGCATATTGAATTTGCTGAAAGTATAAAAATTGAAGCAACACCTACAGTGTACATCGCAGGACGGAAAATTGTTGGAGTACCGCCGAAAGAATTTCTTGATGAAATAATACTAAACGAACTGAAAAAAAAATAATATCACAGCATATCTACAGGATCAATATCAATTTCCGCGTAAACAGATTTTGACCTGTAGATTTCCATAGATTTTCTGATTAGCTGCTGAAGTTCCTCAAGCCTGCGCCCCTTAAGAATCAGATGATATCTGTAGTTTCCCCCTATCCTGGCAAAAGGAGCCTGTGCAGGGCCTAATTTTGCAACCTGCATCTTCTCTGACACAATAATATCATCAATACTGCTGCCAAGACCCGATGCTGCAGCAGAAACTTCGCTTTCCTCTTTACCTCTGAAAACTATCCGTGCAAGCCGTGAGAAGGGGGGGTAGTCAAGCATACGCCTTATATTGAGTTCTGAATTATAGAATCCGGTATAATCATGCTTTTTAAGATAGTCATATATAGGATTTGTCTCATTCAGTGTCTGTATTATTACCCTGCCGTTCTCTTCGCCTCTCCCTGATCTCCCGGCGAGCTGAAACAGGAGTGAAAAAATCCGCTCCGTTGATCTGAAATCCGGCATATTAAGCCCTATGTCAGCCAGTATAATCCCGGCCACAGTTACTCCATGAAAATCGAATCCCTTGGACACCATCTGTGTACCAAGAAGTATATCTATCTCCCTCTTTTTCATCTTATCTATAAGAAGAGAAGCTGTATCCTTTTTTCTCGCTGTATCCTGATCAAGCCTGAAAATCCTGTAACCCGGGAACTCCCCCTGTATTATATCTTCAATCTTCTGTGTTCCTGAACCTAATTTTACTATTGAACCGGAACCGCATTTACTGCAGGTTTCCGGAACATCCGACATATATCCGCAGTAATGGCAGAGCAGACCCTTATTCCGGTGATAATTCATCCCGATACTGCAATGCGGGCACTCAACAGCTGTTCCGCAATCTTCGCATAACACGAAGGGGGCGAATCCCCGCCTGTTCAGTAGATATACAGCCTGGTTACCGTTTTTAACAGCCCTGTTTGTATAGAGCTTAAGACGCGGGGAAATTTCATCGCCTCCCCCGCGCACCTTCACAACTTCAATTTCAGGCACCTTCGCTCCGCCATATCTTTCATTAAGTATGTGAAGCCTGATTGAACCTTTTTCAGCAGAATACATTGTTTCTATAGACGGGGTAGCGGAACCTAATATTAATTTTGCCTTTTCCTTTATCGCTCTGTAATATGCTATACGTTTCGCGTTATATCTCGGAGAGCTCTGTTCCTTGTATGACGGGTCCTGCTCCTCATCAATTATTATCAGTCCCAGATCCGGGGCCTGAAGAAAAACTGATGAGCGTGTACCCACCGCTATCTTCGCTT
Organism: Spirochaetota bacterium; assembly: GCA_036821145.1. Taxonomy (GTDB): domain Bacteria; phylum Spirochaetota; class UBA4802; order UBA4802; family UBA5550; genus UBA5550. The sequence goes on from DAISJZ010000060.1 coordinate 10,169, forward strand.
CCCCGCGCTGAAATTTTTTCCAGTTCGCAAGCCGCTGATTCTGTGTCAGGCCGCTGTGATAGAGAACAAGGTCATCCCCGAATACCTTCTGCAGCCTGTCGAATATCTGTGAAGACAGTGTAATTTCAGGCACAAGATAGATAACTGAACGCCCGCTTTTTATTATATCTAAAGCTGCATTGATATAAATCTCAGTTTTCCCGCTCCCTGTTATTCCGAATATAAGGTGAATCCCGGATTCACTGTTTTTTATTTCAGAATAAATTTTCTGCTGTTCCTCTGTAAGGGATATGGTATTATTAACATTATTATCACGCCTGATATGCCGGGTTTTAAGCCTGGTACTTTCCCCTGACGGCAAAGCTTTGCTGAGTGCCTCACCGATTGAAGAGAGATATGAATCAGAAACGTAACGCACAAGATCAGTCAGTCTTTCATCAAAGAGAGGTGAATCATCTATTACTGAAACAATATCTTTAACATCGAATCCGGAAGGTTCGTCATTATGCAGAGAAAGAATATACCCGGTCATCTTTCTTCTGTTGAAATCCGCAACAACACGTACACCGGGCTCCACCTGCATCTCCTGCGGGATCCTGTATGTAAAGGTTCTGTTCACCGGTGTGTTTAAAGCAATTTCAGCAAACCGTAAACCGCCTCTTTTTTCATCCGTCATTCTTAATTTCCGTGTATCTTTGTCTCACCACTTTAAGTGTCTCCCAGGCAGGCCGTTTAAGCTCGGGATTTTTAATGAGGGATATGGTGTGTTCCGTGTTAAACCATGATACACCATTTACTGATTTAATTACACCCTGAAGAGGGATTATCTCACCCAGAACTATACCAAGCACGGGATTAATCATTTCAATCTCCTGCTTGAGTATATCCAGGCAGTTTCTCAGCATATCGCTTGGTTTGACAAAGGGATCACTGCTTTCACATTTTATGAGGTTTGTCACATAACATTCGTGGAGTTCAAGACCTATTGCATTTATCATTTTTTTAAGCAGCCCGGCAGATTCAGTTCTATGAATCCGGAGTTCAGCTTTGTTAGCCATTCTGGGTGCGTTCAGTATTATCATCACGCCATTTTCACCAGTGCCGTAAGCTGTTTTTCTCTCAACAATATCTTTGCATTTTGTGCAATTATTAATAAGGGCTTCCGGTGTAACCGCAGCATCTGTGCGAGGTACAATTTTAGTTTTACCTTTAAGGTAGTCTTTAAGATAATCCAGCTCCTCCCTGTTTTTAAAGAGAATAGCCGCATCACTGCCATACTCACGGAGTATTAAAGCAAGATCTTTGCTTATGTTATAATTTATCTGCATTTATATTGAACTGCCTGATTTTTCTATGAAGATTTGTCCGTTCAATGTCCAGTTGTCTCGCTGTTTCAGATACATTTCCGCCGTTATATTTCAGCGCACTGATGATATAATCCCTTTCAAAAGCATCCCTGGCATCTTTAAGCGGAAGGCCGCTGAATGACAGCAATGCAGGTGTATCCTTAACTTCAGGAGTAAGATATTTCTGAAGATCATGTTCACCTATCTCCTCGGAACTCACCATGATAACTACACGTTCAATTATATTTTTAAGTTCACGGACATTACCGGGCCAGGGATATTTTTTCAGAAAATTCATAGCTTCATAAGTCAGGGATTTATCGCCAGTACCATGTTCCCTGGAGAATCTTTCCATGAAATAATTTATCAGAACCTCAAGGTCATCCTTTCTGTCTGTAAGACGGGGCATGTTTACAGGAATTACATTAAGCCTGTAATAAAGATCCTCGCGAAATTTCCCCTGTTCAATTGCCTCTTTGATATCTATGTTTGTTGCAGCAATTACCCGCACATCAACTGTTATAGTCTGATTGCCGCCGACTCTTTCGAACTGCTGTTCCTGCAGAACCCTCAGAACTTTGGCCTGCGCTGAAAGGCTCATGTCGCACACTTCGTCGAGAAAGATTGTACCTCCGTCAGCAAGCTCGAACTTCCCGATTCTTTTCCCCACTGCTCCCGTAAATGAACCTCTTTCATGACCGAAGAGTTCACTTTCGATAAGCTCATCAGGAATCGCAGCACAGTTCATCTTAATGAAAGGTTTATCCGCCCTGTTGGAAAGCTGGTAGATAGCTTTTGCAACAAGCTCCTTACCTGTACCGCTTTCACCGGTTATAAGCACACGGGCATTGGTCTTTGCAGCTCTCTTTATGATGTCACGGATTTCAGCAATCTGCTCTGACTCCCCGATCATCTCGTCATCTACAAATGACATCTTTTTCAGTTTAAGGTTTTCTCTTTTAAGGCGCACATGCTCCAGGGCATTGTTTACTGATGTTACAAGCCTGTCCAGGGAGGGAGGCTTTTCCAGGAAATCAAAAGCTCCAAACCTTGTTGATTTAACTGCAATATCTATTGAACCATGACCGCTTATCATTATTACAGCAGTCCCGGCATAAAGTTTCTTTATTCTCTCCAGAAGTTCCAGTCCGTCCATATCAGGGAGCCAGACGTCCAGTATAACAAGATCAACCTCATTCTTTTTAAGAAATTCAGCACCCTCCTCCCCTGTTTTTCCGGAAAAAACAACATGCCCCTCATCCTGAAGAATGGGTGACATGGTATTGATTATATTCTCTTCATCATCAATCAGCAGTATTCTTGCCATTAAAATCTCCTATGTTTACAGGAAGCTTAATAATAAACTCAGCCCCTTTCCCCTCTTCTGACCGGCAATAGATCTTGCCGTCATGTTCAAGAACAATCTTCTCAACGATTGCCAGTCCCAGACCGGTTCCATTTTTACCGAAGGTAAACCCCGGATCAAAAATTTTATCAACATGCTCCGCTTTAATACCAGGGCCGTTATCAACAATACGTATTACAAGATAAAACCCCTCTTTATCAGGCTCACAGATAATCCTGATTATACCACTCTCACGCATTGCCTGAATTGAATTGCTGAGAAGGTTATTAAATGCCTGTCTCATGAGGGCCCTGTCAAGACTCAAATCCGGAATATTTTCGATATAATTAATTTCAAATTTTACTTTATCATAAACCTGAAAAAGAGAAACAGCGTCATTAATAATATTCCGGATATTTGAAAGCTCAGCTTTTTTTTCAGGCAGCCTGGCGAAACTGTTAAAATTACTCACCAGTCTTAGAAGTGAATTGACTTCACTTATAATTGTTTCACTCCCTTTTACCACTGCCTCATCCCGCGATGCATTACCCTCCTGTACCAGTTTTCTCATTCTTTCAGCTGAGAGTCGTATAGGAGTAAGGGGATTTTTTATTTCATGAACAAGTTTCCTTGCCATTTCATTCCATGCTTCAAGCTTCTGTTTCTGAAACATGAATTTCTGGTTTTCCTCTAACTGTCTGGCCATAGTATTGAATGTATCTACAAGCGAGCCGATCTCGTCATCACTCCTCTTTTTCACGGAGAGCCTGTTATTACCCATGGCTATCTGTTTCGCGGCCTTTGAAAGCTCCATAACCGGGTGAGTGATATTGCCTGAAATATAAAGGCCAATCAGATAAGCTATCCCTATTATTATTATAGAAAGAAGCATAAGAAATGACCCGGCACCGCTTTCGAAATACTCACTCCTGGTTCTTATCTCACTGTAGTCACTTCTGGCTTTTCTGAAAAGTTCATCATCAGCTTTAATATCCGGAGGTACAGGTTTACACAGGATAACAAGCAGATTATTGAACCTGAAAGCACCGCTTATAAAATCGAAACCGTCAACTGCGAGCCTGTCAACTTTTATACCATTCAGCGGAGCACTGTAATAAAACCGGATCAGCCTCCCCGTGTCAGGCTCAAATCCTTTAATATAGCTTTCATCAACCCTCCGCTCAGGATGCTCCGGTCTGTAAAATATCAGCTTTACCCCTCTGTCTTCACTTGCATGTATCATTCTGTTCAGCCAGAGATCAGAAGGGAGAACACTTCCATTTCTGAAAAAAAGTCTTAATGATTCAAGCTCTGTCCTGACATCATTTCCGAGCGTTATATACATATCATGAGCTATATTCACTGATTTATCAAGAGCCTTCATTGTGGTTGTACTGTACATTTTTGATAGATTTTTACTGAAGTAGCTGCTTGATACAATAACAATGGGCATGGCGGAGAGAACAGCAATGAAAACAAAAGAGAGAGTCATCTTCTTTTTTATACTCTCCCTTATATCTAAAGACTCAATATTCAGGGTACGTCTGAAGGATATTACAATAAAATAGATCCCGGCTATAACGGGTATCGTCATCAGGGTGGTGATGAAAAAGTTTTCATCTACAAGCCCGGCCTCAAGCCTGCCGGGATACAGAGCAATTACAAGCAAAGTTGTAAGCAGAATTATCCCCACCAGGAAAAGGATATCCTGGAAAGAATTACCTCTGTTTTTCATAATCTTACCTTCCGGCAAGTTTAAACCCCGGCATATATTTTATACTCTGAAATCTTTTTCAATAAGGTTTATAAGATACTCCACAAGCTCTGTTTCACCTTCACCGTGAGCTCTTATTGTAAGTTTTGACCCGGATATTATCGCAAGCCCCAGTACAGACATTATAGATTTGGCATCGGCCTCAACATTATCCTTTATCAGCATTACTTCGCAGGGGTACTTCATTGCCTCCCGTACAATCATCATTGCCGGACGGGCATGTATCCCGGCATCACTGTTGACAACAACATCTTTTTCAACCATTACTTTTGTCCCTCTGTTATAATCCATTTTTTTATCTTTTCATCAAGTTCCCGTGCCGAGTTGATCCCTATCTTTTTCAATCTCTGGTTCAGGGCGGCTGTTTCAATAATTACAGGGATATTCCTTCCGGGCCGGACAGGAACAGTTATATATGGAACTTCAATATCCAGTATGTTATATTTTTTGTCATCAAGCCCTAAACGATCATACTCTTTTCCGGAATCCCACTCTTCAAGAAGAATTACCATCTCAATTCTCTTCCTGTTTCTCACTGATCTTATTCCGAAAATCTCCCTGACATTTACAATCCCTATACCCCTTATCTCAATATGGTGTTTAAGAATTTCAGAGCCTGCCCCCATAAGAAGAGATTCATCGATCTTCTTGACGATTACCATGTCATCAGCAACGAGCCTGTGCCCTCGTTCAATGAGTTCAAGAGCGGTTTCACTCTTACCGACTCCGCTTTTACCTGTAAGGAGAACCCCCACTCCGAAAACATCAACAAGAGTTGCATGAAGTGTAACCTGTTCAGCAAAGATCTCGTCAATCACATGCACAAAGAGTGTAATAAAACGGGTAGTACCTCTTTTTGAGAGGAAAACAGGGACATTCTTTTTTTCAGCAAATTCAAGAAACAGTTTATCCGGGACATACTCATGAGTAAAAATACAGCATAGAAGATCGTAGCTGAAAAAATCGCTGTAGGTTTTCATTTTCTGCTCATAAGACAGCTGATTCATAAAGGCGGTTTCACCCTGACCGAAAATCTGAATCCTGTCATAAGCGAAATAATCAAAAAAACCGGCCAGGGCAAGTCCCGGCCTGTTTATCTCACCGTACTTAATCTCTTTCTCAAGGCCGCCTTCCCCGGCAATCAGTCTGAGCTGGAGGTCTATCCGCCCCTCCCCTTCTATAAAATGTCTTACGGTTAATTTTCTCATTAAATAATTACATTTCCAGTTATATTCATAAAACAGTTATTGACCCGGAACAAGCATAAACCGGCATTTTATGAAATTAATATTATGAGTCGATTTCTTTCCAGTAAAAAATATGCGGCTTTTTAAAAAAACGGAAGGTCAGGTTTCAGGCCGGGGAAGGGAATCCCCGGCCGGGAAAATCAGTAAGCAGGTACAAGTACTTCATATTTCCTGCCGTTGCGGCAGATAATATTGAAGTACCTTGTTTCCCTGTTAAAAAAAGGCATATAACTCGAACCTGATTTTTCAAATGAATCAAAGGCTTCATCAAAAGTCAGATTTTTAATGGAACATGTATTGTTTTTATTAAAACCGATCTTGGGATTAGCGGGTGATTCATCTATAACATCAAGTTCATACTCAATAAAATTTTCAGGATTATATTCATTCTCCTTTATGCTTTCAAATGGAATTTCAGCCATTTTAAATTTTCCATCAGACTTAAATATAACGGCATAATTCCTGTTGCCGTAATCCAGGTCTGATTTAACTTCTGTTACACCCTTTTTAAAGAGGATGTAATCCTTATTATTTATCTTCATCTGAAGAAAGGCTTCGATTTTATCAATCGGTTTATTGCTTACCTGATTAAGAACAGCTTCAGTCCCTTTTTCACTGGTGAAATCCATTGTTATCCCCAATTCAACTCCAAAACCTTTCCTTGACTGAATCTTCTCTTTGAATCTTGTAATCTGGCTTTCAATTTTGTCAACCAGCAGGTCAAGGGCTGAGTATAGGTCATCTGCTTTCTCTCGGGCATGGAACTGTACTGAATCACCGCTGATTGTTAATTCAGCAACGTGATCAAGCTTTTCCACATACAGGATAAGGTGAATGTCAATTAACTGCTGAAAATGTTTTTCAAGTCTTGCAATTTTCTTTTCAGCATAATCTTTCAGCCTTTCTGATACATCGATATGTCTTCCTGTAATCTTAATCTTCATAAGCACTCCCTATGATTTAATCATATTTATTTTTTTTCTTTTACTTGAGGATGGGATATTGAGGATATCCCTGTATTTCGCCACTGTTCTTCTTGCGACTGTTACCCCCTTTTCTTTTAATAAAATTACAAGTTCTTCGTCACTGTAAGGCTTCTCAGGGTCCTCTCCGGCAATTACAGACTGAAGCAGGCCCTTAACCCTGTCAGAGGATTGATCTTCATCAACATCCTCTCCGGGATTTTTAAGCCTGGACACAAAAAAATACTTGAGCTCAAAAGTCCCCCAGGAAGTCTGCACATATTTGCTGCTGCATACGCGGCTTACAGTGGATTCATGCACTTCGACTTCACTGGCAACGTCATGGTGAGTCAGGTACTTCAGGTTGCCAGGCCCTTTTTCAAGAAACTCCCGCTGGTGCTTCATTACTGAACTTACTACTTTTATTATTGTTTCACGCCTCCCCTCAATATTTTTTATAAGTGCTCTTGCTGACTGAAGTTTACTGTTAAAATAATCATGCTGCTCTTTCGTAATGCTTTTATTGTTCATCATATTCATATAATATCCGCTAAGGCTGATATTCGGCAGCCAGTCATCATTTAATGTTATGATAATTTCTCCATCAAGAAGTTTCACTTCTATTTCAGGAATTACATATTTTATATCACTTCCTGAAAAAGAACGGCCGGGAAAAGGATTGAGGTTCTGAAGGAGCCTGCTCTTCTCAATTACTGTATTAAGTGGTAACTCCATTGCTTTTGAAATATTATTATAATCCAGTTTTTCGATATCGCTGAAATGATCAGATATCATTTTATAAATAACGGGATCCTCAGGGAAAAAATACTTAGCCTGCACCATGAGAGTCTCACGAACACCGTGAGTCGCACACCCTACAGGATCAAAATAATTTATACTCTCAACAACAGTCTCCAGCTTTTTGTGAGTAATCCCCGCCAGATCCCCGTATTTTATAAAGCCGTTATCATCGAGGAGAGTTATAATCTCTTCATAAAGTTCAAGCTCATCATTATCGGCAGCTGTCATCCTTGCCTGCCATAAAAGATGTTCCTTCAGGCTCTCTCTTGTAGTTACTGCATTTTCCAGGAAATGCCTGTTTTTATCATCCTCTTCATAATTCTTAGCAATATCAGCATCATAGCTGTTTTCAGGCACGTCCCCTTCCGGAGATGAAGTATTATCAGACTCATCACCGCTGAGGTTTCTGCTTACCATATCTTCAAGGTAATCTTCAGAGCGTGGAGCAGCAACATCCTCAAGCATCGGGTTTTCAAGAAATTCCTGGGATATAAGTTCAGAGAGTTCAATGGTGGACATCTGAAGCATCTCAATGGACTGCCTCAGGGACTGTGTCATTACAAGTTTTTGGGTCTGTTTTATGTTTATGTTTAAACCTGATTTCATCGTTACTACCTGATCTCTTTATCTATATTAAATTTACTGATTTCCGGGCAAATGTCAAATATATAAAACAGAAAAGCTCAGGCATTCACCTGAGCTGACATCTGATAATCACAAAAGATGGTTTTTATTGAATAAATTACTGATAATCACCAGTGTAATCCCTGCTCCCTGTTAAATAAAATCTGATTCCAAATGCAACCTGGTAACCACGAACTGAAGCATCTTCCATTTTATTCTGATAAAAAGATGAATGATATCCTAAATCTATAAACGGAGAGATAACCTGAGTCAAATCATACTGCAAGCCTGTCCAGAAAGCGCATGCAACGCCCATATCAGAAACTTCTCCGTCCTGGACATTCTCAACAGATACCTCAGAATTAGACATACCTATCAGAAAAGAGTTTTTCCAGCTCATTTTAAAATTTCTTAATGCCGGAATCTGGGGTACATATTCAATACCAGCAAGAGCCGTAAAATGGTCATATTCAGTCTCGGTGGTTTTATCTTTATCCTCTGTAACGGAAGTCATAGCAGTTCTTAAAATAAAATTCAGGTCTGAATTAATATCAAATCCGAGTCCTAAACCGAATCCAATCTGGTTTTCCAGGTCACCCGCGTCTACATTTGCCCCGAAAGCATCTACAAAAATAACAGCAAATGAATCTGCTGTTGAGATGAATATAAACAGTATTATTGCCAGTACTTTTTTCAAGTGATTACCTCATGATAAATTCGAGAGTTTAGATCAATTAAACCATAAAAGTAAACAGGAGTCAAGAAAAAGTTTTACTATTCAAAGAGTAAGCTGCCAATCCCTTCTTTATTATTAAAGCTATAAATTCTACGTTCAGCTTAAACCTTTGATATAATACTTTTTATCTCATCATCAATAACAACTGCTTTACCTGTCTTTATATTAACAAGAACAAATGTAACTTCAGCATCTACAACCTGTTTCATATCAGTTTTACGAAATATTTTCTGGGAGAGTGTTATACTTTTATTCCCGATCTTCTTCATATCAGTAACAATACTGAGAAGATCATTAACGCGGGCTTCGCTGAGATAACTGACATTAATATTAACAACAGTAAAAGCAAACCCCCTTGAAATCATATCCTTGCCCACTTCTGAATCATCAAAAAGAGCCCACCGTGCCTCCTCAAGAAATTCAACGTATCGTGCATTATTAACATGGGCATATATATCGAGGTGATATCCCCTTACTTTTATTTCAATTTCACCTTTCATCATTTTCCTCCTGATTAAATCCGTTAAAAATTCATAAACCGGGTATTTTATTGCAACTTATATTTCTTTTTTAATACAAAATATTAAAATTTATGTCACAAAAAA
>DAISJZ010000061.1:0-19546 GCA_036821145.1 Spirochaetota bacterium
CCAGAGCTCTCTTCCCGCTGCTGTTTTCAGAATTTACCCGTGCACCTTTATACAGGAGATATTTTACTGTATCAATATGTCCATGTTCCGAAGCAGCCATAAGGGCTGTAATATCATTCTCTCCCCGTGAATCGATAAAAGCACCGCGTGAAAGCAGAAGTTTTACTATATCAGTATAACCGCTCATTGATGCAATTATAAGTGCTGAATTGCCTTTATTGTCCCTGATATTAACAGAAGTTCCATGATTAAGGAGGAGTTTAGCCATATCAGTATACCCGTATCGCGCTGCGATGGTAAGAGCAGTACTTCCATTGCCGTCTCTCTGGTTGGGATTGGCATCGTTCTCCAGCAGAAGTTTTACTATATCTGCATGCCCGCCATAGGCTGCTATTGTTAAAGGTGTGGCATCATTCTCACCGCGTGAGTTCGCGGAGATACCTTTAACCAGGAATGATTTCACAGTTTCCGCATCCCCTCTGGTTACGGCCGCAAGGAGCGGATTCTCGCCTGTATATTTAAATTCCCTGACAGAAGATCCCCCGTAGGGAATAGTTTCAGATGCAGAGATAATACCACCGCCGGCTAAAACGATGAATGCTAAAAGAGAAGAGATAAATACAGAGAGACGCATATCAGCTACCGCCATTATAAAATCTCTCCGATTATCACTACTGAAAAGTTTGAGTCAAGATTAAATTTACTCAAGCATAAGGTATCTGTTAATCCCCTTAGCTGCTTCACGCCCCTGATGGATTGCCCAGACAACAAGGGATGCCCCCCTTACAGAATCACCTGCGGAAAAAACGCCTTTCTCGGAAGTCATAAACTCATCATTTACAAGGATATTCCCCTTTTTATCAAGGCTGAGGTTAAGCTCTTCGATTACGCCTTTATGATCCGGATGTATAAAACCCATTGAAAGAAGTACAAGCTCCGCAGGTATATCAAACCCGGAACCGGGTATATCCCTCATTTCCATTCTTCCATCCTCAAGTTTTTCCCATGTGACGCGTACAGCGTTAATTCCTTTAACTTCGCCGTTATCACCGTAGAAACGGATTGTCCTTACGCACCAGAGCCGCTCACACCCCTCTTCATGTGAGCTTGATGTTTTTTTAAGCCTGGGCCAGAGGGGCCAGGGTTCCCCTGCGGTTCTGTGTGCCGGCGGCTCAGGGAGGATCTCAATTTGTGTGATACTGCTTGCCCCCTGCCTGTTCGCGTTACCCACACAGTCTGAACCTGTATCACCTCCGCCGATTACAACAACCTTTTTGTTTAAGGGACTAATCAGTTTATCGGCAGGTATAGCATCCCCGCGAACCCTCCTGTTCTGCTGCGCGAGATAATCCATGGCAAAGTGTATGCCGGAGAGACTTCTCCCCCCTATATCAAGGTCCCGTGGCTTTCTTGCCCCGATTGACAGCATAACAGCATCATACCTGTTGACAAGATCCGATGCTGATATATCTTTTCCGATCTTCACACCGGTTTTAAAATCGATCCCCTCCGCTATAAGGATATTCACCCTTCTATCAATAATTTTTTTATCCAGTTTAAAATCAGGTATCCCGAATCTGAGATAACCTCCGATACTGTCTTCGGCTTCAAAAACTGTTACGTTATGCCCGTATTTATTGAGTATATCAGCACAGGCAAGACCTGCCGGGCCGCTCCCCACTACAGCTACTTTTTTCCCGGTACGCTTTTCCGGAGGTTCGGGCTTCACATAACCCAGCTCAAATGCTTTTTCAATTACAGCAAGCTCGTTCTGCCGGATTGTAACAGGCTCGTCATTAATAGAGAGAACACATGAAGCCTCACAGGGTGCAGGACAGACCCGTCCGGTGAATTCGGGAAAATTGTTTGTCTCACTCAATATTTCATAAGCGGCCTTCCAGTCTTCACGGAATATCATATCCTGCCACTCAGGCATGACATTACCCACCGGACACCCCCAATGACAGAAAGGAACTCCGCAGTCCATACATCTCCCCGCCTGAAGTTTTCTCTGAACATCAGGAAGCAGACGTTCAACCTCCCTGTAGTCATTGACTCTCTCCTCAACAGGCCTGTAGCCTGATTCCATTCTCTTTATATTTAAAAAACCTTTCGGATCTCCCATTTAATAACTCTCCATGATCTGTTCTTCTTCCCTGATGGCTTTAAGCTTCTCATCTATGAGGCTGATCTTCATTTCGTTCATTGCGCGTTTATACTCAAGCGGCAGTACCCTTACAAACTTCGGGAGATAATCATACCATTTCATTATTATATCTTTCGCAAGGGCGCTGTCAGTGTAGTGTATATGTTTTTTCAGCATCTCTAAAATAAAATCCTGGTCATCATAATCCCTTACCTGTGAAAGCTCAACCATACCTTTATTGCAGAAAAAATCGAAATCTCCATCCATATCAAGTACAAATGCTATACCTCCGCTCATACCTGCTGCAAAATTCCGCCCGACCTTTCCGAGGACAATAACCCGCCCCCCTGTCATATACTCGGCGCAGTGATCACCGGTACCTTCAACAACTGCAAGGGCGCCGCTGTTTCTGACGCAGAACCTCTCCCCTGCGATTCCATGAACATAAGCTTCCCCCCCTGTGGCACCATACAACACGGTGTTGCCGACGATAATACTCTCTTCCGGCTTAAACTCAGACCCTGCCGGCGGAACAACTATAAGCCTCCCCCCGGACAGCCCTTTTCCGAAATAGTCATTGGCATCCCCTTCAAGCCTGAACGTAACCCCTTTTGCGAGAAAGGCCCCGAAGCTCTGCCCTGCACTTCCATGAAACGTACACTGCACCGAATTATCCGGAAGTCCGGACTCTCCATGCTTTTTTGATATTTCATAAGAGAGCATAGCACCTGCAGACCTGTCAGTATTACTGATCGGCATTTCAAGATATGCGTTCACCTCTTTCCCCGCGTCAAGTGCAGGCTTCACCCTTTCCATAAGTTTTCTGTCCAGCACACTGTCGATCTTGTGCTTCTGATCCTTTATACAGCGCAGTGGATAGATATCAGCTTCGGCGGGTTTGCAAAGAATTGCTGAAGGATCAACTGAGCCCGCCTTCCAGTGCGAAATTTTTCTCGGTATAAGAAGGTCTGTTCTCCCTATAAGATCATCAAACCTGCTGACACCCACAGATGCCATTATTTCACGGATCTCCTGAGCCATAAACCTGAAGTAATTGATTATATACTCAGGCTTCCCTTTAAATCTTCGCCGCAGATCAGGGTCCTGCGTTGCAACACCCACAGGGCATGTATTCATATGGCACTTACGCATCATTACGCATCCCAGTACAATCAGTACGCCTGTACCGAAACCGAACTCCTCGGCACCTAACATTCCGGCAATCACTATATCCCTGCCGGTTTTAAGCTGCCCGTCTGTCTGAAGCCTTACCCTTCCCCGGAGATCATTTTTAACCAGCGTCTGGTGGGTTTCAGAAAGCCCTATCTCCCAGGGGAGACCCGCATGCTTAATTGAACTGATGGGGCTGGCCCCTGTGCCTCCGTCATACCCGCTTATGAGTATATTGTCAGCATGCGCTTTTGCGACACCTGAAGCAATGGTCCCGACTCCCGATTCAGACACCAGCTTTACGCTTATACGTGCGTATGGATTGGCATTTTTTAAATCGAAAATAAGCTGGGCAAGATCCTCTATGGAATATATATCATGATGCGGCGGAGGCGATATCAGAGTTACGCCCGGTGTTGAATGTCTTGTTCTTGCAATTATACCGTCAACTTTATAGCCGGGGAGCTGTCCCCCTTCACCGGGCTTGGCACCCTGCGCCACTTTTATCTGCAGCTCATCAGCATTTGCGAGATAATTACTTGTAACACCGAAACGTCCGGAGGCAATCTGCTTAATCGCACTTCTCGCTGATGTACCGTCAGGCCTTCGTTTAAACCTTTCAGGATCTTCACCCCCTTCTCCGCTGTTGCTCCTCCCCTGTATTGAGTTCATTGCTATGGAAATAGCTTCATGGGCCTCTTTACTTATTGATCCGAATGACATAGCTCCTGTAGTAAGCCGCTTCATAATATCTGAAACAGGCTCCACGTCATCAACCGGTATAGGCCTGGATGTATTTAAATCGAATAGCCCCCTTATAAAATGAGGCTTCCTGTTATGTCCGTCAACAATTGAAGTAAACTCTTTATATTTTATGTAATCATTGGTTCTTGTGGCCCACTGAAGCATATATATAGTTTCAGGATTCCAAGCATGTTTTTCACCACTCTTTCTGAAACTGTAAACACCCTCCGCTTCGAGCAGCCTTACCTTTTCAATAAAAGCTTTCTCATTTTTAATAATTGCTTCCACAGCGATCTCATCAGTATCGATGCCGGATATTCTTGTTGGTGTACCGGGAAAGTACTTATCAACAACCCGTTCAGAAAGCCCTACAGCCTCGAAAACCTGCGCGCCGCGGTAACTTCTTATTGTTGACGTTCCCATTTTGGAAAAAATTTTAAGAAGACCCTTGCTTATAGACTTGATGTAATTATATTCAAGTTCACCATACCCTCCGCCGGCCTTCAGTTTTCCGTTTTTTTCAAGTTCAAATATTGTTGCAAATGCGAGGTATGGATTCACGGCATCAGCGCCATAACCGATAAGAAGAGCGTAATGCATCACCTCCCGGGGCTCCCCGCTCTCAATAATTAGTCCGGCACGGGTTCTTTTTTTACACCTTATAAGATGATGATGTACTGCTGAACAGACAAGCAGAGATGGTATAGCTGCAGATCCGCTGCCGGCCTTTCTGTCTGAGAGTATAATTATATTGCGTCCGTCATCAATTGCCTTCTCCGCCTCACGGCAGATCTCATCAAGTCTTTTCTCGAGCAGACCTTTACTGCGGTCAGCAGGGAATACTGTATCAATAGTTACTGTCTGTATCTGAGGATTGCTGCTCTCTATTATTTTTGACAGTTCACCGTTAGTAAAAACAGGCCTTAAATATTTCAGCATGCTGCAATGCTCCGGTCCTTCTCCCAGAAGGTTCTTTCTCGACCCCATATAGCTGGTGAGACTCATTACAAGCTCCTCCCTTATGGGATCTATGGCCGGGTTTGTCACCTGTGCAAATACCTGCTTGAAATAATTGAAAAGGGGCTGCGGCTTGTCTGAGAAAACAGCAAGCGGTGTATCAGTTCCCATTGAACCAACAGGTTCCTGGGCTGTCGCTGCCATGGGTATTATAATATCCTCAATATCCTCCCTGTTATACCCGTAGGCGACTCTCTGCTGGTGAAGAATATCCGCACCAATATTCACTGTTATATTATCAGGTTCAGGTATATCATCAAGATTAATCCTGTTATTCTCCACCCATTCTTTGTAGGGCTTATTCATCGCAATTTTCTGCTTAACCTCTGCGTCAGGTATTATTCTACCCTCCACTGTATCAACAAGGAGGAGTTTCCCCGGCATTAATCTCCCCTTATACGCCACGTCCTCCGGCCTGAAATTCTGCACACCCACTTCAGAACCCATTACAATCATGTTATCTTTTGTTACCACATATCGTGAAGGCCTGAGCCCGTTCCTGTCCAGGGTTCCGCCAATATACCTGCCGTCACAAAATACCATTGAAGCAGGGCCGTCCCATGGCTCCATAAAAGTTGAATGATATTCATAGAAAAATTTCAGGTAGTCAGGAATAGGATTCTTATCATTCCATGATTCCGGTATCATCATCATAATTGCATGCGGCATAGGCCTCCCTGACGCAACAAGAAGTTCAAGGACATTATCAAAAGATGCTGAATCACTCTTCCCGGGTTCAATAACAGGGATTATCTTTTTTATATCATCACCGAGGATCTCCGAATAGAGGTCAGCTTCACGGGCCTCCATCCAGAACCTGTTCCCTTTAATAGTATTAATCTCCCCGTTATGTGCAAGCATCCTGAAAGGCTGTGCCAGGTCCCAGGAAGGGAATGTGTTTGTGCTGAACCTGGAATGCACAAGAGCCATTGCGCTCTCCACCCTGTCATCCTGAAGATCCTTGAAGTAAGATTTCACCTGCCCCGGCATGAGCATCCCTTTATACACGATTGTACGCGAAGATAATGAGGGGATATAAAAAGCTGAATATTTTTTATCAGAAAGTTCAGCAACTCTCTTCTCGGCAAGTTTTCTCACAACATAAAGCTTTAATTCGAGATTATTATTTATACCGGATTTCGTTTTAATAAATATCTGCTTCATCGCAGGCTCAGCCTTGCGGGCAATATCACCAACAACAGAACTGTCGACTTTAATTTCCCTCCATCCTATTACTTCAAGTCCCTCTTCTTCAGCAGTAAGCTCAAGAATTTTCACGCACTCTTCTGCCGGATTCTTTTCAGCAGGAAGAAAAACCAGGCCGGTTCCATAATCCCCGCTTTGCGGAAGTGACGGGAACTCCTCCGCATAAAAAGCGTGTGGAATCTGCATAAGAATACCCGCACCATCTCCGGTTTTATTATCAGCACCCTCGGCTCCCCTGTGCGTCATTCTTTCAAGGACTTCAAGTCCCCTTTTTATTATATCATAGGATTTTTTCCCTTTTATATTAGCAACAAAACCTATACCGCAGGAATCATGCTCATACCGCGGATCATATAATCCTTCTTTTCCCGGCCTGTAACTCATCATCAACGTTCTCCAGGTATCCTGTTAAATTTTTATAAAGCATCTAAAACGCATAACTATTGTTATATTACAAATATGCATTTTCTATCATATAAAATTCAAAATTGTAACCGGCATCAATTAAAAAAAATATATGCATGTTACATACTTGTTAAAATATAACAGATGATTAAAGATGAAACAATCTGCCGTATTAAATTGCCGGGGAGGTCTGCTTCAGATATTCTGCCAGTTTTACAGGTACTGCACTATTATAGTAAAATTACAAAATTATTCATTTTTTAACTTTTGTTGATATTTTTACATTTTTATGAAAAAAACATTGACATAGAAGAACGTTGTTCAATATTTATAAACAGTGTTCATAAAAAGTTAAAAAGATTTCCACATTAAATCTTTTTAACATAAATCAAATGCATTCATCACAGATGGTGCAGTTGAGCAGTTATTTCAAACCATCCCGCGGGAGTGTTCCGGAGTTCAATTCGGCATACGCCAGAGCAGATTAGCCTGTTGCGGCAGACGCTATTAAAATGCGATAAACCGCAGCAGTCATCAGCAATGGTATTGTCACCCGGCCTATAAGGAAAATTCAACCCCCCATCCGGATTTTCCGGCAGGCTGCCGAGGAAGCTCAATCAATATAAATAAGTTTTCAAAAGCATAAAAAACATCATCCGGAACAACACCCAACGGGTGGATATTTATCCAGCCTGAAAAAACAGAGAATTCAACAAACTGTCTTGCAATAAAACAGATCACTCCATATTCTGATCATCAAAATAACCGGGAGCTATGTTATGAATGAAAGCAGAAACACTCCAGTTGAAAAAAGCTGCAATATAGGTGATGTTGAGATAAAATATCTGCACTACCAGTCTGACGGTCCCGATCTCCTGATGCTGCATGCAACGGGATTTCTTCCATGGGTCTGGCACCCTGTTGCCTCAAAACTCAGTAATAAATTTAACATAATAGCTCCATATTTCTGCGATCACAGGGATACCGAACCGGAGGATGGAGGGATAAGCTGGAGTATCCTTGCCGGAGATCTCTACGGGTTGTGCAGAGAGCTCGGGCTGAAAGATCCATTTGTGGCGGGCCACTCAATGGGGGGCACTGTAATCACCCTCTGCGCAGGAACTCATACGGTGACACCTTCAGCAATGGTGCTCATTGAACCGATTTTTCTCCCGCAGCAGTCGTATAATATGAAGATCACAGTTGAACAGCACCCCCTTGCATCAAAATCAATTAAACGTTTGAGCAGCTGGAACTCCCCGGCTGAAGCTGAAAGCTACCTGAGAAGCAGAAAGCTCTTCGCAAAATGGGACAGCGAAGTTCTTGATCTCTATATCCGTTACGGCATGAAACCGAATAACGAGGGGGGCCTATGCCTCAGCTGTTCCCCGCGAAAAGAGGCTTCTCTTTTCATGGGTGGAACCGCGAAAGATCCCTGGCCTCTCCTCCCGGAGATTAAATGCCCGGTTCTTGTTGTAGAAGGCGGAGAGAGTGAAAACCGTGCTTATATTGACCTGAAATACGCGGCATCACTTTTTCCCAAGGGGAGTTACACTGAAGTGACAGGAGCAGGTCATCTTGTGCCCATGGAACAGCCTGATGCTGTTTACAGAATTCTTTCAGATTTTTTCAACAGATAAAACAGCGGAGGGAAAATGCCGATTACAGTTCTCCTTAAACAGATGCTCCCCGGGCTCCTCCCTCTATTCATTTTCATTGCAGTAGATGAAGTATACGGCGTGGAAGCCGGCCTTTACGCGGCCCTTGCATTTGGTTTTGCTGAACTTCTCTTCACATGGGTCAGAGAGAGAAGGATTGACAGGTTTGTTCTCTTTGATACCGCGTTTCTTATTATTCTTGGCGGAGTGTCACTCCTTCTTGAGAATGCTATCTTCTTTAAACTGAAGCCTGCTGCTATAGAGCTGATCATCTGCATTATATTAGGAGCAGCTGCTGTCAAACCGGAACTTTTTTTAAAAGCAATGAAAGGAAGATATATAAAAAACATGGAACTCAGAGTTACAGAGGAAGGTATACGCTCCATGAAAAGAATGATGTTTATACTAACCGGAGTGTTTTTGCTGCATACGGCACTTACTGTCTACTCCGCATTCTTTATGTCAGAGAGGGCCTGGGGTTTCATAAGCGGCGTATTGTTTTATATTATTTTCGGGGTTATCTTTGCGGGACAGATTTCATTTCTGAAAATCCGGAAAATTAGATATAACAGGAGAGTCATTGCGAACGGCCAGCAGTGAGTGAAGGCCGCTCCCCGCAATGACACAGAGAATTTATTCCTGTAATTAAAATTTAAAGAATTAATCCTGCCACTCACCTGAAGTGAGATAATCATCAATACCTTTTGCCGCCTTTCTCCCTGCACCCATTGCCTGGATAACAGTTGCAGCGCCTGTAACAATATCACCGCCGGCAAAAACGCCTTTGACAGATGTTCTCATAGTTTCCGGGTCAGCAATTATATTACCCCATTTGTTGCATTTAAGATCAGGGGCGGTTTTCTGAAGTATAGGATTGGAACCGTTACCTATTGCTATAATTGCAACATCAATATCAATGGTGAACTCCGAACCTTTTATCTCAACAGGACGCCTCCTCCCTGAATCATCAGGCTCGCCAAGCTCCATCCTTACACACTCAACACCACTGAGTCTGCCGTTTTCATCACCGATAAACTTCACAGGATTGCACAGGAGATCAAAGATAAGCCCCTCCTCCTCTGCGTGGTGAATCTCCTCCGCCCGGGCAGGCATTTCATCCCTGGACCTTCTGTAAACAAGGTGAACCTCTTCACTCCCGAGCCTTATGGCTGTACGGGCAGAATCCATTGCAACGTTCCCCGCACCGAAAACACCGACGCTCCTCCCCTTTATTACAGGGGTATCGTACTCGGGAAATTTATAAGCCTTCATCAGGTTGACCCTTGTGAGATACTCATTAGCAGAGTAAACCCCCTGGAAATCTTCACCCGGTATATTCAAGAAAGACGGAAGCCCGGCACCTGTTGCAACAAAAGCAGCGTCAAACCTCTGCATCACATCAGCCAGAGTTTCAGAAAGCCCCACAACCCTGTTTGTGACAAATTCAACTCCCATCTTCGCAAGAGCTTCGATCTCGTAGCTTACGATCTTTTTAGGTAACCTGAATTCCGGGATGCCGTAAACAAGAACTCCACCTGCCGTGTGGAGCGCCTCATACACTGTGATCGCATAACCGAGTTTCGCAAGCTCACCTGCCACCGTCAGTCCCGCAGGGCCTGAACCGATTATGGCAACCTTCTTTCCATTCTTCGGTTTAAGCACAGGAGCGGGGAGGTGTTCCTTCTCCCTTTCATAATCCGCCACAAAGCCCTCAAGCTTCCCGATTGCAACAGGTTCAAATTTTTTTCCGAGAACACATTTAGCTTCACACTGGCTCTCCTGGGGGCAGACCCTTCCGCAAACTGCGGGGAGCGAGTTGGTCCCCTTTATCACTTCAATTGCATTCAGAAAATTCCCTTCTGCAACCTCTTTTATAAATTCCGGGATCCTAACATTGACAGGGCACCCCTCAACGCATGCAGGTTTTTTACACTGAAGACATCTTTCAGCTTCAGCAATTGCCATTTCAGCAGTATAGCCAAGGGGAACCTCGTTGAAGTTTTTTATCCTCTCCTCCGGCTTCTGTTCCGGCATTTTATGTCTTGGTGTTTTCGCGTTCATCTTATCTCAACCCCGTCAAGTCTGCATTTATGTTTGTATTCTTCGTATGATTCAGTTTCCTCTTTCTGATAAGTTTTCAGCCTTTTCCCGAGACTTTCAAAATCAACAAGATGCCCGTCAAATTCCGGCCCGTCAACACAGGTGAACTTTGTCTCTCCCCCGACCGTAACACGGCACCCGCCGCACATACCTGTTCCATCAATCATAACAGAGTTGAGGCTCACAAAAGTCTTTATTCCATCATTTCTCGTAAGATCACTTACAGCCTTCATCATAGGAATTGGCCCTATGGCAACAACAAGATCGATCTTCTCTTTTGCCATAATACCCTTCAGCACATCTGTAACAAATCCCTTTTCGCCCTTTGAACCGTCATCAGTGCATATATCGCATTCATCAGCAATTGCACTCATCTCTTTTTCGAGTATAAAAAGATTTTCAGACCTTGCGCCGAGAATATTTATAACCCTGTTTCCCGCCTCTTTCATAGCTTTAGAGATCGGGTGGAGAGGAGCAATGCCGATACCTCCGCCAACGCATGCCACAGTACCGTACTTCTTAATCTCAGTCGGATGCCCCAGGGGGCCTGCTATTCCGTAAAGAGAATCGCCTGCTTTCAGCTTAGCAAGTTTGGCTGTGGTGGTACCCACAATCTGATATATAAGGGTTATTGTACCCTTCTCTTTATCAGCATCGGCAATAGTGAGAGGGAGCCTCTCGCCGAATTCATCAACAAGCAGAATTATAAACTGACCTGCTTTCCTGTGTTCAGCCACATATGGCGCGTCTACAACCATGCGTCCCACTGTAGGCTGAATTATATCATTTGAATGGATATAATGCATGTTTCTCCTCTGACTATTAAAAATTTAAAACCGCTGCGATGTCAGGTTTCTAAATTCAGAACATCGCAGCAGCTGCACTTTGCTAATAATTTGACTTAAAGGTTCTCGGGAAAGCTTTAAGAAGCTTTATCGAACCTCTGATGCGCGCGAAAATCCCTTTCCCGTATAAAACCTCAGCAACTCCTTTTAACCCCTGATAAACTGCCGGTGTGTATGGCTGCCACCAGAAATTTTTTCGAACAAAAGGAAGAATATCATTTACTATCACCTGTGGTTCTGTCATCTCCGCAAAACCGATATCACCATGTGTTCTACCTATGCCGGATTCCTTAAAGCCCCCCCAGGGTGTCTCAGCAAGACCGTGGCTCATCAGGTGATCATTGATAGTCATGGCTCCTGCCCTGATTTTCCCTGCAATCTTTATCGCCTTGCCATGTTTCTTTGACCACACAGATCCGGTTAAACCGAGATTTGAATCATTGGCAAGTTCAATTGCCTCTTCTATTTTATCATAAGGCATGACACCCACTACAGGGCCGAAAGTTTCATCCCGCATAACAAGCATATCATGATTAACATCTGTCAGAACTGTACAGGGTAAAAACTGCCCTTTAAGATTTGACGGGGGATTCTTCTGCGCGAATATTTTAGCGCCTTTTTTCAAAGCGTCCTGTATATGCGCATTAACAGCATCCATCTGACGCTTTGTTGCCATGGCTCCCATATCAACTTCAAAATCAGTATCGTACCCTATTCTCATGGATTCAATACCGGTTTTCAGATACCCCATGAATTCATCATATACTTTGCGCTGAACATATATCCGCTCTACCCCGCCGCAGGACTGCCCTGAATTTCCGAACCCGGCCCATATAGCCCCCGCTGCCGCGCGCTTAAGATCCGCATCCTCGCAGACAATCATGGCATCATTTCCGCCAAGTTCAAGCGAAACAGGAGTAAGAGTCTCTGCCGCCTTTTTCATTAAATATTTCCCCACAGGCACAGATCCTGTAAAGAACAATTTGTCTATCCCCGCATCGAGAAAAGCATCGCCAGCCACACTCCCCGGCATATTTATATAATTAAATACTCCCTCAGGGAGCCCGGCAGCCTCTACACATCTCTTAAGCGCATAACCAACAGCCTGAGTCTCGGATGCTGCTTTGAAAATCACAGCGTTACCTGCCAGCAGAGCCATCACAATCTCTGAAAAAGGAATGGCAAAAGGATAATTCCATGGTGAAATTATACCCACTACTCCAAATGGAACACGCGCAATTCTGCTGCGCTTATTAATAAACATTATATTTCCGGTTCCTAAATTTCTCTCTTTAAGGAATCCGGGGGCTTTTTTGCAGTAATAAGTCAGGGCCATTGCCCCTGCAAGGAGCTCAGTACCCAGGGCCTCTATTCTTGTTTTACCATTATCACGCGAAATTACTTCAGCTATCTCATCAAGATTATCAACAAGATATGTACGCATCTTCTTTATGTATCTGACGCGTTTTTTTACAGGTAGAGCCTCCCATGCCGGCTGTGCTTTTCTGGCACTCTCCATTGCCTTTTTCAGATTTTCAATTGAATCTACATAAAATTCCCCTATTTTTTCCCCTGTTGCCGGATTGAAAGATATGGTTTTTTCAGTTTTTGATGAACTCTTCATATTATAACTCCGCTATTAAATGATTTTAATAAAACGCAACCCGGCGACCTGTTCTTTATATATCACCGGGACAGTTTTATTTTTTTAATATGTCATTTCTGGCATACTAAATCATTTTATGCGACTTGATTTATAATTCCGGACTCTTTTTTTTAACTTACCTGAGTTAGGCAAATCTGGTATTTTTTAAACAACACAATAATGTTATGTTGTCATTCCTGTTTTGCCTCTTCCGGATTTGCAAATACCGGAATCTTATAAGATAAATACCTAAACTTATTCTATGAGATGCCGGTATTCCTTGCAGGAAACCGGCATGACCAAGAATACTTTATACCGATGAAAAAACCTGACTCAAATAACTTATTTTTTAAACCATACCTAAAAAATATCCGGCTAAAAATGCAGCCGGATATTTTCGTATGGAACATATTAAAATTTTCAGATTTGCAGACTATACAATACCGTAAGCTGTCATTGCTTTTGCTACTTTAATAAAACCTGCAATGTTTGCTCCCGCTACATAGTTGCCCGGCATTCCATAAGCTTCAGAGGCATCAATACATGATTTATGAATGTTTTTCATAATACCATGAAGTCTCTGGTCGACCTCCTCTCTTGTCCATGAGAGCCTGAGGCTGTTCTGTGACATTTCAAGGCCTGATGTTGCAACACCGCCTGCATTAGCAGCTTTTCCCGGTCCGAAAAGAATTTTATTATTAATAAATACTTCAACAGCTTCCGGAGTTGAAGGCATATTTGCCCCTTCAGAAACACAAACACATCCGTTCTGCACGAGAGCCTGCGCATGAACTTCATTAATCTCATTCTGTGTTGCAGAAGGATATGCTATATCAACTTTAATACCCTGCTCCTTAATTACATCCCAGATACTCTTTCCTGCAAAATACTGTGCACCGTATTTATCCGCATATTCCTTGATTCTTCCTCTTCTTACGTTTTTAAGTTCGAGGATGAACTTCAGTTTATCAGCATCGATACCTTTCTCATCAATGATTGTTCCGTCAGAATCGCAGAGAGAGATAACTTTTCCGCCAAGCTGAGTTGCTTTTTCAACTGTGTACTGAGCAACATTACCAGCGCCGCTCACAGCAACAATTTTACCTTTATGATCGAGGTTTCTTGTAGCAAGCATCTCTGCCGCGAAGTATACAGCACCGTAACCTGTAGCTTCAGGCCTTACTAAACTTCCGCCGTACTCAAGGGCTTTACCTGTAAGAACACCATCATGCTCGTTAACAATCTTCTTATAATATCCGTACATGTACCCGATCTCGCGTCCGCCAACACCGATGTCACCAGCAGGAACATCTGTGAACTGTCCGATATGTCTGAAAAGCTCTCTCATGAAAGACTGGCAGAACCTCATAACTTCCCCGTCAGACTTACCTTTAGGATCAAAGTCAGAACCCCCTTTACCGCCCCCCATCGGGAGAGATGTAAGTGAGTTTTTGAAAATCTGCTCAAAACCGAGGAATTTAATAACACCGAGATTTACTGACGGGTGGAAACGGAGTCCCCCTTTGTATGGCCCGATTGCGTTGTTAAACTGAACCCTGAAACCCCTGCTAATCTGGACGTTTCCTTTGTCATCAACCCATGGAACTCTGAACTGCAGAGCCCTGTCCGGCTCAACTATCCTTTCATAGATACCTGCTTTTACGAATTCAGGGTGTTTAGCCACTGTGGGCTCAAGTGATTCAAGAACCTCCTGTACTGCCTGGAGAAATTCAGGCTGGTTGGGGTCTCTCTGTTTAACCTTTTCATATACTTCTTGTAATACAGACATAAATGGTCTCCTTCATTATTGCTTGAGCTATACTCAATGATTTTTTAACAGATTCAGTTGTGAACTGTAAAAATTTGCATCCTGATATTATTATTTCAGCTAAAAATCCGGCACAAATTTGATAGTATGCAAACCTAATTCCTCTTATACATTTATGTCCATTTTATTTTAATTGATCCACCCTCTCTATAAAAAAAGTTTACAATGCCGTAACATAATTTACACAATATTGAAACAAACAAGTTTCTGCGAAACTATATCAGCCATGATGTGAAAATTTTCTACAAAAATGTCGTATACAAAAACCACATCACTGAATTTCTCAGCTTCAGGGATCAGCTCAGAAAGAGAGTTTTTTGAAGTACTGAAAATGCCCCTGTTGATAAAGACATTACTGTTTTCAGGAAACAGTGCCACATAAAAGATACCTGTTTCGACAAGATCATGGAAAAAATGAGATCCGAATGAGAGCTCCGGCATAATATTATCGCTCATGCTGGCAATTTCCACCAGTACCTTCGCGTGGTTTATCTCCGCAAAACGTGCAGGGACCCCCAGTGAGGGAGTTGATGTCCCCCACCGTCCGGGCCCCATGAGCATCATATTAATATTCTCATTCTCACCCGCAATGGCGTTCAGCCTTCCGACAATCCTTGCAGCTTCATATTTTCCTGACTGGTTCAGGGCGGAGTAAGCTTCAGGGTCAACATAAATCACCCTGTTTATACTCTGCTTAATACTCCCCCCGAGAAAACTCCCTTCACACCTGAAAAAAACCTTCTCATCAGGGAGATCCGAAGGGATAATCATCTCCTCCTTCACCCCTTTAGCCTGGTACGGCCTGCACTGCAGCAGGTTAACCCTGTATACACCGGCAGAAGAAAAATTCACCGTAAATTCAATGTCAACATGGTAGTCATAAGCTCCCCTCAAAGTCACAAGGAGCTTTTTCATCGTATCAGCAAAATCTGTATCAGTTAAAAAAGGATCAAAAGAAACAAGCCATGGAGTAGCATTCCTTATCCCCATTTCACTGATTACTGCGGCAGTTTCAGGATCAAATGTACCGACCCTTTCGATTTTATAATCCGGCACATCCTTAAGAAGATTCGCGATAGGGACAGTTTCTATAATATTTCGGTCGATATTCAGTACATCCGCATTATGCTGCGAAAACCGTTTCAGGTCCTCCATCCCGGCATGGCTCCGTCGCGATGGGGAATCCAGTGCCACAATACGCGGATAGTCCCCCTCCACCCTGTCAACTGCCCGGGTCCCCAGGCCGAAGACCATACGCACCATACCCGCTTCGGGGTCCATCTCCTTCTGCCAGACATATGTGTTATACGAAAGCCCCACGCCGCCGATATCCGGGAAGAAATACCTCCCCCTGTATGTGCCTGAGACCCGCATAACAAGGAGAGCCATCTGCTCATCAAGCCTGTCGAGCCCCCGCTGGGCCCTGTATGC
This sequence comes from Spirochaetota bacterium, assembly GCA_036821145.1. Taxonomy (GTDB): domain Bacteria; phylum Spirochaetota; class UBA4802; order UBA4802; family UBA5550; genus UBA5550. The sequence goes on from DAISJZ010000061.1 coordinate 16,196, forward strand.
CAGTGCGTCCACATTCATTGTGCTTGCGTAAACATGACGCACTGCATCTGCAAGCTGAATAAAGCGTTCCTGCGGGGAGCCCTGGTTTACGCAGAAGACGCTTTCATACTTACCTGCGAAGGCGTGGCCGTAGGTATCCTCAAGAAGACTGCTTGAACGCACAATAAAGGGGGACTGCCCGAAATACTCTATGATCTGCATAAACTGCTCACTTATGGCCTCAGGAAAAACCCCGGTGATCATCCTCTGCTGAATTTCATGAGCCATGCTGTAGTAACCTTCACCGGTCTTATGCTCAAGAAACATTTTCCAGAGCCCGTTCTGAACTATAAATGAATAAAAAACATCAGAACCCACATAAAATGAATCGTGAGGTTCCATGATCCCCCTCCAGTCCTGGTGTTCATCATTCTGAAGAATCTTTCTGGCAATAAGCATACCTGCACTCTTGCCGCCGATAAACCCTGAACCTATAAGCCTCGAATTGATTGAAATAAAATCATCAATATCAAAATGCCTCCTCGCAAGGTCGATAATCCTCTCGTCTCTCCCGATTATCAGATGGCAGAGCCTGTTAAGCATTGTATTTAACTCTTCAGGAGTACCCCCTTTCTCTTTCAGCTCTTCAACTTCAAGGAAGAGCCTGTCCCAGAAATCGAGGTTACGCCCGGTGTTTGCTGTTGTGCTCTTCTGCAGATGATTTATAAAATCAGCAACGTCAGCTGTGTTCATCAGGGGGTGAAATGAGTCGCCTTCCCGTTTGTGTGGGAAAAACATTGTGGGAGAATACCTGTTCCACACTTTAAGGGGGTGAACATAAATATTTCCCTGGTAATTATGAATATCAATCAGGAGCTGCGTTGTCTCCCTTATGCGTGCGATTGTCTTATAGTCATGACTGTTTCTCAATATTGCGAAATAGGCCACTGTATCAAGTTCAAAGAGGTAAGGGCATGTTATGTGGAAAAAATTCCCTATCATCATATCTGTAGCCCAGGCGGAGAGGAGATCGGATAGTGAATCGAAGACGTAAAAAGCTTCAAGTCCCGCCTCACCAATTATTGTGTGAACGTCAAGAGCGAATGATTCAAAACCTGAAAAAGCATTAAGGTGGTGAACCTCCAGCCTCGGATCATTATCCGCGAAGAGAGGCGCATGGTCAGCAAACCTCATGTAGTGGATTTTGCGGTTGTCTTTATACGCCTGGTCAACAAAGGGGAGAACAAATTCCCTGTAATCAGAGATGGAATCCACCTGCCACACAACATTATCTCCAAGATAGATGCTCTCAATTATTTTATCAAAACCTTTAAGGCCGCTGCTTACATGTTTCAGAGGATTTATGCTCATACAGATTAACTCCTTCTTCCGGATAAAATATATGGATAATATTCTCCTTAATAAAGAAATGAAAGACAATAATTAAAATATAATGACGGTGACTGCGGATGCAGATTCGGGGATTTTTTCAGGATTTTTTACATGGATGTAATATTGCTGTAAACCGTAGAGCCATAGCATGCTACGGCTCTACGGTTATACATGGCTATTTTAAAATTTCATAAACTCGAATTGTGCCTGACCAAGTTCGTTTTTCAAGGTAACAGCATTTGACTGTAACAGTTTCACCTTTATATCCGGCAACCTTATCTGTCAGTTCACCAGTAACAAGGTATGTTCTCCTGCTCTTTGAGGATGGATTAATTACGAGGTAAACCTGTCCAGTTTCATTTACTTCGACAAGACCTTTAAGTTCAACCTTATACGAATCATCCGCGGTTTTTGTTTTTACAGGTTTAACCAATTCAATCTCCGCAGGCTCTACACACGGCATTGAACTGTATTTGTCAGTGCCGCTCTTATCAATTATAATTTGACTGTTGCATGATGCCAGATCGAAAACTAACAATGCAGTTAATATTATAATGTATTTCACAATATCTCCCTATTCCTTTATCAAAATGCAGGCCCGGGATGGAAATTATCATAATCCCCAGTATGATACATATACATTATAAGTTCGAACCATGTCTCAACAGAACTGTCATTATCACCATCACAAAAATCAAGTTTACCATAATAATGTCCGCCAGGCCACCATATATTTGAATCGACAGATGTGTACCACCACTGATATGCAAGATGTTTGACACCACTGTAACTGTATATTTCATCACCATCTGTAAAAAAGAAAGAGAGGCCGTTTTGACCATTAGAAAAACCACTGTAGCTGCTTCCGGCATATGAATAAAGAATAAAATTGTTTATCGCGGTCATAAGATTAGTAGCAGCCGTATCTGCAATATCATTATTATTATACATTCTTTCTGCAAAATCGTAAAGATCAAAGAAGGGGCGGGAAATCCACTCCGGTAAAATACCCAAAGAAGGAGTTCCTGTGTCAGTTTCATTAAAATAATGCATTGTTGACACACTTGTGCCGGAGCCTCTTACAGATTCAAGTTCAGTCTTAGAATTTTTACACGCTACCGCAAAAGCATCAAAAGCTGTCTTAAGCGCGACAACTTTTGTATTATCAACAGCTGTCTGTGTCTGTTTATCATCACTATACGTGCTGTCATCATCAGCATACTCCTTTGCGACAAGAGTTGCAAACTGATTTGCAGTTAAAGAATCGGCATTATAACAGACGTCCCCTTCAGTATCCGTACCGCTGCCCTTCAGCCTGTTTAGTATCCTTTCGTAGTTCCACCCGTCCCCCTGCTCATTTGCAGGTGAAAAAGATATAGCATCAGCACCGAATTTCCCTGTTACTCCCGGTCTGTATTCATATGCAACTTCAAGCATTCCCATAAGGCATGCATCAAAACCGAGAAAATCAACACTATGTATATCGGTAAGTACATCTGTAATTTCACCTGTATATAATGCGTCATCACCATTCGTATCATCCCAGCAGATGGCTTTAGAAAGTGATGATATACTCGAAATCCCGGATTCACCGGAAATAGAGGAAGAAGACGATTTCTTTCTTAATCCTCCACCATGATTCCATAAAATCAACGCATAATTCGGAGCAGGGAAATGCTCCTGACAGTAATCAATAAAATTCCTGAGATTTCCGGCATCTCCCATATTAATTTCACCCAGATCATTATCAATCCTCTGGGAAGTCCATTTTGTGATATTTGCTGAATCAGGTCTTATTATATACCTACGGGTATCTGACCAGTTATCTCCGGTATATGGTGAACTCGCAGAACCATATCGATCAACCTGTACTATTATTTTAACTTTATCGGTAACAGCTGAATCACCAAGACCTGCAAGATATAGACCATACTCCATCTCATTTAAATCCTGCATAGCAGCTGACTCAAGATTATTATC
>DAISJZ010000062.1:0-2091 GCA_036821145.1 Spirochaetota bacterium
TAAAACAATTCTTATAAATCTTCCCCGTACGGTTTATCAAAACTTTTATCCAGGGCATTATTTTTTTTCATTAAGCCATCCCAGAGAAAGTTGTTTACCATGGGGATTACCTGTTTAAGATTTTCCGGAGTAAGCTGTTCCGGATGGGCAAGTCTGGCAAGTATTTTTGAATCCAGCTCACCTGTTTCACCATAGGCTTTGCCAAGTTCATAAAATCGTTTGAACACTTTTTCAACAAGTGCGGGGGGCTGCACTGTGAGACCTTCGCAGCCTCCCTTGCAGATTGCTCCGCCATAAACACAGCCGAGTCTCCTGCCGAGCTTTTCGCAGTAACGTTCCACGAATCTTGTGTGATGTGTTTCCGGAAATCCGCACTGTGTCATGAACATCAGTTTAAGCGAGGGATTTTTCCCTTTAAGAGGTTCAAAAGATTCAATAAGTTCCTTTACCGAGCCCGGCATTGCGTCAACATAAAGCGGGAATGCTATGAGGAGCCTCTCCGCGCGAAGGAACATCTCCCTCTCTTTCGTAAAATCGGGCCTGTCTTTTATTGAATGAAGTATCTCTATGCTGTTACCCTCTGTTTCAAGGAATCCCTTTGTAAAATATTCAAGCAGCTTCATGGTATTGCTGGATACTCCCCTTGGTGAGCCATTAATTATTGATAAGCGCATGAGCTGCCTCCTCTGCCGGTGAATTTGTAAGCCTTAGAAGTTTAAGAGAGCTTTGAAGATTCAGTGCGGCTCTCTGGTATATATCTCTTATTATTTCAATATCTTCATCATCGGTGTCTCCGGTTTTTTCCAGAAGCAGAGCCATGGCCGGGTATTTTTTATATCTCTTCAGGTGATGTACTTCCCCTCCTATATCTTCGAGGTACGGGTGTATCAGGGGAATAATCCTGTCCAGGGCATTTTTAACAATTGCTGCCGGATATCCCATGATTACAGGTGAGGCAAGCACAGCTATATCCGCAGTTAGAAATTCCCTGCAGAGGGTATCTCCGTCATCTTTAAAAACACAGAGCCCGGGGGTCCTGACCCAGCAGTTGAAACATCCCCTGCACGGTGAATAGTTCATGTCGCGGAGAATCAGCTCTCCGGCTTCGTGTCCTGCCGCTTTAACAGAATTTATTACTGAGCTTATGTAGCTGTTTAGTTCTGAGCCGGCGCTGCTGCCGTTCATAAAAAGAATTTTCATGGCTGCCTCCGATATATTGATTTATTAAATAACAGTTGTTACTTGATGAGTTTTTATAAATAACGTTTGTTATTTGTCAACCATAAATAAAGAATTATTTGATTGCCAATAACTGTATCTGTCATTAATTCTGTAATACAGTAATAAGAGAGGAATAAAAATGAAAACAAGAAAACTCGGTAATAGCGATCTATATGTTACAGAACTGATACTCGGCACCTGGGCTATCGGCGGCACAATGTGGAGTGATTATGACGAAGCAGGAGCTAAAGAAGCGATTAAAGCTTCAATTGACAGCGGTATTAATTGTATTGACACAGCTCCTGCTTACGGCGGCGGACACGCTGAAGAGCTTATCAGTGATATCATCGCCGGTATGAGAGACAGGCTTATAATTGCAACAAAGTGCGGTCTTAATATTGAGGGGCGATACGAAAAGATACTCACCCCTGAATTTATAATGCATGATCTTGAGATGTCTCTTAAAAGACTGAAGACAGATTATGTTGATCTCTATCAGATACACTGGCCTGTTAATGATGTGCCTATTGCGGTCTCAATGGAGGCCCTGATGAAGGCGAAAGAGCAGGGGAAGGTGAGGTATATCGGTGTCTGCAATTTTTCAGGAAAAGAACTTGAGGATGCCATAAATTCCGGTGAGGTGGTATCTCTACAACCGAATTATTCGCTTCTTGAGAGGGAGATAGAGAATGATCAGATGAAAGTCTGTGAAAATAGAGGTGTAGGCATTATTTCTTACGGTTCACTTGCAGCAGGTATGCTTACCGGTAAATATAAGGAACATCCGACTTTTAAGAAAGGGGACGCAAGGAATTTCTTCTACAGGTTTTTTAAGAAGGAGTACTGGCCCGCGGTGAGAGAGGTCGTTGA
>DAISJZ010000062.1:2191-4495 GCA_036821145.1 Spirochaetota bacterium
TCTGTCTTAAAGATTGCGAAATAACTTTAAGTTCATCTGTACCTTTCATCAGCTCAAGGCCTGATATATTTTTTAATAGTTTTTTATCAGGGAGTGTAATGCTCAATATATCTATATAAAGTACACGTTTAATTCTTCTCCCCCCGGCCTCCTTGACGCCGTGCCAGTTTTTGAAAGTCTCAGAGATGAGGGAGTAGGCCGGAACCATGCTCAGTGTATTGTCCCAGTTCTTCACCTTAACCGTGCTTAATGAAATGTCAATAACCTCACCGTTAACACCATGCTTTTCTATCTCTATTGAGTCTCCGATAACTACAAGATGGTTGGCGTTTATCTGAATACTTGCAACGAGCCCCTGTATCCAGTCCCTGAAAATCAGCATCACCAGTGCAGTCATAGCCCCGAAGCCGCTTATTATCCCCCAGGGTGATCGGTTTACGAATGAAGCAGTGATTATAATAATGCCGATGATTGTGATGAATATTTTTATCAGCTGCAGATAACCTTTTATCGGATTTTTCCTGGATACTTCAAAATGCTGATAGTAGTGTTCCACTGCGTCAAGAAATCCGCTTGCGGCATAAATACCGAGTGTCACAAGTACTGCAAAAATTATTCTGTTAAAAAGATTAATAAATCCGGGAGCATCCGAAAATACAATTACAGAGGTAAAATAAAAGAGGATGAAAGGGAACATCATGGTAAAACGTTTAACAGCATCTTTTTTCAGGAGTGACCTGTTGAAGGGGAGAATATCACCTGCGGCAGACTTTTCTGTGATACTTATAATTATTTTTCCCGCAATTTTTCCTGTTATATAGCAGATAATGAATAAAGCTGCAAACCTTAACGTCAGATCCCCTGTCTTCATAAACTGCTGATGCCAGTTGATACCCTGTATCCAGCTGTATACAATTTCACGCATTCAGGATTATATTCCCCGCTTATCTAAAATATGATAAGCCTGATTATATCATTAAGAGATAAAGTCAAGATCATTCTCCTGAAATTACATAAAGCAGATTTATTGCAGTATTCACTTTAAAGAATTATTTCTGATAATCTGTAATGCTGACGAAGTTGTCCTGTTGTAAATCTTATCCCGGCAGGCTGACGTTTAATTAAAGTATATATAACAAGGCAGAATGTATAAGTCAAATTTGTCTTAAAATAATCCATATGTTTTGATTAAGACAAATTGATGGTGAATATTTTTTTATTTCTGATGTTGACAATAGTGGTTATAAGAAATTTATGTATTATAATGCCCTTAATTTCTGAACATAGCGGAGAATGCATTTTAATGATTTTAAAAAAACTCAGGATACTGATTGCTGCAGTTTTTCTTTTTCCTCTTTTTTCCTGCTATGAAGGACTTGGAGGGCTTGCTGAAGAACAGCCATCTCCCCCTGCGCGCCCATCACTACATTGTACTACTGATACTGACAGGGATGAAGACCAGGTTTGCTTTGTTCTGACGCTGGTTGAACCTGACATGGAAGATGATATAAACAGTTACAGGATTTACTGGGGTACTGTTAATGAGAAATCAAATCTTATATGTGAATTCAGTAAATCAGCTGCTTCTTTTGATTACAGTTTTTCTGAAAATACGGCTGTTCCCCCGGGCTCTACACATTTCATTGCTCAATCTGTAACTGCAGATGGAAGAGTTTCAGAATCGGCTGTGTTTGATATTGAAGATACTGTGCTTCAGAGGATAGCTGATATGAAGGCAGGGGATAGTTCAGTTTTTTTGCCTGTATCAGAATTTTATATCGTGGAATACAACGGCTATCTCTATTTTAATGGAGGTGATAAACTTGAAGGAAATGGGGCTGAACTGTGGCGATATGATGGTGTAAATCCTCCTGCTGAATTTATCAATATTAATCCTGCAGGGAGCTCATACCCTGATCACTTTTGTGTTTATAATAACAGGCTTTATTTCTCTGCAGATGGAGGGGATGGATATGGTAAGGAATTATGGTGCTATGATGGTTCAATAATCACCAGGGTCACTGATATAAATACATCAGGTGACAGCTTACCTTGTTTCTTAAAGGTATATAATAATAATCTTTATTTTGTTGCGGAATCTTCATGGTCACGCAAAAAGCTTTACAGGTATAACGGTTCAGGTGATCCTGTAAAAGTCTGTGATATTAATTCGGCGGGATCTTCGGACGATATATGCTGTCTTGCTGTTTTTAACGGGAAACTTTATTTTCAGGCAACCAATGGATCAACAGGGAGGGAGTTGTGGTCTTTTGATGGAACTTTACCTGTTCAGGTTGCAGATAT
>DAISJZ010000062.1:4595-18911 GCA_036821145.1 Spirochaetota bacterium
CGGTTTCAGGGGCAGGAGCTGAACTCTTCTGTTATGATGGTGTCAACTCTCCATATATTATTGCTGATTTCGACTATACATCAACCAGCACATACCCGGAATGCATGACAGTCTTTAACGGAAAACTTTGTTTTTACGTGAAAAATACAGCAGGCAGAGGTCTCTGGATATATTACATTAAATAGTATCAGAATTTATAAGATCCTGAAACTGTCACTCCGATCCCCTTCAGAGGAATATCTTTATCATATATATAGAGATATGTCAGATTCACCGATGCAAGTATACCTTTAACGGGGTATTCATAACCCGCTGAAGCTTTAAATGAATATGTAAAGCTTGTGCTGTTATAATTGTTATCTTTTATAATAAGATAAGTTGCTCCCGGCATGGTGGTCAGCATTAAGCTGCCTTTCATTTTTCCCGGATATCTGATCCTCCATTCAGGTCCGGCATAGATGGAAAAATCGTAGACTTCCGCTTCCTCCCCGCTGAAAAAAACCATTTCCGGTTCGATATTTATATCCGGAGCCCAGAATGCATGTTCATCTGAGAGGAAAGGGCTCAGTGATTGTGTATATCCAAAAGTGATACCCAGGGCTGATGGAACTATATCCGCGAGTCTCCCCAATGTCTGGTAGTAGCTTAATGAAATTTTCAGTTTTCTGTCGGTCTTTTCGTTTGCAATATCAGATTCGAGTTCCGTTTTATCGATTCCGCCTTCCGGTACACTTTCGGCTCCGGCGAGATAATGCCTTATTATATCTTCATCTTTTATCGTATGGCCCAGCTTGTCCCTTAGTTCAATATCCTCTTTCTGGCTGCCGGTTATGTAAAGCTTTACAAGCTGGTTCTTTCTTATAGCAAATGCTCCATGGGCATTTTTAAAGATGATGTGATGTGAATCCCATTCTATAACTTTTCCTACCAGATAGGTTCCGTCATTCAGAAGAATTGTATCAGCTTTAAGATTCACGCTGAGAGTAATGAAGAGCAATATTGGAAGAATAGTCCTTAATAAAAATTTCATCTGAACTCACTCTTTTTGATGGCATTTTTCATTATAACTGCTTCACCGGCTATTGTGCTGACTTTAATTTTTAAATCATCCTCATATATAACCGGACCGATAATTACATCTCCGCTGATGGTTGTTATTTTCATATTTTTCCCCAGAAACTGATTGAATGAAGCAGCCCTCTTCTCACAGTCAAGTAGTACAGATTTAACCTCACTCTGATGGTTGTTTATATCCAGTTTCCGGTTTTTAACAAGCAGTGATTCAATTTTTCCAATCTCATCGATAAAGTATTGAAGTGATTTGTCGCCGATAATTGAGTTATTATTTTCTACGAGCTTTTTACTTTCATCCCGGAGATTTGATTTAAGGCTGATCATGAGTATTCTTTTATTCGCATATCCGGCCTGTTCTGATGATGGTTTTTCCATCAGAATATTCTGGTATAATGTTAATGCTTCAGAAACTCTCCCTGTTGATTCAAGACAACGGGCTTTATAAAACTGCATTATGATGTTCCTTTCCGGTTTTTGATTTTTATCCATATTCTCCAGAACTTTCAGCGAATCATTGAATGCAATAAGCCTGAACAGTTTCTCCATTTTTTCAGGGGAGTCGGGCATTTTTTTTACATTGTCCGCCTCATCGCTTAATTTCAGAAGATACTCAAGGAGAAGAGAAGCAGTTACAGATACCGGGTCATCAGGGTAGAGTTCTATAACCGTACTGTATTTTTTTATTGCATCAGTTGTATTTCCGGCCATTGAGAAGCAGAAGCCCTGGTGTAGCAGAATGCCCCCTCTCTGTCTTGAGCGCGATTCATACTTAAGTGCTTCTTCATATTGTTCCAGCGCCTTTATAAAAAGACTGTTTCTTTCATAATAATATGCAGTACCGAGGGCTATATTTCCCGGATTGGCACGGTTTAAAAAAAACTGAGGTTTGCCCATTAAAGATTTGAAAGTATTAACAATGAGAGCTGATATGCGTATCGTAATCCCTTCTGCCATCAGGTTATCAGTTGCCGGTAATTCAGGGAACATGGATGCTGCTTTCATTTCGATAAGGTCAGCTTCAGATTCTGTAAGCTCTTTCCTGTAAAGATCCATCCTGAACCTGTACTGTACTATAAGGCCGGCATGATCAATATCCTGGGAAGTTGAAACAGACTCTGCCATAATCTTTTTTATCTCCGCAAAGCGGAGCCTGGAATTCCCGTAGTTCAGTAAGAGCATTATGATTACTGAAAAAGCGGAAATAGCTGCAAGAATGATCTCCCCTCTGTACTTTTTAAGCATCATGTTCACAATACTTCAATTCCGATTATTGTTGCATCATCATTGAGCTTCTCAATATCTGTGAAACCCGCAAGTCCGGATATAATCCTGTGCACTGTATCGCTAATCGAGAGGCCCGGAGTTTGCCTGACAGATTCGATTAATCTCTCCCATCCGTACTGTTCATCATTCTCATTCATAGCTTCAAGAATACCGTCTGTTATAAGTATTATCCTGTCACCCTGCTCAAGCTGAATTTTTGATGTCCGGTAATAGCTTCCCATTGTACTGAACATTCCAACTACTCCACCTTCACTTTCAAGGCTGGTTATTGTGCCGTTATTTGATAATATAAGCGGGTGAGGATGACCGGCATTGCAGTATGACATTGAGTTCTTATCATCAATGATCATGTAGAAACCGGAAAAATATCTGGGCCTCAGTCCTCCTGCTTCGAACATCGCTGTTACCTTTTCATTTAATATCCTGAACATCTCAGCCGGATCTTTCATCAGGTGAGCATATATCCCGAATTTTTCCTTGAGGGTCATTGTCATAAGAGCTGCAGGTACGCCGTGACCGGAAACGTCAGCAAGAAGGAAAGCCTGTGATCTGTCATCAAGGGTAAATGAATCATAATAATCGCCGCTGACCTGGCCATAGGGCCTGCTGAATACATGGAACCTGAATTTCATGTTGTCGGAAAGTTCGGGAAAAATTGATTTCTGCACTTCTCCTGCAAGGGCCAGCTCGTATTTCATGTTCCTGTTAAACTCTTCAAGATTGTTAATCTTATCCTGGATTGATTCGGCCATTATATTAAATGCTTCAGCCAGTTCTCCGATTTCATCATTGCTTGTAATTTTAGAACGGACATTGTAGTCACCTGCGGCAAGCGTTCTGCTCTGACCATGAAGTATTGAAAGAGGTTTGACGAATATCCTGAAGAACAGAATTGCTACAGCAATATGGAAAAGAGCCAGAAAAACCGCAACAAATCCCATTTCCCTGTAAAGATCCATCATTTTGTCATTAATGGTTTTGAGACTTTTGCTGAAAATGAGGACAATATCCTCTTTGCCTCCGGAGGAGAGCGGTATATAGAATGAAATAAGGCTTTTTGAACTGTCTATATCTGAATAATAATTCTCACCTGTGAAACTTCTTGCGGTTACAGCACGTACTGCGTTTGCCATATCATGCTGAGATATAATATCCGGAAATCCTCTGCTCTTTAATATTTTCCCTGAGGTTGATATAATGATGAAATTATCTGTGTGCTTTTGGATAATACCTGCAGCCTCTTCTGCCAGTTCACTGTTTACTGTTTTATCGGTAGACCGGTTTTTTAGAGATGAGAGTTGGATCTGCTCGGATATTTTATCAGTAAGTTCCCTGCTGAGGAGTATGGTGTTGTCTACTATCAGGTCTATCTGGTTTTCGTAAATAATGATAGAGAAAAAAGCGATATTAATGAGAGAAAGGGACATGTATAAGAAAAAAATTTTTCCGCCAATACTTTTCAGATTGAGTTTCATTATCCTTCCTGCAGGTTGATCTTTATATTTAAGTTAGAAAATGTATTCAATCTTGTTGAAATGTCAAGATATATATCTTAAGATCGGAGTATATCCGGTTTAAAACCATCCTCCAGTGATGACCATATTAAAGGATATATTCCTGAAGTCCTCATCATCCAGATCAAATTTATTTATTCCGGCTGAATGCCGGTATGATAAACCGATACCAACCCGGATGTATTCAGTAATATTCGCGTATACATAAATTTCAGGCATGATAACAAAAAAAGTATCTGCATGAGAAGATTCATCGTCGTCATCTTCATCATCAGAGCGTATATATTCAAATGAACCCGCCCCAACAGTAAGTGCAGGTGCGAAGGTGAAGAGCCTGTCAGGCTGGAAGAAGTATTCAATCATCGGCCCGCCGAATCCCATGCTTATCCTTTTCTCCTCACCCTCATATATCTTTCCTGTAAGTCCCTCCCTGTTTGTGGGATAAACAAGCCCGTAGCCCGATGCCCCAAGCAGGATGGAGTGGTTGATGATCCACCCCCCCCTTGCACCGGCAAAGTCAGCCCATTTCCCGTTGAGCCGTGTATACTGGTTGGCAAAGCCGAAATACCATCCGTGTTCTACCCTGTCAATATCCAGCATAATCTCTTTCTTCTGCTTCCCGCCTGATGGAGCCGTTTTGTCTCCGCGCAGCACCGCGTATTCAGTGAATGATGCGCGGAATTGTTCCTGCGCTATGACTTTTCTCTCTTCGTGAATAACTTTTATATCAGTTTCAAATATATTGTTACCTGTATGGTTTGTTATGCTGTACTTCCCCTCTTCGAGGGCAATCTCCAGCTCGGAGCCGTATGATTTGTATGTCTCTGCAACAAGGATCCGTTCATCGTTGCGTATGTAGATTCTCCCGGCTATCCGTTTATCAAGGATAATCCCTGAAGTGCTCCGCCTTACATCTGTAATAACTACGTCACCTGTGCCGGTCATCTGTATATCGTAGTTCGGGTGCTGGGCGCCGCCTGATGTCTTCTCGGTGCGTGCAAGTGTTTCATTGTATGCGTACTGGTATGCTTCGTTCAGTGTTATGCGTCCGTCCCTTATCATATCCGCCGAACCCCTGAGGCCTGAAACAAGGTAGTAGGTAAAGAAGGAACCCTTGATGGCCTCGGACTCCTGGGATGCTTCATCGGATGAACTTGATGTCATGAAAGCATCCCCCTTCATGTTGAAAGATGTGTCCAGGAGGAATGGAGCTTTGAAACTCCCCCCCTTTATGCGGGTAAAGGCCCCTGATGAGCATGAGTCCAGTATTGCTATTCTTACGTCGGCAGGTATGCCGCGTATTCCGTCCTTTAGTTCTTTATAGAAGACCTTCTCGCGTCCAAGCAGTATAGCTTCACTGTCGGAGTGCCCTGAATAGTAGAAGATAAATTCAATTCTGTCTTTGCCTGACTTTGCACCCTGAATTTCACCTTTAACTCTTGCAAGGGCTGATATGAAATTTCTCCTGTCAGGGTTGTGGAGGAGGAGAGCGTCCCGTGAGTCAACTCCGCCCAGTGACTTGAGCACATTCATCATTGTGGATGCGTCTGATACAGCATACCTGAGCTGCACGCGTTCAGGCCCGCCGTTGTTGGCTCCAACAATCACGGCGAATCTGCGTATATTCTGCCCCGGAGCCGCATGGCTGTTAATAGCAGCGGCAAAAACTGTAATTGCTATAAACAGTATACCTGCACTGAACCTGAACATAAATTCCTCCTGAATTACAGGCTGCTGATCTCATTTTTTTAAAGTGAGGGAAAATTCAAGAGAACTCCCGTCAGCCTTCAGTTGTCCATTGAGGGCACTCTCCCTGCTCTGTGCAAGTATTTTTGCTTTTTCAATAACGCTTTTTACATCAACAGGTTTTTGGGAAATGATGAGTATGAATTTTTCATAATCCGGTGAATCATCCAGTTCGTAAGCCCTTTTAAGCATCACTTTCCTGTTGACTTTTATGATGGTCTCTCCGGATTCAGATTCCGGATAGTGCAGTGTTACAGACCCCCGTCCATCTATGGAGAGAATGACTCCATGAGTATATTCACCTGTGGATATATACCCGATCTGCAGGAGATCCCCCTGTGAAGCTTTTGTCATATCCTTCAGTTCTTCAATGCTGCTGCCTGTTTTTCTGTGTATTGAGATTCCGGGTTCCATCCCCTTTATGCGGATCACATCATTATCGTTAACAGCCGGTATATGCCCGTTGAATACCGGAGAGTTCAAAACAATAACTATTGCAGCTGCAGATGCCGCTAACGCCGCGGTGATTGAATACGCTGTTTTTCCTGATTTGCCGGACAGATAATCAATAAGTTTTTTCAGGAGGGAGCTTTGTACAGTTCCTGTTGATATTACTTTTTCCTTTACAGGTGATATCCCGGCAGAATTCTCTTTTTCCTTTTTTATGCCGTTTATGATTTTACCTGCCATTATATCCGCCGGATATTTTTTCAGTATTTCCATACCGGAATTCCTGAGTCCATCAACCCGTTCTTTCAGGACAGAATCGGTTTCAATCTGTTCCCTGATACTTTTCATCACTTCAGCAGGGAGTTCTTCAAGAAGAAACTGTTCCAGTTGAAAATCTGTATATTTATTCATTTTCATAATACCCCCTCCCTGAGTGCACCGGCTTTCTCTTTAAGCGTCCTCATTCTTTTTCGTACACCGGACACTGAGAGCCCGGTTGCATCAGCAACCTGCTCAAGTGTCATCCTGTCCAGGTAGAGCATCACAGCGATCTCCCTGGTTGATTCCTTTTCATTCATAAATATTGAATCCAGCATATTCTCCGCGAAGAGCCTGTCATGCTCATCATGGCTGTCAGCTATATAGTACAGGAAATCGTTATTCACTGACTCAGCCCTGTTTTTTTCATCACGCAGCATGTTGAGGCATATATTGGTTGCTATGCGGTAGAGAAGAGAGGAGGGGTAATCCCCTGTCAGCTCCTCACTCCTGCTTAACACCTTAATAAAAACATCCTGCATGGCATCAAGGGCCCGGTCTTCATCCTTTAATATCGATCTGCAGCGCCTCAGTACCATGGGCCCGTATTTAGTGTAATATTCCTCAACATTTATACTCATAAATTTCTGCCTTGATAAGGACTGACAAAAAGTAGTTTCTTTGTCATACCGGCTGTAGCGTGCGCGCCCTGAGCGTAGCGAAGAACTACCCTCGGGGTAAAACCGGAATGACTGAAACAGGAAAATCTGACTTTTCGACATCCCCAAATTTGTGCATATTTTAAAAAACTTCCGGTTATCATGTAAATTAAAAAATGCACTAACTGTTAATCATCTGTTCTGACTAGAACCATCCGAACTGAACCATTGCAGAAGCAGCAGGTCCGCGAAAATCCGCGTCATCCATACCTCCGGAATTTATACCGTTAACATACCTGTATGAAACACCGGCACCAACCCGGCAGAACCTTGTAAGATGAATGAAAACATTGAGTTCAGGTTCGAGTACAAAGAAATTATCCCCGCCTTCGTGATGATCATTTTCGTCATCATCTTTATCCTGACTGAAGTAGAGCCCTCCGCCGCCGATAAGTGTACCGATTGAGAAGACAACCAGGTCCTTCGGATTAAAGTAGTATTCAGTAAGAAAACCGCCATACCCGAACTGAACTTCATCATAAATGCCGGTGTACTCATCTCCGGTAATCTTTTCACGTTTTCCGGGATTGACAAGTCCCATGCCGCCTGCGCCAAGTACATACTTATCATTAATTATAAAACCCCCCCGTCCCCCGGTAAAACAGCCGTTTGCTTCTCCAACTTTTGAAAAACGGGTATAGATTGCGCCATATCCGGATAGTGATGATTCTTTCATGTTGAACAAAACTTCAGGCGGGTTGTCTTTTTTCTCAGGCTTCTGAACTGTTGCCGCCTCTTCACTCCAGCCTGCTGCTGATATACAAAGAGCTGCTGCAGCAGCTAAAACTTTTATTGATTTCATTAAAGTCCTCCATTGTTTTCTATTAATTATTTAAACACGGAGGAGGGGCGGATCTGTTACCTTAAGTAAAAATTTTTTCTTTTTTTTATGGATTCAGAATTGATTTCACTCTTCCTACTTCACCGGTGACAAGACGCACTTTGATGCCGTGGGGATGAGAAGGGGAGTTTGTCAGTATATCCTTCACTATCCCCTCAGTAAGTTTCCCTGATCTCTGATCCTGCTTCAGGACAATTGCCACTTTCATGCCCGGTTTAATCGCAGATCTCACTGTGCCATTCATACTATCTCTCTCCGGTTTTTTTTAAATAATCAGTTATAATGCGGTCAAGCTGTCCTGCGAAGATGTTGCGGTCTTTATGGCTTAATGGCCCCTGGCCCCCGGTGTCAATTCCTATGCTCCGGAGATCCTCCATCAGGTTTCTCATGGTAAGCCTCTCTTTGATATTATGCATATCATAAAACTCCCCCCTGTGATTGAGAACATAAGCGCCGCGGCTGATCACCCTGTCAGCAAGAGGGATATCTGCTGTAATTACAAGGTCTCCGCTGCTGACAAGCTCTACTATCAGATCATCAGCAGCATCGGGGCCGGAGGGGACTTCAATGCCTGAAATATAATTCGAGTCAGGGAGCTTTAATCTCTGGTTGGCTACAACAGTTGTCTGAATCCGGTTTTTCTCCGATGCCCTGAATAGTATATCCCTGATTGCTCCGGGTATTGCGTCTGCGTCGATGAATATTTTCATATTATCCTTTATGATTGGTGAATATGACAGTTAATGATTTAACCAGTTCAAACTGTCATTTCGAACCCCCATCAGTTTTTCGGGTGAGAAATCTCAAATTATGGCAGAAAATAGATTTCTCAGTCACTGTCGCTTCTTCGAAATGACATGTATAAGGAACAAATTTAATCGTATAATGCTGTAATTTAACAGGCATAATAAAAGTACTATTCAGTGGCGCAATAAAAATACCGGGTTCATCTCCCGGTATTTTTCATTTTTAGTGCGCTAATATTTTTATCAGCAGAAGCTATTGCGGCTCAACCATGACCCCTTTGTACTTCATCCCCTGTATAATCATCCGTGCAACATGTTCTGATGAAAAAACCGCATCATTAATTACCATGTCATAATTATGGGGATCTGCAAGGTCAATTTTGAAGAACTCCTTCATGTATTCCTCACGCTGTTTTGTCTTCTCTTTTATAAGTTTTGTTGCCTCTCCCTTGCTTATATTCATTGATTTAGACAGCTTTTCAGCCCTCTGCTGGATAGGAGCTATTAATCTTACATGGAACCCGCTCTCTACCTCTTTTGTAATCATATTACCGCCGCGCCCTACAATGACAACGTGGCCGTTCAGTGCGAGCATTGCAATTATCTCAACAAGTTTCTTATGAACAGCAACCTGCGGAGGGAATGTGCTGAATGTCGTCTGTATAAGGTTCGTCAGTTTATTCCTCGCCTTGCCTGTGAGAGTTTCAACAAGGCTTTCAGAAAGTCCGGTGTCGATCATAAGTTTATCCAGAAGCGCCTTGTTATATGCAGCCCATAGAGGTTCAGGCTTTAACTCTTCATTGAGGATTTCCGTGAGCTTTGATGCAACCTCATAACCTCCGCACCCGTATTCACGGGAAATCGTGACAAAGGGGAGACGGTTTACTTTCTCAGGCTCATCAAGATGCTCTTTCTGTTTCTTCCAGTAAATAACCTGTGCGTTCATGATTCTGTCTATTGCAGCTGTCATATTGTATCTCCTGTTTCAGCCGGTCTTAAATCCCATCACCTGAATTAATAATAATCAATAAAATGAGTGATTTCAACATTAAATCAATTTTTTACTTAAATTTGAGTTATGTTTTCATCGACCTGAAAGTAAGCAGGCTGTATTCCCGGGAAAAAATAGCGTAAAAATAATGAAAAACTTGATTTCCTTAATACAAATATTTAAAATTCAAGTAAGGGGGAGCGTCTGCAATCCCCGGCATATACGGCGGGTGAATATGAATAAAGTTATCATTACGGTATTATCTTTTATAATGATATTATTTCTTCCGCTTTCAGCGGTAATAATCAAAGGTGATGATTTAAGCGCATATCTTTCATTCCCGCCTGTCGCAGGTTATGTGGAGCACAACCCTTTCTCGTGGATCGCCTTCGCAATTATCACATGTTTTATCATGATCACAGTACTGCCGCCGGTTATTCATATTGTCCGCAGCGGGATCCCGGAAAAGAAAATCATGGATAAAGCAAATCTCCCGTGGTGGGGTTATGCAGGAATCTGCGCCGGTATTATTTCATGGATTATTGCATGGACGCGCCTTCCGCTTTTTCACGATCTTCAGAGGTGGACATTTCTCCCTTTGTGGATTTCATACATCACAGTGATAAACGCCCTCTGCTGCAGGAGGTCCGGTTCCTCGCTGCTGACCCATCGTACAGCATATATGCTTCTTCTTTTCCCCGCAAGCGCCGCTTTCTGGTGGATCTTTGAATATCTCAACAGATTCACAGCTAACTGGTATTATGCGGGAATCGGGAATCTGTCACCGTCTGGATATTTCCTCGAAGCTACGCTTGCTTTTTCAACTGTGCTGCCTGCAGTAATGAGTACCGGTGAGTTACTTAAAACTTATCCCCGGATATATTCCGGGATGGAATCTTATTATAAAATGCAGATAAAATTCCCCCGTGCTGCTGCGTTCATCATTCTCATTGCATCAGGTGTGTGCCTGCTGTTAATCCCGGTATACCCTGAGCTGCTTTTCCCTTTCCTGTGGATATCCCCTGCTATAATTATACTTTCCATGCAGTCACTTGCAGGGGAGGAGAGCTTTATAAGCTCACTGGCTTCAGGCGACTGGCGCGGTGTGGCGGTATACGCCTTTGCCGCGCTCATCTGCGGATTTTTCTGGGAGATGTGGAATTATTACAGTGAGGCAAGGTGGATTTACAGCATCCCGTATGTACACAGATTTAAAATTTTCGAAATGCCGTTATTGGGTTACGCGGGGTATCTCCCTTTCGGGATTGAGTGTGCTGTTGCTGCGGGATTGTTTTCGAAAAAAGGGGATGAGCCCTGGAGGCTCAGGTGACATTCATTTCCTGTATCTGATAGTGAGCCCGTTGAGAAAAGCTTTCATAAGCTGGTCTTTGCATAGCTTAAAATTTTTATTATCCTTTTTTCTGAAAAGCGCTGAAAGCTCAGATTTACTCAGGGGAAACTCCGCAAGCCTGAATATCTCCAGCATGTCATCGTCTTTAAAATTCAGCGCAACCCTGATTTTTTTGAGAATATCATTATTAGTAAGGCGGGAGGAGGGCTTAACCGCTGCCGGCACTTCACCCTCCTTTCTTCCTCTTTTATGAATAACAAGCCCATCCAGAAACAGGCAGAGGATCTTATCGCTGCATGCTGCATATCCATCCTCCTCCTCTTTTTTAAGGAGATCAAGGATATCGCCCTCGGATATTTCGTAACCTGAATGGCTGAATATCTCAGCCATATCACTGTTGCTTATATTAAGGGCGTATCTCAGCCGTCTCAGAATGTCGTTATTAATCATATTACTTGCATACCCGTATGAACCTAACGCTGTTTATTGCGCGTCCTGTCAGCGGATCTGTTACCTGACGCACCCCTGGACTGGCTGTTCCCTCTCCTGTGATCGCCGGCTGTTTTTTCACCTGTGCTTCGAGGCCTGCCGGAAGATTTACGGGCGCCGTCTCTGCTCTCACCATAGCGGCTGTCTGCTCCCGGACCTGATGATCTGCCGGCCCTGCTGCCAGATGCACCACGCGGACGATCATCGGACCTTCTGCGATCTCCATCCGCTGATTCCCTGCGCTGAGGCCTTGACGGCCTGTCATTGCTGTATATGGAATTACCGTCAGCACCCTGTCGCCCTCTGGCTGCCTGGCCGGGTCTGCGGCTGCCGTGGCCTCTCCTTCCGGATTCTTTTTCCATGTCCCTGTAATCGCGGCCATGTTCATCTTTCATGAAATCATCCGGAGCTTCAGTGTAAGTCCCTTTTCTGCTGAATTTTGAAAAAGCGTGAGCAGCTTTCTCAACGCGCTTCCTGAAACTCTGACTGTAGTAGCCGCCGGCTGAATCCCTGTCGCGTGAGGAATCAGGATCATTGCCGTATTTTCTGTTACCCCTTGAATCATCGGAGTCATCCCGTCTGTTCCCCTTCGGAGCGCTTCTGAAACTGTCCCGTGATTTCGGTTTATGTCTTTCATCAGATCTTCCGCCGGATCTGCTCTCCTGCCTGGTTTCGGTTTTTCCGGAACCGCTTTTCTTCCGGTCAGCTTTAGGATGAGTTTCGCTTCTCTCTTCAGAGAGAGATTTCCCCTTATCATTGTATCTTTTAATGGATTCTGATTTAGCCTTTCCGGACGGTAATTCGAAGTTCACACGGAGTGTTCTGTCCATGAAGGATTTGCCGTTAAGATTCTTTATCGCAGCCTCTGACTCGTCGCTGTCTGACATTTCAGCCACAGCATGTCCTTTCTTTCTGCTGAATCTTAAGCTCACCACTGTCCCTGTTTCAGAGAGCAGCGTTCTTACATCATCTTCGGTGGCGCTGAAGCTCAGGTTGCCTATGAAGATCTTTTGATTTTTCATTAAATACCTCTGGTTGTAGCAGTTATTATCTCATGCATAATTATACATAAATCATGGAATCGTTGCGGCGAATACACTGTTGTACCTTTTTTCCAGCTCTATCCCTCACATGGATTGAACGGCTGTTGATTGATCCGGAGCGGATTTTCCTCTAATCTCTAATATGAATTAATTCTGAGTGATAATGGCATAATCATCAGACTATTAATCCTGTCTACTATTTTAATATAGTAAAATAGTAAAACTTTACAATAAAATATTGTGAATATTTTATAAAATATAATACCCTTTTTGCGAAACTCAGTCTCGCGCTCGCAGGGAAGCCCCTGCGGGGGGCTTTTTAAGGGGCAATGCCCCTTAAAAAGCCCATTTAAAAGAATTAAATTTGCAGCAGGTTAAATAATATCAGTAAAAGTACCCTTTCACACCGCTCATGATCATCTCGAGAGAGATAAAGGAAACGATAATAGCCATGATCTTCTCAAGACCCTTGGTGAATTCCTGCCCCAGCAGCCTGTCGATTGCCGCTGATATAGACAGAAGCAGCGCTCCTGCAACTACGGCTGTTACAATTGCTGTAATAAGATAGAACTTCTCAGCGCCCTGGAGCTTGAGATATGAAATCATCCCGAATGTCATGCTCCCGGGCCCTGCAAGCATCGGAATAGCGAGGGGGGAGACGATTATACTTCTTCTGCTTTCCGGCGGATTGTTTTCATAATTCAGCTGGCCGGAGAGGATCATCTGGAAAGCAATGTATAGCAGGAGGAGCCCCCCTCCAACCTTGACCGCATTTATAGATATATAAAAGTATGTCATTATCTCCTGTCCCAGCACAGAGAAGAGGAGCACTATGCTCCCTGCGATTATTGATGAACTGAATGCTATACGTATTCTGTCGGACCTGCCGAATTTTTTTGTCAATGCAATGAATACGGGTATTGTACCGATAAAATCCATCAGTATAAAGATCGGGATGAATAGTGAGAGGAATTTCGCTGTCATATAATTACCGTTTTATCTTTTTTCTGATGTCATTTCGAACCCTCTCCAGTTTATCGGGTGAGAAATCTCAATAGTAAAACAGGGTTTATGGAGTACCATGTAAAGTTATTCTGTTATTTAGATTTCTCACATTCGTTCGAAATGACTTTTTATAGTATAAATAATAATGGTTATTTAATTTGAGTTCGACCTATTTTTTCGCAATCCTCACAAGCTCCCGCACAATTTCTGCAGTGAGACCCCATATAACACCATGCTCAGTTCTGTATAAATGGATCTCGTGAAAAATTCCTTTCCATGGCCCGGCGTAGCGTTCAGGGAGCCCAAGTTCCTTTGCCGGAAAAACTCCTTCTTTTTCTCCGGAGCTGTCCATCATGTAAGGCTTAATCTCCAGGCTGAGCTTGTATGTTTCACAGTCATTCTCGAGAAACCATCTGAATGGCACAGCAAATACTTTAGCAACTTCATCTTTGTTGATATTGTAGGAGCTTATATCTGAATCAGTTATTCTCCCCAGGAAGATCTCTATGATTGCACCCATGGGAGCGACAATTGAATCGAGTCTCCCTTCGATAACTATGCTCTCTTGTGCGATTCCCAGCTCCTCAACGGTCTCTCTGATTGCTGTGTCCATGCAGTTCCTGTCCTTTTTTCTGCTGAATCCGCCGCCTGGGAAAGATACCTCGTCGGGCTGTCTGATCGTGGATGAGCGCTGCTGGAACAGGAGGTTCCACTCTCCATCAATTTCCACGAAGGGTACAAATACCACGGAGTTAAAATATTTCTCCCTTCCGAGAATCCCTTTGCCGTCAGGCAGTTTCGGGAG
>DAISJZ010000063.1:0-18786 GCA_036821145.1 Spirochaetota bacterium
ACTCATAAACGAGGTTGCCAGGTAAACACAAAGCCCCTGAAAGAAGGGGCTTTTTTAATTCCTGCTTTATCAAAGATTTATGACATCGCTATTTTTTCAAATTCTTCATAAAAGGATGTACTGAAGCGAACATATTGCCGTCGGGTCAGAACTGATTCAGGTATATCTATCCGGATGAAGTCCTTTTCGCCCTCCCTTTCTATTTTCACATCATCCCTTCTTACAGAAAAATTAAGATATCCCTTCGCAAACGTTGTTTTCAGATCTGTCTCATCAGCCCCACTGCTGTAACTTATAACATGCCTGAGAGCATATTTATCTTTTCTGAGAAACAGCTTCTGGGCGACTATGATTCTCCTGTCCGTAACCCGGACAATGCAGTTTATAAAGATCGTAGACCGTGGCGAACCGGCCTGTTCAACTCTTACACTTTTCTCTTCAAAAATAACAGTTTCCCCCGGCAGCATCGGGAGTTTGTCAAGAGTTGAATTTCTATAAAGTATGGCAATGAAAAACATAGCAGCTATAAATATCAGGATTATTATTAAATTTAAAGACATAGACCACCTCGCATCTGCTTTAGATAATATAAAAATAAATACTGTAAAAACTCTGCCATGTTGAATATTTCTAAGAATTTTTATATATTTTGTTTATTAGAAAAAACTCTATTATAATCCTTGACTTGTAATCCATATTAAAATAACTAATTATTTTATTATGTTTACTTATTCACAATTACTCAAATAAAAACATTTAACATTTTCCTTTCCGGACAGAGTTCCAGGGGGGAGCAAAAACTGGCACAATCGAAATTAAAAAATCCGGAGAAGATAAAATGCCGAACAACCTTTACGAATTCTACAAAGAAAAGTGTGAATTATACTCTGACAGATTACTTTTTGATAATAAAATAACTTACGCAGAAGCATTCAAACTGGCAGAGCAGCGTGCGGCATTCCTGCAGAGCGAGGGATATAAAAAAGGTGATGTAATCGCAATACTCGCAAAAAGCAATGCAGAGTGGATACTCTCCTATATGGCAATAAACATGCTCGGCGGAGTTGTCCTCCCGCTGGATGTGAATCTTATGCCGCAGGCTCTTACTGACATGATTAAGAATCTGAAAGCAAAAGCTCTCTTTATCTCTGATGAATATAAAGGTGTGATAAAAAGGATTAAGACATATCCTGTTTCCATTGAAAAGTCGCTTGAGAAAAAGAAAAAATTTAAAGCTCCTAAAGTCAGTGAAAATGATACAGCTACTTATATTTATACTTCCGGAACCACAGGAACTCCGAAAATTGTTTCACTGACGCACAGAAATATCTTCTGCACAGCTGAAAATGTGGGGGAAAGAGCCCGCATGACAACCAGTGATCTTTTTCTCTGCCTGTTGCCGCTCTATCATGTTTACGCTCTTCTTGCCTGTTTTGCGGGCCCATTTTCTCATGGCGCTGCATTTGTGTATCTCACTTCTCTGAAAGGACCGGACATCATGAAATGCCTGGCGGAAAACCCTTTTACCGTATTCCCTGCCGCACCTCTCCTGTGGGAGATGATTATGGACGGGATAATAAAAAAAGTTAAAGCTGAGTCAGCATTTAAGTACAGGCTTTTTAAATTCTTCCTGGAATACGGTACTGTAATGAGAAAAATCGGCCTCTCTTTTCTGCCGGATAAAATTTTTAACCCGGTTCATGTGTTATTCGGAAAAAAAATAAGGTTCTTTGTAAGTGGAGGAGCGCCTTTAAAAGATAAATACAGAAAATACTACAAAAGTATGGGCTTCACAGTACTTGAAGGATACGGGCTCACTGAGACAACAGGGCCGATAACTCTTCCTGATCCAAATAAAAATTTTATCGGTTCAGTAGGCCCGGTGATTGCCGGGAACGAGTCGAAAATTAAAAACATTAATGCTGAAGGGATCGGTGAGGTATGGCTTAAAGGTGACTCTGTTACACCCGGATATTATGCCAACGAAGAGGCCAACAAGGAGGTCTTTGATAGTGAAGGATTTTTTAACACCGGTGATCTCGGGAAAAAAGATAAGCATGGCAATATTTACCTCACAGGAAGGGTGAAAAATGTAATTGTTCTCTCTTCGGGAAAAAATGTTTACCCCGAAGAGCTTGAATCATATTATAAAAAATCTGAAGAGATTGAAGAGATTGCGGTTTTCGGACTGGATAAAGATGGCGATGAACTTGTTTATGCTGTCATAGTTCCGAAAGATAAAACAGATGGAAGTTTTGAAAAAATTAAAAATGAACTCAACAGACTTAATAAAGGACTCCCTTCATACAAGACAGTAACCGATTTTGCTATATCTTTTGACAAACTCCCGGTTAACTCCGCACGCAAGGTTGTTTACAGAACTATTATTGATCTGCTGAAACAGGGCGTTTACATGGAGCATGAAAACGACAGTGCCGTGCTTCGCGATGTTCTCACCGGAACAACCCCTGCAGAGACAGAGATTATAGAGACTCTACGAAGAAAACTTAAAGCAAAAACCATATTCGCAAAGCAGACCCTGGCTGACTTCAAGATCGATTCACTGGGACTCGTTGACCTCACTGTTCAGCTCGAAGAAGCTCTTAATATATCCATCGATCTTGAAAAGCTGAAAACACTTCAGACTATGGATGAAATGGTTGCCTATCTTGTATCACTTGAAAAGTCTTCGGGGAGCAGTATACGAGAGAAACTTTTTGAGAGCAAAATTACAGAAAAGCCCCTGCTGTTTTTTAATCCTGTACTTTATTTCTGGATAGGCCTAATCAAACTCTGCTGCCGTGTTTTCTGGAAAGTTGAGGTGATCAATCCTGAGAAGTTTGACATAGACAACAATATAATCCTTGCGAATCACTCTTCATATTTCGATATCCCCTGGATTATACGCGCGATGAAAACCCGTGATATAAAAAACACCTATGCTATCGGCAAAAAAGAGGTCTCCGGTGTTAAGTATGTCTTCCACGGTATGCCTGTAATATGGATAGATTACAATAAAAATACCAATGAAGTCTTTAAAAAAAGTGCAGACCTTCTTCGCCAGAATAAATCGATCATGATATTCCCTGAAGGTATCCGCTCCGATTCAGGAGAGATCCAGGAGTTTAAACTCGGTTCCGCGTACCTTGCAAAAAACATTAACAGGAAGATCATCCCTGTGACAATAAACGGAACTCACGACATATGGCCTCCGCAGAAAAAATTTCCCGAAATCTTTACGAAAAAAAGAGGCTCTGTAGTAATCCATGACAAGATAGATCCTGCTGATTACAAAACAATAGAGAGCCTCATGGATAAAGTCAGGAGTGATATTGAGAAAGGCCGCAATCCGGAGCTGAACAAAAAATAATTAATTGTTGCCGTTTAATAACGCTTTTCTATTTTGTTCCCATAACCGATCGGTCATCAGAATACCATCTGATGACCGGCAAAGGGTCAGGGTAAAAATTGTGACTCAGATAATTCTGCAGTGCGATTCACAACAATGACTCTCATATATAAATCCACAATACATATACTGGAATGAGGAACAAACATGAACTCGCTTTACGACTTCTACAAAATAACCTGCGAAAAATTCAGCGATAAACTTCTGTTTTCAACCGGGATGACCTACTCCGAAGGCTGGAGTCTTATTGAAAGGAGAGGCGCTTTTATCCTGAAGAACGGCTGTAAAAAGGGTGACGTTATCGCTATTTTATCACCGAATTCAATTGAAATGTGCATAACATTCATGGCCATAACAGCAGCAGGGGCCATTGTGCTTCCGCTTGATCCGAATCTTGACAGGAAACTCTATCCTCAGATGCTTAAGAAAGCCGGTGCAAAGGCCGTATTCACCACTGCTGAGTTTAAAAAACTATTTAAGGAAGTCAAAGTTTTCGATCTTGATCTTTCTAAAGATATTGAAAAAAAAGGCGTAATTAAAAAACCGGCATGTGATACTGATGATATTTCATCTCTCTTCTTCACATCAGGGACAACGGGCGAGCCGAAGATTGTTCAGCTTACACAGGGTAACCTGTTTAAGACTGCTCTTGCTAACGCGGAGTTCTGTAAAACATCTCCGGATGATATGATACTGACACTTCTGCCGCTCTTTCATGCTTACGGCCTTATAGCCGCTTTCCTCGGACCCATGGCGCATGGAAGTTCGATGTGCATGCAGCCGTCTTTAAAAGGACCGGACATTCTGAAGAGCCTTGCGGAAAATCCGGTAACATTCTTCCCGGCTGTGCCTCTCCTCTGGGAACTGATTATGGATGGAATTATAAATAAAGTCCGGCTTGAATCAAAGATGAAATTCAGACTTTTTATGTTCTTTCTTAAATATGGTATCTACTTCCGGAAGACCGGATTATCCTTCCTTCCGGATAAAATTTTTTCCCCGATTCTCGCGGCCTTCGGTTCTAAAATGAGGATAATGGTAAGCGGCGGGGCTCCTCTGAAGCAGGTTTACGCAAAATACTACAGGAGCATCGGGCTTCCCCTTATCCAGGGATACGGCCTTTCCGAAACAACAGGCCCGATAACAATCGGGAGCTATACTAAAATAAAGATCGGCTCAATAGGTGCGGTTCTCCCGGGCAACGAAGTGAAGCTTCACGACCCGGATAAAGAGGGGATCGGTGAACTCTGCTTCAGGGGTATCGGGGTCACCCCGGGTTATTATAATAATCAGAAAATGAATTCTGAAGTTTTCGATGAGGAGGGGTTCTTTCACACAGGAGACCTCGGGAAAATCGGAAAAGATGGCGACATACGCATAACCGGGCGTTCAAAAAACGTCATAGTGCTCCCTTCGGGTAAAAATGTATACCCGGAGGAACTTGAAGCATTTTATAAACAGTCTCAGCAGATACAGGAAGTAGCTGTATTCGGGCTGAAGGATGATGACGCTGAAAAGGTTTTTGCTGTAATAGTGCCTGTTATGAAAAATGATAAATCATACGAAATAATAAAAGCCGAACTGAACCGAATCAATAAAGGACTGCCAACATACAAAATGGTTTCCGGCTTTGCGTTATCTTTTGAGCCTCTTCCGATAAACAGTACACGCAAAGTTCTTTACGATAAAGTCCGCGAGAACCTTAAAAACGGACTTTATATGAAAGGTGAAGGGGATGAGGCAGTGCTAACACACGAGCTCCTCCCTCAGACCCCTGCTGATGAATTGATAATCACTATTCTAAAGAAACGATTTAACAGGGAACGGATTTTCGCACGGGAAACATTCACGGACATGGGGCTCGATTCCCTTGCTCTGATTGATCTAATTGTTTTCCTTGAAGAAAAACTTCATGTTACTATTGATATAGCAAGAATGAAACAGATACAGACAATGGATGAGCTTCTGAACTACCTGGCATCCCTTGAAGAGAAAGAGGGGGAAGGCATCAACAAACGTCTGTTTGAAAGTAAAATTGAACAGAAACCTCTCCCTTTATTCAACCCGCTTTACCACATAATGATTTTTATTTTTTCAGCAATCTGCAGATTCTTCTGGCACTTCGAAGTAAAGAATAAAGATAAACTGAAATTTGAAAACAACATAATCGTCGCAAACCATACATCCTATCTGGATATGATGTGGCTTGCGATTTCAGCCCCTTTCAGCAAAAGACGAAAAGTCTATGTCGCGGGGAGTGCTGACCTGAAAATTCTGCGTTACGGATTCCCCATGCTCCCTGTAATATGGGTGGACCAGAAAAATACTCTCGATGTTCTCAAAAAAAGCGCGGACATACTAAGGCTCGGCTATACTCTTATTATATTTCCTGAAGGCGGGCGGAGTGCTGACGGTAAATTTATGGAATTTAAAACAGGCGCCGCATTCCTCGCTAAAAATCTCAGGAAGAAGATTATTCCGGTATCAATTAATGGCGCCTACGATATCTGGTCAAGGCACAGGCTTTTACCGGAATTCAGTCGGAAACTCAAGGGCAATATTATTGCCGGAGACGCAATAGATCCTGATGATTACAGCAATGTTGAATCTCTCACAGAGGCATTAAAAGAAAAAATAGCAGAAAACTACGAGGATTTGAATAATACAGGATGGTGGCAGTAATAAAATTATTCAGGGAGCGATAGTATGGATAAAATTGAACGGGTTTATTTTTCAGGAATTGGAGCAATCGGATCTCTCTACGCATCGCTGATTCACGATACCGGGAGCGCTGATCTGTCTGTGGTAGCTGACCGGGAAAGAATTGAACGTTACAGGCATTACGGAGTTATCATCAATGGCCGGAAGTATGATTTTAATTACATTACACCTGATGCTGACACCGGACCGGCGGACCTTATAATTATTGCTGTTAAACAGCATAATCTTGACGAATCAGTAAAATCACTACGTAAATTTGCCGGTAAAGATACAATATTTCTTTCTCTGCTTAACGGAATCACAAGCGAGGAAATAATCGGCAGGACTTACGGAATGGAAAAAATTCTCCATTCCTTTGTTGTTGGCACTGATGCTGTGCGTCAGGGAACTGATGCTTCTTTTAAAAACTCCGGGCGAATCGTGTTCGGGTCAGCCCGCGGCAATTCAGATGACAAAAAGGTAGCAATGGTAAAAGACCTTTTTGAACGGTCAGGCATCGGTTATACGATACCGGAAGACATCATACGTGAACAGTGGTGGAAATTCATGATGAACGTTGGAATAAACCAGGTATCTGCAATACTCAGGGCACCTTACGGCGTGTTTCATAATACAAAAGAAGCCCAGGAACTTGTTAAGATGGCATCATTGGAGGTTCTTGCCATCGCGGAGAAAAAAGGAATCAGGCTGACTGAGGATGACATTGCAAAACATCTGGAAATTTTTAAAACACTTACACCGGATGGTAAAACATCAATGCTTCAGGATGTTGAAGCCGGGCGCAAGACAGAGGTCGAAATATTTTCTGAAGCAGTAATTGAAATGGGGGGAGAGCTGGGAGTACCGACTCCGGTGAATGAGATACTCTTCAGGATGATCCGCACAATTGAACAGATGTACTAAGCATCGATATTAGTCGCGAATTCAATTCTTCTTTTTATAGACGGGTGACTGTATAGTAAAAACTCCACAGCCGGATGAGGTTCCTTATCAGCAAGATTCATCTCTGCAAGTTTATTCATTGCTGAGACGAATGACTCTTTATCTGAAGTTTTTCTTACAGCATATTCATCGGCCTGAAATTCATACTTGCGTGAAATAAAATTAGTTAACGGCATCATCAGAAGTCCCGAGATAGAAAGATATAACATCAGCACAGGGAGAGCCTGAAGCGCATGAAGCTCATCAATCCCCATTGCTTCGATTGTCAGAGCATGAAGTCTCCCGCAGATGTAAAGTGTGATAAAAATCACTACCGTACTGAATATTAGATTTTTAATAATATGTTTATGAACATAATGCCCGGCTTCATGTGCAAAAACTACAGCAATTTCAGCAGGAGTAAAATCCTGAATCAGTGTGTCACTGAGAATTATCCTCTTGGTTTTTCCAAGCCCTGTAAAACCTGCATTCGCCTTTTTTGTATCCTTGCTCATGTTAAATGAATAAATACCCTTAATTGACAAACCTGCATCTGACAGAACTTTTCCGATTCTGTCTTTAACTTCGCCATCCTCAATTTCTTTAAATTTGTAAAAAAGCGGGAAAATAAGAACCGGCGCAAGTCTCGCAAGAACAACAGAGACAAAAACAATGAAGATTGAAAAGTACAGCCACCAGGTTACCCCAGTACTTTTCAGAAAATAATAGAATACAAGAGCAACCGGAACTCCGATAGCTGTACTCACCATAAGGGACTTTACCCTCTCCCAGATCCATCTGAAAACAGACTGGTTAGAAAGACCGAACCTGTGTTCAACAATAAAACTGCCGTAGAAATCAAAAGGGAGGCCAAACGCTGAAAAGAAGAGTCCGGCATACAAGGCAAAGAGAATAAAATTCAGGTAATCATTAGCTGTAAGCGCCGCCCATCCGGCAAAAAGTTCAGCCAATCCTGAAAACGCCAGTAAGGTAAGCAGCACAATATCAAGAACGATATCTATAACCGTCAGCCTGATCTTTATTCTGTTATATATCTTCTCTTTAGCCTGTTCCATGGGTTTTCCTTATTATCGTGTATCTGAAATTCTTCAGTATTTTCTGCGGCGGAATTGTTTTAAGAGTATTTAAAAAAAACAAATAAATTCACCACGGAGGCACGGAGTACACAGAGAATACAAATTTTTAATCAACATAATTTATTTCTCCGTGCTCTCTGTGTCTCAAGCGAAGCGGGTGGTGAATTAATTAAAGACGAATAAGCTCTCTCCCTAAAGTGAAAGCTTTGAGGTTCTGTTCAACAAACTGCTCTTTAACAAGAGCTTTAATTGCATCCTCCCAGTCTTTCATCTCGAAATCAAGATACTTTGAGAGACACCCTAACATAACTATATTAAGAGCTTTCTTTGTTCCCGCTTCTTTAAGCGCCTCTGTTGTGTCAACAACAACTGTATTGGCAAAATTTTTCCTGAGCCACTCTTCGATATCCTCGGGATATTTCATCGCGCCGATTTCAACAGGAGCGGGATTAATCTGCTCCCTGTTAACAATAAGCACTGCATCTTTCTTAAGGTAGTCAATCTTTCTCATAGATTCAAGCATTTCAAGGCTGACAACAAAGTCCGCTCCCCCTTTGGGAATAAGCGGAGAGAACACCTCTGTCCCGTATCTGACATTACAGTCAACACTTCCGCCGCGCTGAGCCATACCGTGAACCTCAGACTCCTTTACATCAAATCCGCGCTTCTGCGCTACTTCCATCAGCACCTTACTTGCGAGTATAACTCCCTGGCCGCCTACTCCGGCAAATATTACATTCTTCATAATTTCCTCACTTCTTCAGTATGCACTTTCTTCTTGTCATTATGACAGAGGGTTCCGGAGCGGCAATCTCCTCTTTTATCACTTTTTCAAGTTCTTCCATGTTTTTCGGATCAATAACAACAACCCTCTTAACTCCGCAGGCTTTAACCATCATCTCCAGATCAAGTTCATAAGTGTCATCACCCATGAGAGTTTTTCCTGTTGCCGGGTTTTCCTGGTGACCTGTCATTGCAGTAACCCTGTTATCCATAATGATTACTGTTCCTGTACCCCTGTTGTACACCATATCTATGAGCGCTGTTATTCCTGAATGGATAAACGTTGAATCGCCGATAACAGCAACTGAGTGCCTTGCCATCTCGTCACCGCGTGCTTTCTCAAATCCCAGGTGCATACCAATACTTGCACCCATGCACCCCTGCGAATGCATCGATGAATATGGAGGGAGTACACCGAGAGTGTAACAGCCTATATCACCGTTGACAACAACATCAAGTTTTTTCAGTACATTAAATACAAATGCATGGGGACACCCTTTGCATAGTCCGGGGGGGCGTCCTGGTAAAGCTCCCGCGTATTCCGGAAGCACTTTCTCGGCATCTTTTCCGTTAAGAGCTTTATCCACTATCTCAGGGGTTAGTTCCCCGCAGATCGGAATAAGCTCCTTACCTTTAACTTTAAAGCCGAGAGCTTTTACATAATCTTCAATAAAAGGATCAAGCTCTTCAACCACATAAAGCTCTTCAACCTGCGACGCAAATTCCTTTATCAGCTCATCGGGGAGGGGCCAGACCATTCCTATTTTGAGGACTGAATCATCCGGACAGACTTCACGGACGTACTGGTAGGCAACACCATTCGATATTATTCCGCGTTTTTTATTTCTCCATTCAATCTTATTAAGTCCGGAGGTTGAGGAGTAATCTTTCAGTTTCAGGATCTGCTGTTCAACGAACACGTGTCGGGGACGCGCATGCGCAGGTATCATAACGTATTTCTTCGGGTCACGGACAAAATCCTTCAGCGGAACATTTCCCCTTTCACCGGTTTCAACAGGCCCCTGTGAATGCGCGATTCTGGTTGTTATGCGGATAATTACCGGCCTGTCATATTTCTCGGATAATTCAAATGCAAGTTTCGTGAATTCCTTGGCTTCACCCGGATTCGAGGGCTCCAGCATAGGAAGTTTTGCTGCACGGGCTATATGCCTGTTATCCTGTTCATTCTGCGAACTCCACGCTCCCGGATCATCAGCATTAATTATTACAAGCCCGCCGTTGACCCCTGTATAGGAAAAAGTAAACAGGGGGTCTGCTGCTACATTAAGCCCCACGTGTTTCATTGTTGAGAGGGATCTTGCTCCAGCGACCGAAGCCCCTGCTGCGACCTCAAGCGCAACCTTCTCGTTAGGCGACCACTGGGCTTTTATATCCCTGTAGTCCCGTGATATTGTTTCGAGTATCTCAGTACTCGGCGTGCCGGGGTATCCCGCGGCAACATGACACCCGGCTTCCCAGGCGCCTCTGGCGATAGCCTCATTTCCAAGCATTAGCTGTCTGCTCATTTATTTCTCTCCAATTATATCTATCTTTCTTACTATATTGTAGCCCTTCCCGACAAGGGCATTTTTTGCAGCTTCAATATCCTCAAACCTGAAAATCATTACAGCTTTCCCCTCCCTCTTTTCAGTGA
Source organism: Spirochaetota bacterium (assembly GCA_036821145.1). Classification (GTDB taxonomy): domain Bacteria; phylum Spirochaetota; class UBA4802; order UBA4802; family UBA5550; genus UBA5550. Next base: position 10,586 of record DAISJZ010000063.1, read on the forward strand.
AGGCGTACATATACTCGATGTTCAGATTCATCTGCGCGAAAACATCCAGCGCATTATAAAGCGACCCGGGCGTATCATCAATCTCCAGCGCGAGTACATCAGTAATAGAGCATGTTATGTTATTTTCGCGCAGAACCTTGTGCCCCTTATCAGGGTCATTGACGATCATTCTCAGTATTCCGAAGTCAGAAGTTTCGGCAATAGTAAGAGTTATTATATTAATATTCTCATCGGCAAGCACCTTAAGTACCCGCTGGAGGTGTCCCGGCTTATTCGCGACAAAAGCTGAAAGCTGTGTTACATTCATCAAACTCCTCCCTTTATTTTCTTTTATCAACTACCCGTACCGCTTTCCCCTCACTTCTGGGAATTGATCCGGGTTCGGAAAGTGTTACTTTAGCATTGATACCGAGTACGCTTCTGAATTTATCATTTATTTTCTTAGAGAGTTCATTCATAACCTTAATCTCATCAGAAAATATCTTCTCATTCACTTCCACCATTACCTCAATATCATCGAGAGATCCCTTCCTGTCAACAATGATCTGGTAATGCGGCTCTGTTCCTTCAATTTCCATAAGTACAGACTCAACCTGACTCGGGAATACATTTACGCCCCTGATAATCAGCATATCATCAGAACGCCCTGAAACCTTATCCATCTTAACCAGGGTTCTCCCGCATTTGCAGTTGTCATGATAAAGCCTTGTAATATCCCGTGACCTGTACCTGATTCCGGGGAACGCCTCTTTGGTGAGAGAGGTATAAACAATCTCCCCCTTTTCACCTTCAGGGAGCACCTCTCCGGTTTCGGGGTTTATAATTTCAACATAAAAGTGATCTTCAAAAACATGAAGCCCTGACTTCTGTGAACACTCACATGACACACCGGGCCCTATAACTTCACTTAGACCATAGATATCATAAGCGTCAATTTTAAGCCTCTTTTCAATCTCAGTCCTCATGGCTTCTGTCCAGGGCTCAGCACCGAAAACTCCAACACGGAGTTTTGTGTCTTCAATTTTATAATCAGGCATATTCTTTTCAATATAATCCGCGATGTTGAGAGCATATGACGGAGTTGCACAAAAAACAGTTGTTCCGAAATCTTTAAAAAGCATCAGCTGACGCGGAGTATTCCCTCCTGAAATGGGGACTGTAAGAGCACCTAATTTTTCAGAGCCGTAATGAAGTCCCAGCCCCCCTGTAAAGAGCCCGTAGCCGTAGGCAACCTGAATAACATCATTTTCCGAGACTCCATAAGCTGACAGGCTCCGGGCCACAACCTCCGCAAATACCTCAACATCATTTTTCGTATAACCCACAACTGTGGCATTCCCGGTGGTTCCTGATGAGGCATGGACGCGCACAACCTTATTCAGCGGCACTGCGAAAAGTCCATAAGGATAATTATCTCTCATATCCTGTTTTGTCAGGAAAGGGACCCGCCTCATGTCATCAAGGGATTTCAGCTGATCCGGATGGAATCCTGCTTCATCATACTTCTTTTTATAAAAAGGAACATTATTGTATGCATGCTTTACAGACCATTTAAGTCTTTCAAGCTGAAGTTCCTTCATCTTTTTTTCAGGCATGGTTTCAATATCTCTGCTGTACATCTCTGCTCCTTAAAATATCCAAGATATAGGTGATTCTTTTTACTGCGCAGAACCGGTTCCGATTGAAAAGACCCATTGCAGGTCTATCACTTTCAGCAATCAACCGTAATTAATCAAATATTTTATTACCTTATGCAGGAATATTTTTTAAAGAAATAAATTCACCGACTTCACTGTCGGATTTGTTCAATCACCGGAAGCCCCATCGATCCCGGATTCATCGAATACAATTCTGTTTCTGCCGCTGTTTTTTGCCCGGTAGAGAGCGGAATCTGTTCTGTGAATAAAATCGCCCCCTGATTCATTTTTTATATAGGCTGCCACTCCGAAACTCGCAGTAATACTCCTTCCTGTAGAAAACCTGTATGATTCAATAGATTCCCTGATTCTTTCGGTAAAATACCGGATGCTGATATTGTCCATTCCCGAGACAATAATGGCGAACTCCTCGCCGCCCCATCTGCATAGTACATCGCCTGTACGGATCAGTCCTTTAACAAGTGAAGACATCTCCCGGAGAACAGTGTCTCCGGAATTATGCCCAAGTTCATCATTTACTTTCTTGAAAAAATCTATATCAAGCATAACAAGCCACAGGTTTTCCCCCGGATTGTAGCCCCTGATTTTCCCCTCCAGATAACTGTCAAAAAAACGCCTGTTGAATAATCCCGTAAGGGGATCTGTTGCCGAAATCAGGTTCAGGTTCTTTACAGTCTTCTGTTTTAAGTCGATCTCCTCTTTAAGATAGATGTTCTTCTGGAAAACCTCCGAAAAAAAGATCGATACAACAATAAAGTGCCCCACAAGAAACACAAAGAACATATAACTGCTGATATTCGGGAGCCCCCTGCTTATGAGGAAGTATATCATGTCATTTATAAATGCCGCAATTCCAAGGATTAAAATTAAAGAATAGATCCTGGCGCCGCTGGCTCCATTCTTTACACCCTCACTCAGAGGCGAAATAATAATAAAAAGTGTAACTGCAAGAACATAAAGCTGAAATACCGGCAGTGCCAGTTTGATATAGTATACCGGTACAATTATTATATAACAGATCGCGCTTATACCGCACCAGTAAAACAATCTCTTAAAAAGATTTTTACTGTACGGCTGATAAAGCTTTGTAAAATACTGCATAAAAAAAATAAAAATCAGGATAAAACCGGAAAATTCAATTTTAACAAGAAAATCATGCCCCAGGAAGTTTACGAGCGACGCAATATATATTGATTCAGTAAGTACAAAAAGCCTGGTGAGAACCATACAGCACACAAGGGCTATATAAAGATTAAGCGAAAATGCCCGGAAATACAGGTAGAGAGCAAAATGAAACAACACCACAATTATAAGGGCGCCGATAATAAAACCATTAATAAACGCACTTTTCATTTCACCGCTGTACATCAGGTCAGGCGGGGCAATAGAGAGAGGAAAGCACAGCCCTCCCCTCCTGTCCTGAAAATTTGAGACATGGACCGTTATATAAAAAAAGTTTTTAGAAGGCACAAAATCAGCGATAGTTATATAATTACCCGGGATAGATTCATCCTCAATTTCCGCGACATTACCCTGACTAATAAAGAGCGCATCATCCACCCAGAGCCTGGCGCTGCTTTTAACCCAGATCAGTTTTAAAGAATAATGACCATAATTATCAGGGAGTAGAACTTTAATCCTGTAGGTACCGAAACCTTTAGGAGTGTTGACACTATTCCAGTCGCCCGGCACATCAAGAAACACCTTTTCAGCATTCACTTCATTTTTAAATTCAAGGGGCTCAATAAGGCAGCCCGGATAGAATTCCCACCGGCCGTTAAGTTCAACTATGGAACTATTAATACTGCCATCTGTAAGATCAGCCACCCCGCTTACAACAGGTTTATGCGGCATGCTTTTATCCCCGCATCCTGCGACTGTCAGCATACAGATGATAATAAAAGTGCCAACTGCTATATTATTCAATACATTCATTCAGACGATGCTTTTAAATTATTATTCAATACCTGGCTAAAATTTAATTCAGTACCGCACTTCATTCAAAAAAAAGGGTTAATTAAAGCAAGACATTAATACTGTTTACATACTCCGGCTCAGATTAATGAATAACTCTATTTTATTATGGACATATAATTATTCCGCCATAAATCTGTCAGAAACAATTTTACGAGAGAGGTTTTGCAAATGCCTGTAATTACCGTAGATAAAACAAAATGTAACAAAGACAGACTCTGTGTCATGGAATGTCCCATGCAGATAATTGTTATGAAAAAAGATGCCGAAGCTCCGGAGCCTGCTCCCTACGCTGACGCAATATGTATAAACTGCGGGCACTGTGTTGCGGTATGCCCCACCGGAGCGCTGAGCCTCAACACAATGAAGGCTGAAGAATGTGAGAAGATTGATGCAAACTGGAATCCGGGCGCTGATGTAATTGAAAACTACATGAAAGCAAGAAGGTCAATCCGGAGATTTAAAAAAGATCCGGTGGATAAAGAGAAGCTTGAAAGACTGATGAAAATAACGTCTTTTGCTCCGTCAGGGCATAATTCCCGCCCTGTTGAATGGATAATTTTTTCAGACAGGGAAAAAATAAAAACTCTTGCATCACATGTCATTGACTGGATGAATTCAATGAAAGAAAGCTCACCACAGATAGCTAAAGCGATGCACTTTGATATGATCACAAAAGCATGGGACGCGGGGATAGACGTTGTGACTTACAACTGCCCTGTTATTATGATTGCCCATGGTAAAAAAGCTAATCCGAATACAGGGGCAGGATGCACAATCGCACTTGCTCACCTTGAAATTGCCGCACCTTCATTAGGGCTTGGTTGCTGCTGGGGAGGATTCCTTACATGGTGCGCAATGGTTTATGAACCTCTTAAACAGGAGCTGAATCTGCCCGATGGAAATGTTGTCCAGGGTTCAATGCTTGCCGGCTACCCTTTATTCAAATACCATCGCATCCCAAAAAGAGATTCAGTAATTGAATGGAGATAAAAATAATCCGAAAAAAAAAGAAGGCCGCCCGCCTTCTTTTTTTTCGGATCAGTTATCTACTGGGGAATCTTCCCCGTTTTTTTCTCATTGTCCCAGAATGGCGAAATCCGCAACAGTGTATCAATCACATCAGGGAGCTCCCGCAGAGTATAATCTATCTCATCCTCTGTGGTGTACCTGCTGAGACTGAACCGTACTGAGCCATGTATTTTTGAAAAAGGGAGATTCATCGCGCGGAGAACATGTGAAGGTTCGAGAGAACCGCTTGAACAGGCTGAACCGGTAGAAACAAATATCCCCTTCCTGTCGAGATAAAGGAGAATCGATTCACCTTCAATAAACTCAAATGACACATTCAGCGTGTTAGGTGTACGCTTATCAATTGCGCCGTTCAGTGTTGATGTTTTTATCCCTGTAAGAATTCCATTCTGAAGTTTATCACGGAGAGCGGCAACTTTCGGCATATCCTTCAGGTGATCAATTGCCATTTCTGCGGCCTTACCCATACCTACAACCCCGGGAACATTCTCTGTTCCGGGACGCCTCCCCTTCTCCTGATGCCCGCCGAAAATAAGAGGCCTCATCCTTGTACCCTTGCGCACGTAAAGAGCCCCAACACCCTTCGGTCCGTGAAATTTATGAGCTGAAATAGAATAAAGATCACAATTACATTTATTCACATCAACCGGGATTTTACCTGCTGCCTGTACTCCATCAATATGAAAAGGAATCCCTCTCTCTTTAAGAAAAGCTCCTATCTCCTCAACCGGGTTAATTACACCTGTCTCGTTATTTGCGTGCATTATCGAAACGAGCGCTGTTTCATCATCAACTGCATTTTTCAGAAAATCTATATCAACTATACCGTCGCTTTTTACAGGCACATAAGTTACCCTGTAACCCTCTTTCTCAAGCTGAGCGCAGGTGTTAAGCACTGCAGGGTGTTCAGTGGCAGATGTTATTACGTGCTTTTTTTCTTTATAATACGATGTTATACCCCTGATTGCAAGATTATCACTTTCAGTAGCTGTACCGGTAAGTGTAATTTCAAAATCATGTTCAGCACCAAGGAGACGGGCTATCTGGTTACGGGCATTCTCCATATTTTTTGCCACGCGTCCGCCGAAGTAATGCATACTTGAAGCATTACCATACATATCCCTGTAAAACGGAAGCATCGCATCAAGAACTTCGGGCGCAACCATTGTTGTTGCATTATTGTCGAGGTAGACCTGCATATCCATATTCACCTACACTCGCTTTATTGTTATATTTTTTGAAACATTATTACGCAATTCTTCCTGAACAAAATTATCAAGGGTCATCTGCGCTGTCATACATGATGAGCAGGCCCCTCGAAGCCTCACCATGACCTCGTCACCATTGATATCAACCAGTTCAATATCACCGCCATCCCTTTTAAGACCGGGCCTGATCACATTATTAATAACTTCTTCAACTTTCTTCATCTTCTGGAGATTGGTCATAGGTTCATCAGAACATGAGCAGCTCTTTGTTGCGCAGCGGCCTTTCTCCTCTTCAATTATATCTTCGATTTTAGGGATACAGGTTCCGCATACAGTGCCCGCGCCGGTAAGCTCCATCATATCATCAATATTCGTAACTCCCTTTTCATGAACAGCTTTGCGTATTTCATCATCAGTTATGTTCATGCAGTGACAGATAATCTCTCCGTGAGGTTCATCTTCAATTGGAGGCTTCTCTCCCCTGTAATCAGCAATTGCATTTGTGAGAGCTTCAGAACCCATAACAGAGCAATGTATCTTCTGGTCCGGAAGTCCGCCGAGAAATTCAACTATATCCTTATTGGTAATCCTTTCAGCTTCTTCAATGGTTTTTCCTTTAATCATCTCAGTAAGAGCTGATGATGAAGCAATGGCGCTGCCGCAGCCGAAAGTTTCAAATTTGGCATCAGTAATAATTCCGTTATCAACTTTTATATATAAAGTAAGAGCATCTCCACAGACAACACTACCCACATGGCCTACACCATCCGCATTTTCAATCCTGCCGACATTAATCGGATTTGTATATAATTCCTTAACTTTATCAGTATATTCCCACATAAGATTCCCCGAAATTTTTAATCTGCTACAATAAATATTACAGTTTCCACAGATAATTAATATAACAACTCTGTCAAGATATTGTTACAGTTTAAACAAAAAATTACAACCGGTATTTCCGGGCTGCAGACAAATCACGCCATGAAAGCGTAATTCAGATTTCTCCCCATATCACCGCACCTGTGGGAATAAAAGTCTCCCGAATTCTTCATATTGCATACCCGGGAATTGAATATTTTTGAATCATCAATCCCCTCTTTTTTAAGGGATTTTTCGACGCTCTGCCACAGGTTAACAAAGAGCCTGCCATTCCTCTCTGCAGTTTCATCAGGAAAGAATTTCGCAACATCATTATTCACTTCATAAGATTCAGGCCCGATAGAGGGGAGGATAAAAGCATACATATTTTCAGGCTTAGAGCCGTAGATTCTGAGTATATCTCTCACACACCTCCCGGCAATATCAAGAAGTGTGCCCTTCCATCCGGAATGCACTGCACCAAGCACTTTTTCAACCGGATCATAGACAAATACAGGTACGCAGTCTGCTGTCCTGATAACAAGACATATACCCGGGAGTGCAGTTATAAGACCGTCAGCTTCAGCAACCGCCACCTGGTTTTCAGAAGGCTCAGAGACTACATGAATTATTGAATCTCCATGAACCTGCTCAAGCATTATGATATTTCTGGAATCAACACCGGTTATCTTTTCAAGTAGAGATTTTTCAATCTTACGGATCTCTCCACGGGATATATTATAGTCAGAATTATTTACAGCACGTCCTGCTACGCCTCCCGAAAATCCTGAAGGCCCGCCGGTTATTGTATATACCCCGGAGGTATTTTGTATTAATTCCAGCATTTGAACAGACTCCATAACTTAAGAGTCTGTTCGCCTTTTAAATTATCAAGAATTTTTTTTTAAGGAGATTCAATTAAAGAGCAGTACTTACTTTTCTCTCCCTTTATTGAGAAGCGTAATAAACAGGCTCGCGAGTTTTTTCATGTGCGCAACCCCTTCCTCCCTCGTGCGCCCGGGATATTTACCAAATGTAAAAACTATACCGTTTAACACGGAGAAAATAAGGTGCGTAATAGCTCTAATATCAGATATATCAGTCTCTTTTACAAGTATTCTGTCAAAAATACTGAAAAGCTCCCTTGATATAATTTTCAATTCAGCAATAGATTCCTGTGTCCTGAACTTGCCGTCCATAACACAGTGCTGCACTATACGCATATAATCATAATTATCAATCATCTCTTCCATGTATCGGACAGCAATTTTATCCAGGGTGTTATCGCCGGAGTTTATCATTTCATTCATTATATCCACTGCCCGCTGAAATCCCCTGAGAGAAACCGCAACATAAAGGCTCTCCTTGTCGGGAAAATATGTATATATTGAACCGGGGGAAATCCCTACGGCTTTGGCAAGCTCCCTCATGTTTACATCATCAAAAGGCTTTTCTGAAAAAATTTTTTCAG
>DAISJZ010000064.1:0-18754 GCA_036821145.1 Spirochaetota bacterium
ATTAAATATATAATCAGAATCAGGGATTCTGGTGATATACATCAACAAGGCTGTAAACCTCTTCCTGGAGAACTTTTTCAAATTCTTCCTTGTTAGGTACAGGTCTCTTGAACATCTTCTGTATCTTCTCAAGCTGCGCATCTGAGTTGTGCGGCTTTCCGTAGAGTTCCTGAGCGAATGCCGAGAAATCTCTGATGAAAAGATCGAACATCTGGTTCATTACAGCATCACTGATCTTTTCGATCTTTGCGCTTTCAATGATCAGGTGCCCGTAAGCAACCATTGTGAAAAGCTCGCCCACTGCAAGGAGGTAATCGAACTCCATCATCTGTTTCATAAGATCCTGTCCGGATACCATGAGGTACTCCTTGTATGCCTGGATCTGCTCCATGAATACTTTTACGTTCGGCAGATGTGCAAGGCTCTGGTATGCCGGGTTGTAATCGTGGAACTTTGTTTTCGCATAAGCCTTTGTGGGGCCCTGTTTAAACATGAAGTCGTCGTTTCTGTTGTCAGTGATCCTTCCGATCTCCTCGAACTGGCCAGGCATAAACATATAGCTTGGTATAAGCTTCGCTATGAGGGCCATATTTACGTGACGTGTACCTTCAAGCTTGGGAAAACCTATAAGCTCGGAAACAGCCTGCTCGAAATACATATCCTTTTCAAAACCTTTAGCTGCTATAATATCAAAGAGGTGTTCATGAACTTTCTCACCCTGAATAGCAACCTTCATCTTCATGATCGGGTTGAAGAGGAGATATCTCTTATCATTTTCATTAGCAATCCTCATATAGTCAGTTGCCCTGAGGCCGAAAAGTTTCATCCCCATAATTCTGAGCCATGCATCAGAGAAGAGCCTTTTTACATGAGCGAATTCTGTTACTTTCTTTCCGTAAAGTTCCCTGTGATACGCATGGTTCAGTGATTCATAAAGTGAATGGGTTACTATACCAGTTGCCCCTGAACCGATGTTGAACTTACAGATATTGATTGTGTTAAGCATATCATCCCATGCTTTTGAACCCCTTGAAAGGATCTCAGCTTCAGTAATGGGATAATCATGAAGCGCGAATTCAGCAACATACTGCTGGTTAGCGTCGATTACGTTTTTAACGCATTCATAGTTCGGATGAGCTGAATCAACCACAAAAAATACATACTCGTCAGTATCAGCAAATTTCGCGAAAACAGTTACTGTGCTTGCAACGTTACCGTTACCGATATAGTATTTGCTTCCGTTTGCGACCCATGTGCCGTCGCCCTTAGGATAAAGTTTCATTTCTGAAGAGTATATGTCAGCTCCATGCTCTTTTTCTGAAAGGCCGAAGGCGCAGAAAGCGTTCTGCTTAAGTTTTGCAGCAGCCTTATGTTTTGCCTCTTCATTATCTCCGAGAAGAACAGGATCAAGGCCGAGAGTTGATACGTGGTATGTGTACCAGTAAGCTCCGCCGTAGAATCCGCAAATTTCAGAGAATTCATAGTTTCTATATGTGCTGTAATACTGGTTCGGATCATCTCCATAACCTTTCGGGAGGAATATTGTTTCAAAAATCCTCTCATCTGTTACAAACTTCTGCCAGTCTTCGCACCACTCCCTGTTGTGGTAAGCTTCTTTCTGTTTAGCAAGGCCCTTTTTCTCAAACCATTCAATGGTTTTAAGCATGATCTCTTTTGATCTTTCATCAGGGTAGCCCCTGTCTCTGTACTTCTTGGGATTAAGTAGTATGCTCATAACGAACTCCTTTAACTTATAATAAACATCTAAAAGTTCAAACCAATAAAAAACAGATGTTATTTAATAACTGCTGTAAATCATAATACTGTTTATAAAAGAAAACACTGTTCTTTTTTGTCAACATAATTACGAAAAACATTTGTTATATTAATCAGCAGCATTCTGCCTGTTTAATTTATAAAAAAACCACAGAAGATACTGTCAATAGAATTTAAAACGATTAACGATATGTGATATTCCAATTTATAAATCCGAATAGATGATTTATATAAATAATATATTGTCCATAGTCGGAAAAAACAAAAAAGCCGCTCCTTCCGAAGCGGCTTTTTTCAGCTTATTGCATCAATAGAATCAGGGATTCATCCTGTATTCATCCTTCATAGGATAAACATATTTCTCCCAGATTCTTTTAAATTTCTCTGTGTCAGCAACAGGGTTCTTTATCATCTTAATGCAGTAATCAAGCTGAGCCTGAGTATTGCTCTTCTTCTGATAAAGCTGTACTGCGTATTTAGAAAAATCTCTAACAAGAACATCAAAGATCATATCAAGGAGATCATCTTCAATTTTATAAATAGGTGCATTCTCTATAATCAGCTGGCCGTAAGCTACAACTGTCATAAGCTCACCCATTGCGAGGAGATAATCTATATCTTTATTCTGCTCTGCAGTTGGAGTAGCTTTTGCAAGGAACTCCTTGAACACCGCAATCTGCTCCTTCAACACGTTGACATTAGGGAGATTTACACTGTTGTAAGCAATATTGTAATCATGGAACTGAATCTTGCCAAGACCGCTTGTGGGGCCCTGATCCATGAGGAATGCATCATTCTCAGCGCCGCCGCACTGTGGAATCACCGGAAACTCAGCAGGCTTGAAGAAATAATTTGTCATGAATTTTACAACAAGAGCCATATTTACATGAACTGTTCCTTCAAGTTTCGGGAACATTCTGATCTCCTGTGTTGCCATTTCAAAATATGGATCCTTCTCAAAGCCTTTTGCTGCAATTACATCCCAGAGAAGGTTGATGACCTCCTCCCCTTCCCTTGTGACCTTCATTTTACAAAGCGGATCATAAAGGAGGTATCTTCTGTCATCCTTGGATGCTGTTCTCATGTAGTCAACAGCCCTGAGGTTAAAAAGCTTCATTGCACAGATTCTCAGGTATGAGTCAGTAAGGAGATTTTTAACATGTGGAAAATCTGTTACATACTTGCCATAAAGATTTCTGTTTGCAGCATGTTCAATCGCCTCATAGAAAGCGTGTGTTGCTATACCTACAGCACCGGGGCCGAGGTTGAATTTACATACGTTAACTGTGTTAAGCATATTGTCCCATGCTTTAGGGCCTTTTTCTGTTATGTCAGCATCTGTTATCGGATAATCATGAACTGCATACTCTGAAACATAGTTCTGGTGAGCTACTGTGTTCTGTACACATTCATAATTGGGATGCCTTGAATCAACGCAGAAGAATACATAGTCATCGCTGTCAGCGATTTTAGCGAATGTGGAAACCATTGCAGCCTTGTTACCGTTACCGATATAGTACTTGTCTCCGTTACCCTTGTATGTACCGTCACCCTGCGGATAGAGCATCATATCACTTGAGTAGATATCCGCTCCGTGTTCCTTTTCTGAAAGACCAAAAGCGAAAACATGTCCCTCTTCAAGAAGTTTTGCAGCTTTGTGTTTAGCCTCTTCATTGCTCCCCATCCATATAGGGCATATACCGAGCTGGGAAACGTCCCATACATACCAGTAAGCAATGCCATAGAAACCCATGAGCTCCGCCCAGTGATAAATCCTGTATGTATCCCATCTGTTGTCAGCTGCACCATATCCTGCGGGGGTCAGGAGTTTTGCAAAAATCTTATGCTGTTTCTGAAACTCTACGAAGTCTTCCGGCCAGGTCCTGTTATGAAAGTCCTCTTTCACCTTTTTCAGGCCTTTTTTTTCAAACCATTCAATGGTTTTAAGCATCATTTCCTTTGACTCTTTGTCCGGAAACTCAACGTTGTATTTTTTGGGGTTTAAAAGTAGCATGTACAACCTCTTTTCTGAAGATCATAGATCTCCGTTTATTTTAGATTATAGATCTTTTTTATTATATTAAAAAGAAAACAGGGCTAAATTCTTGTCAATAGAATATCGTTTTTTAAAGAGAATTATGTTTATATTAAAATTAGTGCATAATCAATTTTTAATAATAGATTTGTAAGGAATTTTTTGTATCTTATTCTTTATTCCGCTCAAAACCGATATCTCTTTTAGGTTTTAAATCCTCCTCTATCAGCTGTTTAATGGCATCGAATATAACTCTGAATTGATGGTCATATCTGTTCTCCATATCCTCTATTTTTCTCTTCAGTTCTTCATGGGTGGAAAGCATCTGACGAAGTTTCGTAAAAATACGCATAATCTGGATATTAACAATAATTGCTCTTTCACTGTGAAGGACAGATGATAACATCGCTACCCCTTGTTCAGTAAAAACATAGGGCAGATATTTTGAATGTTGCCCTCGCCCTGTCTCTAAGATGCCAGTCTGGCATCTTAGAGAGTCAACCTCCTCTTTCGTCAGCTCGAACATAAAATCTTCCGGAAATCGATTGATATTTCTGTTTACCTGCCTTTTAAGATGACCTGTTTCCACTCCATATAACTCCGCGAGATCCCGGTCAAGCATGACGTTTACTCCACGAAAGTGATATATTTTATTCACTATGTTTTCAACTGGAACAATTTCCGACATTTAATTTCTCCTCTAACTTAAATCAGTTATCATTCATAAACGAATATTCTACACCAGTTTAACTGGTTTTAAAATTACTACGTTAGAGGCTATCCTTATTTAAAATTTTTTTTTTGCTCAGAGGATTTATAACTTCACAATTACGATGTATAAAACTTACAAAAATAATTGGACAATGAGAACGCCTCTCTTTCAATGGTAACAACGGTCGCTATAACGACTCTTAAACAGTGATTTGAGGTATTATTTTGAAAAAGACAGCTTCTGAAATTACAGTAAATGAACTTGGCGATATAATTAAAAAATACCTGGGAGCAGGATCAAACCTGAACTACGCCCTTAAAATTTTAGGACACCCCGGAGTGGGGAAATCCGCTGTTGTAAAGCAGATCGCTGAGGAGATGAACTACTGGTTCATTGACACAAGGCTTGCATTCAAGGAAAATGTTGACCTTGGAGGATACCCTGTCCCGGATCATGAATCAAAACAGATGATCTATTTCAGACCGAGATTCATCCCCCCTGCAGAGGTGCCTGAAGGTTACAAAGGGATTCTCTGGTTCCTTGATGAATCAAACAGGGCGCACCCCACTGTAATCCAGACCCTCTTCCAGATAATAACCGAGAATAAATGCGGGGAGCACCTCCTCCCCCCTGAAACATCTATTATCCTTGCTGGAAATTTAGGAGAAGAGGACGACACAACAATTACTGAATTCGACGACTCAGCGCTTGACGGAAGGCTCGCCATATTCCACCTGAAGCCCTCAGCAGAGGACTGGCTCTCATGGGGACATGCTGAAGGTATTCACCCTTCAATCCTCCGTTACATTTCAACCTTCCCGGAGAGGCTCTGGGATGAACAGAATATAAACCCCAATCCCCGCGGATGGCACCAGGTATCCAATGCACTGAACTACTCATACAAACTGGATACCGATGAATCCCTCAAAGCTTTCTTCGCAGAGAGCTCTGACAGCACACTTGAAAAAACAGTATATTCACTCATTGGTAATATTGCAGGAACCGATTTCATAATGCAGCTTACTGCACCCAGGCAGATAAGCTCGGATGACATACTCCGTGGTGATGAATCAAAACTCTCTCTGCTTAAAAAACGTGAAATATCCTCAGAGGATCTTCTCTGGGCCCTTAACGGCACCCTTGAGGTAATGAAGGAGAGAGCAATACAGACATCAGGAAAACTGACAACTGATGATATCAGGATACTTGGCAATATACTTAAATTTATAGGGTATTCAAGGGGTGATATACGTATGGCATATTTCTTTCTCCTTATGAAGGAGTGCGGCATATTCTCCCTCATCCCTGAGGCGATCAAATCTCTCGGGGAACATGAGGTTATCCTTGAACTGAAAGAAAAATACGGGTCTCTGCTTAACTGATGAATGCCCTGCCTGAAACAGTTAAACTGGAGAGTGTTCTTGAATCGCTGTGGCAGAAGAGCAGGTTTGCATCATATTTCTACCAGGGAGTTGACTTAATACCTGACGAAAACCTCCCCACCCTTGCCCTTGTTGTATACTTATCACGGCTGACACTTTTCTTCAATTCAGATTTTATTGAAAAGCTCAGAGAAGATGAACTCACAGGTCTCCTTGTGCACGAAATGCTTCATATTGTTCTGAACCACGATCACAGGGGGAACAGGGATGGGAACACCTATCTTCAGAACCTTGCACAGGACATGATAATTAATTCATATATAGGCGATAACCGGAAAACATTCTTTTCAAGAAAAACACAGTATCTCAATGATGTGCCGGAACTTATACTCCCTGCAGGATTGCCGGTAATTCCTGAAGATTTTTTTAAAGAGACTGAGAACTTTGATCCCATATGGGAGGAGCTATACATCTGGCTGAAAGGGCTTCCGCAGGAGGAGATAAAAAAGTTCCGTTTCAACAATCCCCCTGAAAGCGGCTCAGGTTTCGGATTGCAGATAAAAAGCAGCATTGATGAACTGGCTGAGGCAATTAACTCCCTTGACCTGACATACAACAAAGCTCCCATGGAAAAATATACACGCATAAAAAATATGGACGGCCTTATGTTTGAAACAGACGGAGGCGATCCTGTACCAACCGGCGTACATATAATGAACAGGAAAACTGACCTCAATGTGGCGGAGTCGAAACTGAACCACTTTATGACATTCGCGCGCAAAGATGAATTATGCAGGGAAGAAAGGATCTTTCAGGAGGTGACATCACTTATATCAGCGCCAAAAAAAACAGACCTTACATGGCAGGAGAAACTGAAAAGTATAGTTGATATTACCGCCCAGTCTAATGAGTGGGAATATACAACCCGCAAGTTCAACAGACGCTACATTTCACAGGGGATATATTCACCGGGGAGAGCTTTCAAGGACAGGGAGGCAATTACTGTTGTTGTTGATGTTTCAGGATCAATGGTAATGAAACCCGGTGACATTGAATCAGCATTCGGAATTATAGAAGCTCTTCTTAAAAAATTCAGGGTTTACCTCCTCTGCATAGATGAAACTATTTTTGTTCCTGAAAAAAAAGGAAACTTTTTTGTTAAATCGGAGAGGAACGGGAGGCCCTATGAATATAAAAAGGGTGACTGGAAGTATATAAAAACAGGGAGCAGCGGAACCACCTATTTCGCATCGCTTTTCAACAGCTATATGGAGAACCACAGCGAGCTCCTCATTGTTATAACTGACGGCTATATATACGACATGGACCGGTTAAAAAAATACAGAAATACCCTGTGGCTGATAAGTGAAAACAGGGATGAAAAATTTACTCCCCCCTTTGGAAGGAGTATAAAGATAAACACAACAAAACCTGAAAGACGGCTCAGGCAGTCAGGAGGGAGGGGATGACTGAAAGCATCAAATCCCGGGCTCTTGAAATATATAAAGAGGGGATTGAACATGGTGACAGGTTCTGTACGGACAACATCGATGAGCTGTTGCGCCTGTCAGATCCGGAAGCCATCTACCTTGCAGGGAGGCACTGGAATATCTTTAATTATGAACGGGGCCTGGATAAACTCATAATTGCCGGAGATCCTGAGTATATCCATAAATCAGGGATATTCTGGAAATCATTCAACTTCAGCAGAGGAATAGATTTTTTTATTAAAACCGGAAACGCCGAGTACCTTTACAGAGCCGGGAGATTCTGGGCTGGTTATGACTACGAGCTTGGACTTGATGCGCTGGGGAGACTTAAAAGCGCGAGGCATATATACTACGGCGGGAAGGAGTGGAAAAATTTTAACTTTGATAAAGGTTTCCGGCTCCTCATGGATATTTCTGATCCGGAATTCATCTTCTACGCAGGAGCACACTGGAAGGTCTTTGATTACAGCTCAGCTATAGTTAATCTCTTCAGGACAAAATCACCGGAATATATATTTAAAGCCGGAACTATGTGGAAAGAATTTGACTATGCAGGAGCCCTGAAAATTCTTGAAAGCGAAGTCACCTCAGGTGAGACATGGAGAGCAAAGGTATTTGAAAACAGGAAATGGAAAGCTGAACTGAAAAAAATCTGGGAGAGCAGCTGGTAAAACACCCCATCCCGCCCTTCCCCATAAAAATACGGGGAAGGAGAGAGGTTTGCTATTACATTTTATTCTTCTGAACCAGGCTTTTTAACATCAAATTTCTTTATCGTAGGCTTGGCACCGCTCACATCAGGCTTTTCAAACTGCTTCACAGCCTCTTTTGCCTCTTCCTGTTTTCCGGAAATATCACCTTTAATCTGTTCTGCCTGCTCTTTTGTTGAACCCTTTATTGCTTCAACATTAGCCTTATCCATGGCCTTCTGATCTTCGACTCTCTGTTTATTGGCCTCTTTCTGTTCAACAACAGCTTTCCTTATCTCTTCCCGCTGTTCTTCAAATTTTCTTCTGATATCTTCCCTGAGTTCTTTAATCTCTTCTTTAATTCTGCGTATGTTTTCAAGGTTCTGCTGTTTAAGGTCACTTACAGATACAGGTTTACCTTTTTCAATTTCAGCTTCTTTTCCTGCCTCAACCAGAACATATTCTGTATCAGCTTTTTCAGGTTCTTTAACTGCAACAGTTCCTTCAATACAGGATATCTTGCTTTTGCCATTCTCTTCTTCAACAAGAAATTCTGTACCCCTGACACCGGCAACAGCTGTTGGAGATGTAACGCTGAATTTTTCACCTTCAACGAGTTTTCTGGAAACCTTGGAAAAAAGTTTACCGTTTTCTACATAAAACTCAGAAAGTTCCTTGTTTGACTGAAGATCCTTAACAAGTTCCTTCATCACAACGCTGCTTTTTTCAAGTATCCTGATTACGCTGCTATTGAAATAGATATCTACTACAGATTTTGCTCCTGTTTTAATAACCATTCCCTGTGTGACCGCATCTCCCACATTGACTTTTATCGTTTTACCATCTGTTGTTGCTGTAACATCACCGGTCATGAAATTTATAATACCATTATTCGCAACAGTTTTTGCCGCTTCCTCTTTTTTACAGCCTGAAACATTCATAACCAGAATCATTGCAAAAATAATAACTGAAATTTTTTTCACTTTTTTATCCTCCACATTAATAGTCTTCAAAGTTTACGTCATAATACTTTTTTTATTTAATAGTTACAATATAATTTAGGTTTTCAGGAAATCAATCAATTTTATAAGGTGATGTCCGTAGAGCTGTTTTTTATGCATAAAATGATATATTTTAATAGCATCTTTCAGCTTTGTGAAACCTGCTTAGAAGAGGCGAACAGTTTTCCTATTTTTTCCATAAGAACCAGCTCATGGACAGGTTTATTGATAACATCATCAAACCCTGAACAAATCAGGTCATCTGTACAATTGAAATCACAATGCCCTGTATTAGCAATAACAGATATATCATTTTTAATATCTTTAAGGATTTTCATGGTAGTCATGCCGTCAAGTTCAGGCATTTCAAGATCCAGAAGCACAACATCAAATTCACTATCTTTCTTTACTATTTCTATGGCCTCAAAACCGCTCATGGCATTAACGCACTGAAAACCCATACGGGTCAGCAGATCAGAAAGGTGAAGCGTAATAAGACAGTTGTCATCAACAATCAGCGCTTTTCTCCCGTCGAAAGATTCACTCCGGTTAAACCCGTTAAAATTTTCACTATTCTTTTTTTCCATATAAAGATTATCCATATCTGTTTTTTCAATCTGCATCAGCCGCGTCATATCTGTATGTGTTGCAATAACTGTAACCGGTTTTAATTCATGATCCCATTGAACAACATCTCCCCTGCTCTTGAGCTTTAACCATGAACCGTCATTTTTGCGGATCCGGAATTCAACTGCAAAGGATCTCCCCACTGATATCTTTTCATGTATAATGCGGCACAGGTCTTCTCTATCATCAGGATGTATCAGGTTGCAAATCCCGGAAAATGTTTCCGGCAGATGTTCCTTCCGGTACCCCAGCAGATTAACAAACTGCCTGTTTATGCTTATACTATCATCTGCAAGGTTCCACTCCCAGAGACCATCCCGTACTGAATCAAATATTACTTCATATCTTCTTGCAGTTTCATTTTTAAGCCGGAGCAGAGTTCTGCTTTGTGTCACATCAGCAATATGACAGATATATCCCGGTGCAACTTCCTCAGTATGAATAATGAAAGGGAATATTGACAAATCGATAATAATAGCTCCATCCCTGCTTGTTTTGTAAAAACCGTTGCTTTTTATAAGTTCAAAATCATATCTGAATTCGATAGAGACCGAACGATATTTTTTTAACCTTACCTTGAACCATTCTGTTGCATTGGGACTCTCTGTAATATCAAGGTTAATGAGCTCATCCGGATCAATTATTCCGAAAATTTTTTCAACTGCTTCATTATAATGAATAATTCTACCTGATGAATCCAGGATAAGGAGACCTGAGGGAGATTTATTAAAAATATTTCTGTATTTTTTTTCATTTTTTTGCAGTTCAGCTTCTGCTTTTTTTAAAGTATCTATTGTTTTTAAAATATTTTCAGTTTTATCATTTATCCTTTTTTTAAGAATAAGTGAATTTATATATAGAAACAGAATAAAAACAGCCGCAGCTACAAAAAACCATATCTGAAAAAAGTATTTATTAAAAAAACCTTTGTAATCATTTTTATTAAACCACTTTGCATAAATAGATCCATAATCCCCGCTGACATGAACTTCAGATAACGCTGACCTTATTTTATTCACCAGATGTTCATTTTCTTTTCTGACAAAAAAACCATATCTGAATCTCCCCGGATTAACTTCAAGCACATGAATATTATCCTTTAAATAATTCGGCATAAGAGACTTTAAACCCGATTCACGGATACAGACCGCATCACAACCTTTTGAAGAAAGGAGCATCATCGCAGTATCAGGATTATTTATATTTAATGTTTCTGCATAAAAATTGTTCCGGATTATGTCGGATACCGGAATAGAAAAAATTTCATGCCCGGCTACAACGACCCGGCTCCTTTTCAAATCTCTGAAATCAGATATAAATGAATCTTTACGGGCAACAAAGCTGAATGGAATTTCAAGAGCTGTACCGGCAAATATGTACTCCTCATAAATAGTGCTATCAACTCCCCCTACAATAATATCTGTTTCACCTTTTTCAATAATGCGGGCCATACGTTCAGGCGGCAGCAGAAGCAGTTCGGAATTAATTCCGGCTTTTTCTGCAATGACAGTAAAGAGTTCGACAACAAAGCCTGAAGGTTTCCCCTCGTTATTCAGATATTCATAGGGATAATTATTATAATACCCGGAAGCTATATATTTAATAGAAGCATAAAGGGGTGACCCTGCGCAACAGCTTAATGCTATTATACCTGACACAGTTCCTAAAAGTTTTACTATTTTCTTTTTAATCATAGCAGTCAATCAATAATAACTAATAAAAAAAACAGGTCTGATTCAAGTCAGCGCTGCTTTTTTTGACATAAATTTTTAAAATTTTACCTAAAAAAAATTTTTTTTTAAAAGCAGGCCCCGGGATTCGTTTTATAACCAGAAACAGCTGCGTTTATCAGGCTGTAATATAAAACACAGGAGGGCCTTATGCAGAATTACTCAAATGCTACTATTGAAGGTTTTGTAACTCATGAGCCGCAATTAAGGAAAACAAAAACCGGAAAATCGGTCTGCTCATTTTCCCTGGCAATTAATCATTTTTCAAAAAATGATGAGCCGCCCCGGGTATCCTTCATTGAAGTTGAAACATGGGAAAAAATCGCGGAGGTATGTTCAAAAAATGTTACAAAAGGTAAACGGCTGATGGTTATGGGATCTCTAAGGCAGGACAGATGGGAGGATGATAACGGGAAAACTCAATCAAGAATAAAAATAATCGGTAACGAGATCCGTTTTCTGGAAAGCGCCAAAAAAACGGATGAGGCTAAATAATAGCCTCATCCGGTATCCTTTTTTTATCAGAATGGCACCTTGTTTGTTCTGGACCAGATATTCATTTCCTGGGCGGATTTAATCAGCTCCTCCCGGAAATTTTCATGGGCAAGGTTTATGAGGCATTCGGCACGGCCCCATACTGACCTTGCTTTCATGTTATAAATTCCGTTTTCTGTAACAAGATACTGGACCATTGTCCTTGGCACAGTAACTACAGAACCCGGCTTTAGAAGAGGCTTTATTCTTGAGTGCAGATTACCCTGTTTATCTTTGTAGGTTGACTTGAAAGCGAGGAAGCTCTTCCCCCCTTTTGAATGAAATGCGCCAATTACAAAGTCAAGCTGCCCCCCTGTACCGGATATCTGTCTCAATCCGGAGGTTTCAGAGCAGACCTGACTCAGCAGATCCACTTCAACTATGTTATTAATTGAGACAACCTTGTCATTCGTCGCTACAAAGTCAGGATTATTAGTATGATGGACTTTACATGAAGCTGTCCTTGGATTGTCATGAATAAAGTCGTAGGTCTCCTTCGTACCAAGACAAAAAGAATAAGTACTCTTATTAATATCAAAAGATTTTTTTGCATTGGTGATTTTTCCCGATTCATACATTGTAACCATTGCGTCACAGAACATCTCGCTCTGTATTCCGAGATCACTCAGATCTGATTTTGCGATCATCTCACCTATTGCGTTGGGGAGTGACCCTATACCGAGCTGAAGACATGAGCCGTCTTCAATATGGGGCATAATAAATTCAGCGATTTTTTTCTCTTCAAGTGATGCTTCCGGCATTTTCGGAGTGGTGAATACCGGAGTATTCTTCCCTTCAATAATGTAATCAACTTCACTGATATGGATGTATTCATCATTACCGCCAAGGCATCTTGGCATGTTTTCATTTACTTCAACGATTGTTATATCTGCCCAGAGCGCAAGTCCCCTGTTATGCGAATTACCCAGTCCGAAATTAAAACAGCCGTTCCTGTCCATTGGAGTCACCTGGGCAACCCAGATTTTCGGTTTAAGATGTATCAGATCACGATGGTGATACGCCAGCAATGTTGCTTCATGATAATTGAACGGAAGGTGACATGCAAGATTTTTATCTCCGGCCATCCTGTCAAGAAGTGTGAAGTACCAGCTGAAATACATAAAAGATTTCTGTTCAGGATCATTCTGGATAACCGCAGGGAATGGAGGTACAGTTCCTGTACCCCGGACACATACATTTGAAAGCTGGCCGACTCTCTGACTCAACGCCACATCAAAATCAACCGGTTTTGTGGCAAACATCCCATAATCGATTATATCATTGGACTTAACCAGTTCAGCTGCTTTTTCAGCAGAGATCAGCTTATTCTTATACTCGGATAGAAAAGTATTCATAAAAAAGGCCCCCGTTTACTCTTTTTTTTTACATACATTAGAACTGATTTTAAAGATTTGCAAGGTGTTATGTTGACAATAAAGTGTGGTTTAAAATATAAAATTCGTGTAGTTTAAAATACTACACGAATTTTATATGCCGGATTATAAAAATGCTATTTTTCCAGGAAATCAGCGATCCTGTCAAACGGGACTTTTTCCTGTGCTCCGGTTTTCTGGCTTTTCACGGTAGCCGAACCTGATACAAGTTCATCTTCACCGATAATTACTACATAGCGGGATTTTTCACGCTCCGCACGCTTAAACTGGGACTTAAATCCTTTTACTTCAGGATCAATATCTGCCGAAAAACCCTGTTTTCTCATCCCGTTTAAAAGCTCAAACGATTTTGTAAGAGTATCACCGCCTGTATGTATAAAATAAAGGTCAATCCCGTTTTCAGGAATATCCTTGTTTTCAATGATGAGGTTAATTCGCTCCATCCCCGCAGCAAAGCCGACACCGGGTGTAGGCTTACCTCCGAACTGTTCAACAAGATAATCGTATCGGCCACCGCCTGCAAATGCATTCTGGCCTCCTAACTTATCAGTGACAAACTCAAATGTCGTCTTTGTATAATAATCAAGCCCCCGCACAAGATAAGGATCCTCTTTATATTTTATTCCGGAGAGATCAAGATACTCCTTAACTTTTGCGAAGTGATCTCTGCATTCACCGCAAAGGTGATCTTTTATCACGGGAGCAGAGCTCCGAAGGCTGACACAGCCTTCATTTTTGCAGTCCAGAAGACGGAGGGGATTTGTATTGAGTCTTCTCTTACAATCAGCGCAGAGGTTCTCCTGTCTGGAGGAGTAATACTCCTTAAGATTTGTCATATATTCGCTACGGCACTCTCTGCACCCGATTGAATTCAGAAGTATTGTATAGGAGTCGATCCCCACTCTCCTGGTTATCTCATCAACAACAGAAATAATCTCGTAGTCATAATAGGGATCGGTACTGCCGAAAATCTCAGCTCCGAACTGGTTAAACTGGCGAAGCCTCCCCTTCTGAGGTTTCTCAGCTCTGAACATCGGACCGTTATAAAAAAACTTGCATACAGAAAGCCTGTTATATTCGCCATTCTCTACATAGGCCCTTACAACACCGGCGGTCCCTTCCGGGCGGAGTGTCAGGCTCCTCCCGCCCCTGTCCTCGAATGTGAACATCTCCTTTGATACGATATCAGTATCAGTACCGATTCCCCGGGCAAAAACATCGGTGAATTCCATTACAGGGACTATAAGCTCCTTAAAATTATAAGTCCTGAATGTGTCAACCGCGCTATTAAGCACGAAGTTCCATCTGTTTATTCTGTCAGGGAATATATCCTCAATTCCCGGAGGTTTTAATATCATAGTAAAACTCCTTAATGCCTTATAATCTTTTTCTGAATATGGCGTCTGCAAACACAGGTTTATCGAATCTTATTGTGCATATAGTACCGGGACGGGCCATGCCGATTTCATTACCCGCATCATCCGTAATCTTTATTACCCTGTATTTGTCATCAATTACTTTTTCTTTAATAGGATAAATACCGTCAAAGATTTCATCTTTGTAAACAGGATTGAATGTTTTAACTTTTACCTCTTCAGCAGCATCAGGACCGTCATACCTGTAGCCGGCGAATGACGCTTTCTTGATGTATGGTATTCCGTGAAAACCGAATTCCCCGAACTCATTAAAAAGATCATTAGTGTAGGGCCTGTGACTTATAAGGTCAAGCTCTTCGAGCCAGAATGGCATTTTTTCGTTAAACTCCAGTGTTCCTGCGAGTTTAACAGCATGTTTGTAAACACGGGTCGTATTGGCACAGTGATAGAGAGATTTCATCCTCCCTTCAATTTTAAATGCGTCAACACCGGCATCAATATACTCTTCCAGCCTGTCCATGAGACAGAGATCCTTTGAAGAGAGGATCTCTGTTCCTCTTGTGTGTTCAATGATATCGAGATAATTTCCCGGCCTCTTCTCCTCCATGAGTGAATACTTCCATCTGCATGGCTGTGAGCAGTCACCGCTGTTGGCATCACGCCCGGAAAGATAGCGGGAGAGGAGACACCTTCCGGAGTATGCAATGCAGAGAGCCCCATGGGCAAAGACTTCAATCTCCGCACCTGTGTGATATTTAATCATCTTTATCTCTTCTGCGGAGGTCTCACGCGCCAGGACAATCCTGTTAAACCCGGCATCCATCCAGAACTTAACAGCAAGATGATTAAGAACATTCATCTGCGTTGAAAGATGGAAATCAGCCTTAATCCCTGATTCTTTAAGAAGAATCATCATTCCCGGATCAGAAACCATGACTGAATCAAATCCCATTAAGGATATCATCCCGATATAGGATTCAGCATTTTTGATATCCTCCTCATGAAGGTATGAGTTCAGGAGAAAAGTGGTTTTAACTCCATTCTGCCGGCATAATTCAACACCCTCCCGGAGATCGTCGTTTGTAAAGTTATCAGCCTGTACCCTTAAATTAAAATCACTGCCGCCGAAATATATGTTGTCAGCTCCGTACTTTACAGCGAATCGGAGTTTTTCCAGGTTCCCCGCAGGAGATACTATTTCAATTTTCTTCATCAATAGAGCCTCTTTAATTGATGTCGCCATTATTTACAGGCATTGAAAAACTGTCAACTTCTCATTTAAATTTAACATCAGCAATAATCCTGTCCATATTCGGCAGAGTCAGGCTATCCACTTTTTTACCTCTCACAGGCAAAGCTCCGAACTCCGACATAATTCTTTTATTGCCTGAAGCGGTAGGCGGATATTCTGCATACTCCGTTGTATAAAGGGGAATATTAAGCGCATGTGCGGATTTTGCGGCCTCAAAAATCCCCCCTTCATCAGGGGATTCAACGATAAAAACCGCACTTGCGAGCGCACATATAACCCGGTTTCTGATATATGCCGCATACATATCAGGAGTATGGCCGGGAGAAAATATTGAAACAGCTGCCATTCTCGACGGGTCATAAACATGCCTGATGGATTCAGGAATATTAAGTTTAAGTATTCCGTAGGGCACAAAAGCAGTTGTAATCCCTCCATGCTCAAGAGCGGCTCTGTGTGCTGTTAAATCTGCTCCGTTAGCAAATCCGCTGATTACATTGATATTCCTCGATGCCAGTTCACGTGCTGCACTGTAGGCAATAAACTCCCCCCTGCTGCTTATTTTACTTTCTCCGATAATGGCAGCGCCCTTTTCATTCAGAACACCGCTGCTGCCGTAAAGATAGAGAAAAGGGGGTATATTATTTCCAAGAATATGATGCAGCCGCTCCGGATAGCTTTTAGAAAAAAAAGGGAGAACATCAATTCCGGCATCTATAAGCTGCATATATTCCTCCTCCACTGAGGATAAGAAAACTGCAGCTGATTTGAATGCAGAGGCAATTTTATCATTAAAATAAAATTCAGATTTCAGCTCTTCAGGAGAGATATCAAATATATCAGAAATCGACAATCCCGCATCTGAGATCTTTTTATAAATCTCTTTCAGAGATGCAGGGCCGATACCCTGCACCCTATCAAGTGCTATCCAGTATTTTGTGCTGTTCATAAATGGTGTTCCGGTTTTTAGCGGTAATTAGAAATGCCGGAAAGACAGGAGTCAAGGATTAAAACAAATCATCACTATGCGGGATTTTTTATCTTATCCTGCACACTGTTTATCAGGTTCAGGTACTCTCTCTGGGCCAATATATGTTCTTTGACAGTTTCATTCTTTTCAAATTCCTGTTTCAGAAGATCAATTTCTGCAGCCCCGTGCCTGTCAGAGGCTTTTCCTGAACTAAGGCTTTCATTGATATCCTGACCCAGAAGTATAAGATCAGATAGAAGCTTCTGCGCAACAGGATCTCTCTGCATCTTTTCCAGGCTTTCCCTGTATTTAAGGGTAACTTCATGATTATTAATAAGTTCAGAAAGTTCCACCGCTTTTGCAATTATTTCGTCATAGTTTTCCATATTCTACCAGAGTATATCCATTGGATTCAGAAGCCTGCCGTTATGCCATAACGTAAAATGAAGATGGGGCCCCGTTGAAAGACCGGTAGATCCCACTCTGCCGATAATTTTTCCTGCTTTTACCCTCTGACCCGGCTTTGCGTAAATTACAGACATATGCCCGTAAAGAGTTTTATACCCGTCTCCGTGATCTATGGTAACAGCTTTTCCGTAACCGCCATTCCATCCTGTACTGACAACAACACCGTCACGGGCAGCACCAATTAAAGTGCCGTGAGGAGCTGCTATGTCAAGGCCGTTATGGAACCTGTTTTTTTTGAAAATCGGATGTTTTCTTTTACCGAAAAAAGAACTGAGCCTCCCCCCTAAGGGAGATCTGAAAAGTTCCCTTCGCTGAAATTTCCCGGCGAGATTCTCTGTCATATTTTTTGTGCTGGGCTTGGCATCACGTATAAAAACAGCAACAGGTTTTCTGTCGTTTAAAAATTTATAATACAATCTATAGAAAGCAGGAAGTTTCTGAATCAATATATCATTAGTATCAACTTCATGATATTCGGCAATGGTTTCCACCTGGTCCAGGTCTTTTATAAATTCTATTGTACCTGATTCTGAGGGAACCACCACAACCTGCCCCAACCTTGCCCTGAGATCCTCCCAGAAAATATTCACACCGATTAAAGTATCTATATTGATTCCATACTTTTTTGCAATTTTCCAGAAATTATCACCGCGCTCAACTTTTACAAAATCAAAACTGATGTCTTCAAAAACAACTTCATTCTTTAAATACTCAGTATAATTCTCTTCACTCTGAAAATAATTCCTGACATTCTGTCTTATGTCTCTTTGATCTTTATAACCGGAACCTGCAGAAAGAAATAAAGCAGCTATAATCAGAATAGAAATTAAAGATGATATAAGGATTTTTTTATACATACAATCAACCACTCAGTTACAATATGATTAGATAAAGAATTAAAACAGAATCCGGCAATACGGATATATATAATTAAAGAATATTATAAACTACTGCATATCTTCAGGTCAAGAATTTTATTTCAGGAGGCCTGATATTCTACCTGTCTTTTTTCTGATGCTTCTCTTCTCTTATATGCAAAGCCTTAACCATCTGCCTGAAAAGATCATAGAAATCTTTAAATCCGTCCTTATCACGCAGTTCTCGCGGAGACGGCAGTTTACCGTCAATTATCTCTTTCATATAACCTGACATAACGTAAACCGGTCCTGATATTCTGTGAGTGATTTTTATTATCAATACGAAGAGAACTATCCCCTGAAAAACAACACAGAGAACCAGGGATACAAGAAGAAGCCTGTTGTAATGAGTTATTTTATTAATGTTATACAGATTCTGTTCATGATTCCTCTGCAGCATCACG
>DAISJZ010000065.1:0-18714 GCA_036821145.1 Spirochaetota bacterium
CTGAACCTGAAAATTTATTCAACAACACATGAATTAATTTATTTCCCCGGGTAAAATCCCTAACCGGAATCATGATCTAATATCCCGCTTGACATACCCCCCTTTTTAATATTTAATTTAAATGTCTACAGCAGAAGAATCCCCGGACTTCGGGCTAATAATCCGGGTTAACTATGGCCGGCAGTTAGGAGCTATGATGAAAAAATTTTCAGTACTCATTATTATTATTTTTCTGACATCTGCAGTTCACGCAAAAAAAGAGGATGCTGTTTTCAATGAAATTGCATTAAAAATATCCGGCTTTAAAAGCGGAATGAAGAATGGCACAGTGGCTGTTTTCCCTTTTGAAACACATGGATTTTCCGGATCCACATACGGAATTTATGCTGCTGATAAAATCTCCGCTGCCATATCCGCAGCAGGTAAACTCACCCTGGTTGAACGGGAAAAACTGGGCAGCCTTTTATCAGAAAAGGAACTCTCCATGAGCGGACTCACAGAGGAGGACCAGGCTGCGAAGATAGGGACATTATTATCGATTGATTCAATTCTTCTTGGAAGGCTTTACAGGACAGAAAAGGGAATTGATATAACCGTAAAATTAATCGATTCAAAATCCGGTGCTGTAATGACAGTTATATCCGCAAGTTATGATGAAGCACCCGAAATTAAAAAAGAAAAGAAGGGTTCAGGCTTCATAGGGAAATGGGATGTAACAGACACAGCCCCATACCTGCTTAAACAGGATATGCGTTACGAAAAACTGATACTTAACAATGACGGTTCCTTTTCACTGCATATGATAAACAATGCTGACAGGATTGTTGAAATACAGGGGAACTATAAAATCAGGGGGAACAATATAGACTATCGTCCTCTGAGAATGTTTTTCGATGGGAGCAATACCAGTTTTCTTAAAAAAAGCAACACACTGCAGGGAACAATATATCTTGTACAGGGGAAGCTCTATTTCAATTATGTCGGCACCGGGAAAAACAGAGAAAGACTCGATGCAATGCAGCCTGAATACCGCTGTGTTGCAGAAAGAATTGAGTAATTCAGATCAGATCATGTTCAGCAATACCGGGATTTTTTTAAATGATTAACCGGATGGAAATTGTTCTTACCCGCAGATATAAAATTAATTTTATATTTTCAATGGTAATATCATCCCTGGCTGCAGTTTTTACCGCCTTTGCCTCTCCATATTTCTTTAATAAAATTCTTCCGGGCATTAATTATACAGGGATAACTGCTGCTGTATTGATTTTCTTCATAACTCATCTTTTCATCACAAGAAAATACAGAAAAAGAAAACGGATAGCTGCAGCCCCCTTCCCTGAAGAATGGAAAACAATTCTATCTGACCTTGTAATATTTTATAAACAACTGGGTGATGATGATAAATATCTCTTTGAGAAAAAGGTGCAGATATTTCTCGATGAAAAAATTATTACAGGGATTGAAACCGGGGTTGACGACAGCACACGACTCCTGATAGCATCTGCCGCCGTAATACCGGTATTCAGGATCAGCGACTGGGAATACAACTCGCTGGGCGAAATTCTTGTTTATCCTGACAGGTTCAACAGTGATTATAGTTTCACAGATGACGAAAGGAACATACTGGGAATGGTTGTAAGTAATACCTCATCCCTTATTATCTCAAAAAAAGAACTCTTCAAAGGTTTCAGCGCCATGGATGGGAGCAATACTGCAATTCATGAATTTATGCATAAGATTGATGAAGAGGATGGAGAAATTGACGGGCTACCGGTACTGATGCTCAACAGCAAAAATATAGAAGAATGGAAAAAAGCCCGGGAGACCGAGATCGGATTAATCCGGTCAGGACATTCTGACATGAATCCCTACGCGTTGAGCGGTCATGCTGAATTTCTGGCAGTCTCAGGAGAATATTTTTTTGAATCGCCGGAAAAACTGAAAAAAAGAAATCCTGAACTTTACAGGATTATGAGGATTCTCTTTAATCAGGATCCGGCCTCACTTATTAAATCCGAAACTGCTGAAATCTTTAAACGTAAAAGAAAAAAAATGCAAAAAAAACGCCGTTAATCTTCCTCTTCCCCCGTAGAAAAATATTCTGTTATTTTTATAGATCATAAAGATACCTGTAAATCATATCCACCAGTTCGTTTTTAAGAATATCCGGTTTTACATCCATTGCAGTAAATTTTATTGCATGCACCATATCTTCTATAGCATGGTGAATTATTATTGAAGCTGCATTGATATTTCCCGGCCTGAGATTTGACTTCCATTTTTTTAAAATTGAACGGGTCAATTCAAGAGCATTTTCACGCATGTTATCCATTATTTTACTTACTTTATCATCTGAATGAACCATTGCTTCTATCTCCTGATGAAAAGCCGGGCTAATGCTGTGAGCTTCAAGAAGAGTATCAATAAGAAGAAGAATAAACTCCCTCTCCCGCCCCGGATGAAGATAATCACCAACAGGCATTGACGAAAGAACTCCACTGATTTTGTTGATATACTCCTTTAATACTTCCATAAACAGATCATGTTTATCTTCAAAATATGCATAAAATGTTCCAATCGATACACCTGCCTCCGCAGCAATCTCCTTTGTGTTTGTATTATGGTATCCCTTTTCAGAGAACAGCTTAAGTCCTGCATCTATTATCTGCAGTTTTTTCCCGATGCTCCTCTCCTGTATGGGGATTCTTGTATCTGATTTCATGAGGTATCCTATCTTTATTTTTAAACTGGTAAAACTGATGTTATTTTTTAACATTATTACCCGTAGTCAAGAAAATATGAAAAAAAGTTCACATTATTATTGACAAAGTGAACCAAGGTTCATATTTTAACCGAATAACATGAATAAAAGTTCACATTTGGAGATTGATATGAATTTACTGGAAAAAACCTTCGGCGGAGGGATTGACCGCATGCCCGACTTCAGCTTCAGGATAATGTCATTTCTTTTTAAACTGCGTGACATTTTTACACCATTTGACAGAAAACTCAATTCTTTCGGAATTCAGAAAGGTAATACAGTTATTGATTACGGATGCGGCCCCGGCAGTTATCTGAAAAAGACTTCTGAACTCGCGGGCTCTGAAGGGAAAGTCTATGCAGCGGATATCCATGAACTGGCAATCGAATCAGTAAACAAAAGGATACAGAACCAGGAACTGGCAAACGTCAAAGCAGTAAAAATTAATAATTACTCATGCCCCCTGCCGGATGAAACAGCTGATGTTATTTATGCACTTGACATGTTCCACATGGTAAAAGAACCGCAAAGATTTCTTGCAGAACTGCATAGGCTCATAAAAAAAGACGGGAAGCTTATTATCGATGACGGGCATCAATCGCGTAAAAAGTCACTGCAAAAGCTCAGCGAGTCCGGATTATGGAGAACAACAGAAAACAGGAAGGGATGGATAGCTGCTCTCCCTGAAAAAAAATCTTAAGCATACCCCCTACTTCTTCCAGGCGTAGAGCACAATGCTCTTCGGGAAGAAGTTGTTAAAGAACTCTTCACACCTTCGCATGAACCTGGACATAAGCCCCAGGTGAAGAAACTTATGGTAGCCTTTAGTGATCGGGTGCTCACCGTTATGGAGGCCCACAACTCCGCGGATCATCCACCATATAGTATGGAATGAATGTTTGAATCCCACAGCATAAACCTCAAGGCCGTTTGCCCGCATTATCTCGGCAAGCTGTGACGGATGATACTTCCTCACGTGCCCGCCGGGAGATGTAAAGTACTCATAAGTTATTGCATCATAAACAATTTCGCTTATATATGTGGGCACAGTAATCGCAATGCGCCCGTTCTTTTTTAAAACGCGTGCAAGTTCAGCGCATGCCTGAAAATCGTCATTAACATGTTCCATTACCTCTGAACAGATTATCCTGTCAAAAGTTTCATCTTTAAAAGGGAGATTAAGCGCGTCACCAATATGTGTCAGAAACGAACTTTTTGCGTGAGCATTTCCGCTCTTCATCATGCTTGCAATAGTGTACCGCGTTTTAAAAAGAGAGTCAAGGTCAAGATCCATACAGAAAACGGATGCACCTTTTTTCATGAATTCAATGGAGTGCCGTCCCAGTCCGCATCCCGCGTCCAGCACAACATCACCCTCGCGAACCGCAAGCCTGTCAAAATCAACTGTAAGCATTAATTACCTCCCGGTAAACCTCAACCATCTCCTTTGCCGCATTCTCCCATGTGAAGACCGAGGTAATTCTTTTTCTTGCTGCTTTACCCATCCTCTCCCGCTCCTTCGGATTATCCAGCAGATAATCTATTGCTTCCGCCAGGCCGTAAGGGTCACGTGATTTAACAACGTAGCCTGTTTCCATGTGATCACCCACAACTTCAGGGAGAGCGCCTCCGTCTGATGAAACAAGGGGGAGTTCGCATGCCATTGCCTCAGCAGCAGGGAATCCGAAACCTTCATAAAGTGAAGGTGAAACAGCAACCTGGTGCTGCGAGTAAAGCTCTATAAGTTTATCACCGGGAATCTTCCCCGTAAAGTGTATCCTGTCATTAAGACCGAACCTGTCGATCCATTTTGTCACATACATCCTGTTAGGCGCGCCACCGTCAACAACAGTCAGGTGAAACCTGTTCTTTGTGAGAGTCATAGCTTTAAGAAGATAAACAACACCCTTCTTTCTGTCCTCGACATTCCCCACAAATATAACGCTGTTAGGTTTTTTCTTAACCCCGGGAATCGGCCTGAATATCTCAGTATCCAGTCCATTGTAAACAACACTCATGTTCTCCTGCTTTACACCGAAAGCTTTATTGATTTCGATTGCTGAATCTTCGGAAACAGTAATTATATGGTCCAGCCTGCGCGACACAAATCCCTGCATTATAAGGGGATAATATAACACCCGTTTAATTTTCAGTCTGAAATCCGAGGGATACTCAAACCATGTGGACCTGTCTATTGAAAGCGGATGATGAATTGTCGAAATAAAGGGAATCCCTAAAAGTTTTATAAGCAGGAATCCATAACCGAGATTCTGGTTGTCATGAATAATATCAAATTTATGAATTTTCTGAAGCTCCTTTAATTTAAGGAATGCCCTGACAGAAAATGTCTCAATCTCAGGAAATATGCCGAACTTCGATGCCACAAATTCATAAAAATTCAGAGGATTAAATGTTGCAAAAGGCTTATGCGGCTTTATGTAATCTTCCTTTTTATTGAAATAGTTATGATTGCTTACATAATGTATATGCACACCTTCCATTTCAGGGAAGTATGGCGGCCCCTGTATAACATGTACCTCATGCCCCAGTTTAACAAGCTCACGGGCAATATACATTGTATATAT
Organism: Spirochaetota bacterium; assembly: GCA_036821145.1. GTDB lineage: Bacteria > Spirochaetota > UBA4802 > UBA4802 > UBA5550 > UBA5550. The sequence goes on from DAISJZ010000065.1 coordinate 5,350, forward strand.
ACCCTGACCGCCGCAGTACGGGTTTCCCCTGTATGTTAGTAGGCATATCTTCATTTCCCGCTCCTGTACTCTCGTACTACATCTTTGTAAACCTCAAGGGTGTTCTTTGCGGCAACCGGCCATGAAAAATTCTCAACCGCCCATTTTCTGCCGTTTTCACCCATCCTCTCCCTGAGTTTCTTATCGCCAAGGAGTTTAATGATCCCCTCTTTCAGTGCAACAGGATCTTTCGGAGGGACAAGTATACCGCAATCCGGGGATACAACCTCTTTCAATGACCCCGCTGTTGTTACAACAACGGGAGTTTTACATGACATAGCCTCAACAGCCGGAAGCCCGAAACCCTCAAAGAGTGAAGACATAACAAGTATTGTCTTTCTGCTGTAGATGCTCACAAGAGCATCATAACTGAGCTTACCGGTAAATTTAACCCTGTGCCCGAGGTTATACTTCTTTATCATATCCGCCGCAGTCATCTTCTTTGGCGGGCCGTCGTCAACAATTGTAAGGGTCACATTTTCCGGCAGCATTGTCATCGCTTCAAAGAGATAAACAAGTCCCTTCTTGCTGTCCTCGGTATTCCCCACAAAAAGAAGAGCATTCTCCTCCCTTTTCTCCCCGGTATTCTGGAACATATCTACATCCATCCCGTTATAAACAACAGAAACCCTCTCGCGCCTGACGCCAAAGGCCTTCTGAAGTTCATCTATCCCCTCTCTGAATGAAGTGATAACCCGATCAAGTCTCCTGATTACAAAGCTCTGCATAACAAGAGGATAAAAGAGAATTGTGGTTGTTTTGTCCCATAGCCCCCGGTTACTCATAAGATCAGCTTCGCGATCCTTTGTAAGGGGATGATGTACTGTTGTCACTATAGGTATTCCGTAACCCTTCATAGGAACAGTTGCCCATCCAAGAGACTGTATATCATGAATAATGTCGTATCTCTTTGTTTTCAGAATTTTTTTCAAAGCAAAAAAAGTCCTGAAACTGAAAGTCTCCATTTCAGGAAACATGTGAAGCCTTGTTAAAACATAGTCGGCGAAATTCCAGGGAGAAAAAATTCTCTTCAATTTTTCCAGTGGAATATCTTTTGTTTTAATAGACCAGATGTTCAGGTTTTCAATTTTATAAACTGTTGCCCACTCTTCAAGGGGGTCAGGATAAGGGGGACCTACAATTACATCAATCTCCGCACCGAGCTTTGCAAGCTCCTTTGAGAGATTGTATATATAGATACCCTGTCCCCCGCAGTAGGGATTCCCTCTGTAGCCGACAATAAGAACTCTCATAGGCTTCAGTCTGAACTATTACTTTTTATTTACCGGCAGCGTAGCTCTTGTTGTAATTATAGCCATACCGACCCAGAAGATCGCTCCGAGTATGACAGCTGAAATAACAAGTGCGGGAACTGCGAGTGACCAGAAACTTCTTATATAAACTCCATAAACAAGAAGAGCAGCAAGGGCTGCAGTTATAAGACAGAGAAAAAACGCCTTTATCTTGGAGTTATCTTTTTTTTCAACAATTTCAGGCATTGGAGGCACCACCTTTATAGTAAGAATTACCCATCCTATCCAGAACCCTGTGGCAAGCACCCATAGAGTTACAGCAGCAATGGGTATTGAGGCTGAATAGTATGTAAAGCTGTTCAGCTCTGTTAAATTTACAGAAGAAAATGAGGAGAAATCCCCGTCATTGATGATAAAGAAGGAAAATAGTGATAACGCGAACAGACCGGCAGAGAGTATTACGGCCAGAAAGCCCCAGATTTTTGCTCTCGGCATATTATTGCCCCATAGAATGTGTGATTGTGATAGTCCCTGTCAGGTTAGATTCACTTATAGAGATGTCAACTTTAATATTCACACATCTCCCCTTTACTTTCTTAAAAAAATTTATTACATTGACATCAGATGTTATAATATTTTATCTGTTTTTAAATTATGACGGAATACTGACTCTTTTAAATAGTTTTTTCTTTAAAAATGCGCAATATGATATTAAAAATTGAAAAAAAACATCAAAAACAGTTTCAAAGAGAGAATATTCCGGTATTATATGACGATAATGATAATACAAATGTGGTTCACATTTAAACGGTTATGAGAATGAAAGTCAGTTCAGAACAGAGAGAAAATTATATCTTAATCAGCGTTAAAGGTACGCTTTCAATCGAAAATATTTCACCTTTTGAAACTCTGGTCAATAAATGTGTTGAACAGAAATCCCACATTCTTATTGATCTTACAGACCTGACATTCATCGACAGTTCCTCACTCGGAATAATTGTGGTTTACTATACCAAATCGGAAAAGAACAACAGACACTTCGCTTTAATCAATATAAACAGCGACATTATGCAGATGTTTAAAATTACAGGCCTTGACAAAAGGATCAGGATTTTTAATGATCTGAAAGATGCTGTAAGCTCACTCGATCTATCCGTTTAAACCGGTCCCCGGAGATATAAAATGATAATTCTGGCATTCCTGGGTAATCCCGGTAATAAATATTCACGCACAAGACACAACATAGGTTTTATGGTCGGAGAGTATTTTGCTTCTTCGAAGGGGATCAGAATTAACAAAAAATCTTTCAGTGCTGAAACAGGCGCAGGAATAATTGAAGGCCGCGACACTCTCCTCCTTTTTCCACAGACATTTATGAATCTCAGCGGACAGTCTGTTTCAAAAGCAATGGATTACTACAATACAAAACCTGAAGAACTGATTGTGATTCACGATGAACTGGAACTCCCCTTTGGAGATATAAAAATTAAAACCGGAGGAGGCCATAAAGGGCACAACGGGCTCCGTTCAATTATTGCTGAAGCAGGAAGCCCCGATTTCCACAGAGTCCGTTTCGGAATAGGGAGGCCGGTCAATCCTCAGATGGATGTGGCAGACCATGTACTTTCCAGCTTTTCGAAAGAGGAGTTCGATAAACTGCCTGAACTGTTTAAAACCGCTGAAGACCTAATCCTCTCAATTGTAAGAAAAATTGACTAAAATTAAACTTGATTCCTGAAACATTTATTATTATTTTAATATCGTAATCTTTATATTTAATCCAATTACAGAATCCATTTAAAAACCTAACCGCGAGGTAATAAAGATGTTTTTAAGGCTTCTCCTCTCATTAATTGCAGGTATTGCTTCAGGCTATTTCTTTTACGATATCATCTACAGCCGATCCATTCTTCTCGCAAACCTTGTAGGCCTGCTTATATACTATATTGTATGGAGGACTGTGAAATCTATACAGAACAGGAGTAAAAAGCCTGAAACAAAAGGTGATCCTTTCCGTTCAATACAGGTTGAGAAAGCTGTAAAAGAGGGGAGCGAACGTCTCCGGAATATACGATCACAGACAAGGCTCATTGCTGACAATGAAATAGCTGTCAAGATTCAGGATATCTGCAAAACCGGACTCGACATATTTGACTATATACAGAAAAATCCTGACGATTTGACAAAGGCAAAGCAATTTATTAATTATTATCTTGATACAACGGAAAAAATTGTTAACAAATATGTGGATCTTATAAGCAAAAAAGAGAGGAACAGTGAAATAGATGCTGCTATTTCTAACGTTGAGAATGTTCTTGATTCGATAAAGGATACTTACACAAAGCAGCTGCACAATCTTTTAGAGGACGATCTTCTCGATCTTAATACAGAGATTAAAGTCCTGGAGAAGACTATTAAGCTCGAGGGATAGATTAAACAATCATTACATGAAAATTTTACCTGATAGGGGGACAATATGGAAGGAGCAGTTCAGGAAATTAAAAAAGAGGTTTCATTAAATGATCTTACACCTGACCAGAAGCAGAAGGTGGAACAGATTGCAGCTTCAATTGATATAAACGATTCTCAGGGTATCATCCAGTACGGAGTTGGAGCCCAGAGCAATATCTCCACTTTTGCCGACAACGTGCTTGAGCAGGTGAAAGCAAAAGACGCGGGAGACGTAGGTAAGACACTTACAGATTTAATGCTTACAGTAAAAGACCTTGATGTGGGCTCTCTTTCAAGTGAAAGTTTTATGTCGAAAATACCACTGCTCGGAAGTCTTGTCTCCGGAGCTAAAAGGTTCATTGCCCAGTATCAGTCTATCGAACATCATATAGAGGAGATCACTGACGAACTCTCAAAGGCCCGTATGCAGCTTCTGAAAGATATAACTCTCCTTGATGCCCTTTATGAAAAAAACAAGGAATATATGAAGGAGCTTGAGATATATATACTCGCAGGAGAAATCAAACTTAAGGAACTCCAGGAAAAAACTTTACCGGAGCTGAAAGCAAAAGCTGAAGCATCAAAAGACACTCTTGATGCACAGAAGGTGCAGGACCTCTCCCAGATGATCAACAGGTTCGAGAAAAAAGTTCACGATCTGAAACTGAGCAGAATGATCTCCATACAGACACTTCCGCAGGTGAGACTTATACAGAATAATGACCAGCTCCTTGTGGAAAAAATTCAAAGCTCAATACTTAACACAATTCCATTATGGAAAAATCAGGTAGTTATCGCAATATCTCTATTCAGGCAGAAAAAGGCCCTTGAACTTCAGAAAGAGGTTTCATCAACAACAAATGACCTTCTTACTAAAAATGCCGATCTCCTTAAAACCAGCAGCATCGATATCGCAAAGGAATCTGAAAAAGGTATTGTTGAGATCGAAACTCTGAAAAAAGTTCATGAAAGCCTGATCTCCACCATAGATGAAACTCTTAAAATTCAGGCAGAGGGACGCACAAAACGCGCTCAGGCCGAAGTTGAGATAACAAAGCTTGAAAACGATCTTAAAGCAAAACTGACACAGGTTAAAGAGAGCGGTGCTCCGCTGAAACTTTAAGATAAAGGAAAAAAGCATGAAAATACTAATTCCCCTCGCGGAGGGCTTTGAGGAGATAGAAGCAGTAACAATAATTGATACTCTGCGAAGAGGGGGAATTGACACAGTCACTGCGTCCCTTCATATGCCGTTAGTTACAGGTTCACATGGGATCTCAATTACTGCGGACACAGTCATTGGTGAAGATGATAAATTTAACGGCATTGTGCTCCCCGGCGGCATTCCCGGAAGCACTAACCTGAAAAAAGACACGCGGATTATAAAACTGATTCAGAAAATTAATGAAGCAGGCGGGATTACAGCAGCAATATGTGCTGCACCGATAGTTCTCGCAGAGGCCGGAGTACTTCAAGGTAAAAATTATACCTGCTATCCCGGCTATGAAAATGAAATAAAAACAGGAAATTTCACATCTGAACCAGTGACAGTAGATGGAGAAGTAATAACAGGGAAAGGCGCTGCCTGTGCTCTCCCCTTTGCCCTTAAGCTTGTTGAAATTCTGAAGGGGAAAGATACCGCAGACAAATTAAAAGAACAGATGATGGCCTTCTGGTAATAGAGGGGGAGATAAATCTCCCCCTTGCCTCACCTTTTTTTACTTATGCACTTGACAATTCCATGCCGATATTGTAAAAAAGCCCAAAATTGTTTATATATTTATTTTTAATATTAAAACTCTTCTTTACATTTGTTTTTAGAATTGACAGAATAATATAGTTTATTATACCATAATAGTGTAGAAAATAAAATGGCTATTAACCCTTTTAAAGATACGGACCTCAAGGACCTGCAGCAGGATGCCAGGCAGTTCCTGATTGATCATTTTTCCGGAATCAAAGAAAAAATTGAGCTTTCATGGAAAAAATTCAGGGAGAAAGGACAGGAGAGAATTACTGTCATGTTTATCCCTCATTCCGAAAAAAAAATCGTCAACTTCCATATATCAATTTTTACCATTTCATCCATCGTTACTTTTGTTGTGATTACAGTTATTATTACATCCATATTAATCATCAATCATTCATCCACAGTAAAAGAAGTATCAATACTGAAAAGGGATGGTGCTGATTCAAAGGTACAGATAAAAATTTACAAAGAGGAGATTAACAAACTCCACGATATATTTCAGAAGTTTAAGCCTGAACTCACTTATCTCTATTCACTTACACCTGACAGCAATATAGATTCACTCTGGGCAAAGGGTGGAGTTCCTAACCCGAATCCCAATCCCGATTCTGAAAGCACAACCGGCGAGCAGGGGGCTCCGTCTATTGAGCTTCTTAATGTTCAGGAAGTCCGGCAGGAACTTGAAACAACAAAAGATGTGGTTAAAAAAATAAAAAATTTCCTGAATTACAGAAAAAAAATCATAGAGAATACACCATCAGTATGGCCGGTAGATGGATACATTGTGTCACGTTATGGATACAGAAATTCACCATATACTTTTGAAACTGAATTCAACTCCGGGATAGACATTGAAGCATTTCCCGGCTCAGAGATCAGAGCAACTGCTCCGGGGAACATAAGCGAGATTAAATGGGATCCGAATCTCGGGCTGACTGTTTCTGTTAGGCATAAATACGGATTTATTACATCCTACAGCCACTGCCAGAGGGTATCTGTTGAACCGGGGCAGAAGGTACTGAAGGGAGAAGTAATCGGCTATGTGGGCCGCACAGGCAAAACAACTGAATATGTCTGCTTTTACCAGGTAAAGATAGGAACAGAGTTTGTTGACCCTATGCCGTACCTGAACAGAATTTCCAAATAGCTTACAAGCATTCATTTTTATTATTTTTTTGCAATATCAGTCTCCGGATAGAGAAGTTTAACACAGTCTGAGCAAAGACTGTGACTCAATTCAGCTTCGGAATGAGTACTAATGTATTCATCTACCTCATGCCAATATCCTGCGTCATCACGGATTTTCTTGCAGTTTGAACAGATCGGTACTATTCCCCTGAGAGTTTTGACCTCATCTAGTGCCTTTTCCAGTTTTACATTTGTTTCTTTAAGATTTTTTTCTGTTTGCAAATGCTCTTCTATCTCTTCATGCAACTTCCTGTTAAGAGAAAGAAGAGTAACAGCTATTAGAGAAATCCCGGCAACCAGTAAAACAAATATAATAGCCATATTCCTGAATCTTTTATAATCGACCTTGGGATCAGGATCAAAAATGAAATTCTCAAGAGAGTATCCCGGCTTCACCATGCCAAGCCTGACAAAAGTATCGGCAATATGCTGCCATCTTCCAGGATTCATATGCCCGGTTTGTATCAGTCCCGGAAGAATCAGCTTCTCCATTTGTTCTGCCTCATAATACAGATGCTCGCGACTTTTCCCGGTTTTATATTTTTTAAGAATGAGATTAATTATTTCATCTTTGTTTGACATGGCATAATCCCACCCTTTAATGCTGGCCTTGTGAAATCTTTTAACCAGAGCAGGTTTATTTTTAGCAATTTTCTCCGAAGTAAATATACAGTCGCCATAAAAATCTATGCCATACTTCATCGGATAAATAATCCGGTAAGGGAATCTCATCTTCTGCAAATAAAACGGCTGATTGGTGATATAAGCGCTTTGGGCTGCTATTGTTTTATCCAGATAATCCTCAATTTTAAATCGTGCGTCAATACGATGAATTTTATCAAAGGGGATACCCTCATTCTGAAGCATAGCAAGAATTTCAATATCCCGTGTTCCGGGCATCATCATTACCTTTTTACCAATAAGATCCTGGGGATTATACACAGAGGATTCCGCGTACGTCAGCATTACAAGAGATGAATGCTGAAATATAACCGCAATCACTACCAGCGGATCCCCTCTCAGCCTGTGCAGAAGAACTTCTGAATTGGTTGTTCCGAAATCCGCTTCACCGGATAAAACTCTCGCAACAGGATCGCGACCTTCTCCACCCTGCTCAATAAAAACATCCAGACCCTCATCTGAATAAAATCCCTTTTCAAGAGCCGCATAATATCCTGCAAACTGAAACTGGTGGAACCACCTGAGCTGTAGAACAACTTTATCTGCTCCAGTAGCAGATCTGATACCTGTAATACTGAATAGCAGGATTATGACCATGATGTATTTCATTATTCTGTTATAAAAACATATAGTGTTATGCAATCAGGAACATCCTTACAAGTAATGATAGTAATATAATACTAAATTAAACCACCTCCGGAAAATAAAAAAAAGCCGCTTTCTGCCGGCTTTTTCTGAAATTTATGATAATTCTATCTATCTTAGAATTCATCCTCACTCCTGCTTGATGTAAGAAGCTCATCAGGCACCTCTTCAATTCTCTCGCCAAGTTTAACAGCAAGCCTGTTGGAGACAAGACCCGGGGTACATTTATATTTTCTTCTCCCTCCGATAGTGAGGATCATGTCATCTCCCACTTTTGTTTCAGGAAGTTTTATTACATCACCGGGACGAAGTTCAAGGACCTCCTGCACAGAGATATTAACATTACCTATTGCAGCAACAACAGGGAGAGTTACATTTTCAAGACGGCTCTGGATAATCCCGAGGTTCTCATCTGTGATACCCTTTCTGATACTGGAATACATATACTGGGCAGAAAGTTTTGATATTATAGGCTCAATTGAGATATAAGGGATACAGAGGTTGGTCATACCTTCAACCTCCCCCACCTTTGTTTCAAGAGTTATAAGAACCACCATATCATTCGGCGGAACAATCTGCGCAAACTGAGGATTTGTCTCAATGTTCCCGAGCCTGGGCCTCAGGTCAATTACGTTAGACCACGCCTCACGGAGGTTCCCGAGAATCCTTACGATAATACCTTCCATTACTGAAAGCTCAATATCTGTAAGCTCCCTGCTTATCTTTGTAGCTTCACCAAGACCACCAAAAAGTTTATCGATTATTGTAAAAGTAATAGAGGGGTCAATCTCAAGAACAGCAGAACCCTTTAACGGATCCATATTTATAACAGCAAGAGTTGTCGGGTTCGGGATGGAGCGGATAAACTCCTCATATGTAAGCTGGTCAACAGATGCAACGTGAACTCCCACAAGTGCACGAAGCTGCGCGGAGAGCGCTGTGGTAGTGAGACGCGCGAATGTCTCATGCATCATCTGCAGCGTACGGATATGATCTTTTGAAAATTTATCAGGCCTTCTGAAGTCATAAATTTTGACTTTCTTCTGTTCTTTTACCGCCGTATAGTCCGACGTGTCCACCTCGCCGGTGGAAATGGCGGTCAACAGGGCATCTATCTCATCCTGTGATAATATCTCTGTCATTTTCTAACATCCCTTATAACTAAAGCTTCAAGACCCGCTACAAGCCATATATAATCGGTTTCCGCATTCTTTTCAAGTCTGTAAACGTATCTGAACCGGCTCGGACGTATCAGTCCCTCTCTTTTTGCCTCAACAGATACATAAGCTGTTATTCCTGAAGCATCAATCTCTTCACTGACGATTCTGTACTCAGCAAGTGGGTCATCCCTTTTATTAATCAGGTAACGGATGAACTCTTTTTCAATATTTTTTTTATCTGTATCATCGGAAATATCATATCTGCGGGAGAAATCGGGATATGAATGAATGAATTTATCGATATCAAGGTATTTAATTGCTCTTTCAGTACTCCCCTCTCTCTCCGCATTTATAAGAAGAAGAACCACCTCCGACGGGCTGAGCCTTACAGAATTCGGGTCTTTAGGTTTAAATGCTTCATATGATTTATCCCTTGATACCCTGAATTTTATCTCATTACTGCTGACAACAACCTGATTTTCATCATCTTTATCACCAACATATGGGAAAAAATGAAGCTTCAGGCGATAATTTTTTTCAGGAAGAATGTCGTAAATCCGTCTGAGATTCTGGCTGTGTGTAAAAATTTCTCCCGGCCCCAGTTTAATTTCTCTTTTAATCATCCAGGATAGTGTTTCTGCTGCATTTTTATCAGAAGTAATATAAGGGACAACAAGCTCTGCATTTTTTCCGTTCATATCATACACAACAGGCTTAAATGTTGTATAATCGGAAGTATCCCCCCTCTTCCGGTCAAAAATATCAATCCTCTCCGGTGAGTCATAGATATAAAACACTGCAGGCTCATCAGACACATTCTTTATACTTATTTTTACAATTATTTCATCATTATTATAAAACTTGAGTTTATCCGTATGAAGATGCACACGGAAAACATGAATATCCTTCCCATAGACCTGACTGATTCCGGATATAAGTATAAAAACAATTATAATGATTACCGGTTTAAAATTTCTCATCCTGACCATATTTATTACGAATAGATTTCCGCTCTACATTATTATCGACATAACGCGAAATTTATTGCATCATAAATTCAATTATCCCTTTTAAATAATCAAACATTCTCATAAACATGGAGTTAATTCAGATAAGAGTCAGTCCTTCAGAAGTGTCGCAATCTTTTTATGCCCTTTTTCTACAGCATAATCAAGCGGGGTTTTACCTTCCCTGTCCTTAGACAGCCTGTCGGCTCCGGCTTCAAGTAAAGCCCGGACTGTTTCAGTGCTTCCATTGTACGCCGCGAAATGAAGAGCTCTCATCCCGTTATCCGCATAACCTTCAAGATCTGCACCTTTATTGATTAAAATAGTAATTATTTCAGAATTATTCTTTGAAGCAGCGAGATGAAGTGGCTTAGACCTGTTTGTATAAGGGTGATCAACCTCTGCACCGGTTTCAATGAGAAGCCTGGCGATATCTGTAAATCCTTCATATATAGCCTCATTAAGAGGCGAATACCCCAGAGAACTCCACCTGTTTACATCTATACCGCACTCAATACAATTTCTTACCAGTTTTATATTGCCAGCCCTGCATGCGCAGATAAGAATCGTACCGCCATTACTGTCAACGGCATTCAGATCAGCCCCTCTGTCAAGCAGCAGCGCTGCAATGTCGTCATTTTTTTCATTAAGGGCAAGCATAAGAGGCGTATAGCCCTCATTGTCCATTGCATTAACATCCGCTCCTTTTTCTATCAGGTATTGTGCTGATTTACTCTTTCCGTAACAGATAGCCTTAATCAGCGGCGTATAGCCGTAGCAGCCCCTCGCATCAATATATGCCCCGTTACTCAGAAAAAGATCAACCAGATCAATTCTTTCAGATAATACCGGAATCATAATATACGGATCCCCATTGGAATCAAAAAGTTCAGGCCCAGTACCTTTTTTAAGAAGTGCGGAGACTCTCCTTTTTGAACCGTCATTTAAAGCATCAATAAGCTCTGCACCAGTGTCCCTGAATCCACAGAGGGTCTGAAGGCTTACCCCTTCATAACCGGGGAATCCCCGAGGCGCGCTTCTAAACCGGCTGCAGCTGATATCAACACTTCGGTACAGTCTGCGAGCTATGTCTGCTGCTTTCCGGATAAGGTCTTCATCCACCCCTGAAAAACGCACCTCCATCGGGCTGAAGGCTGAGCAGGATTCACCGTCCCAGGACAGGCCAAGAAGAGGAGGAAGACCCTTCAGGTCAAAAATGAAAGTTTCAACCTCAACACTCTGCCAGCTTTCATTAAGGCCCATTAAGACTTTATGATCAACAGAGATTGATGCCGTTTCAATTTTCCATGTTACAGCCCTCCCCCCCATACTGTCCGAATAAAACCTTTCACAGCGGAAATCCCAATTGCTGCCCTGGTCCAGTGCTGAAAGGAATTCTCCCAGGAACATGATAGCTGAAACATCATAGTCTCCCGGTTCACTCTCTTCGCCGCACCTGGCAAATACATCTTTACGCTTTTCATACATATCACCAGTAAGAGTCCTGGTATTTTTCATCCTCAGAGCAGCATCACACAGCATGCCACCCTCAGATGCCTCTTCAGTAATTTCAATACCAAGACCTGATGCTATCAGCCCTGCACATTTCCAGTGTCCTCCGGTTCTCGCACAATAAAGTGCCGTTTCACCTCTGTTATTCTTTATTCGTACATCAATACCGGCATTGATAAGAATCCTGACCGATTCATAAAGTGGATCCCGCAGAGGCCTTATAAAGGTATCCTCCCCCTCTTCTGTTTTAATAATTTTATTTTTGACAGCATAAAACAGAGCTGTATCCCCATTCCGGTCTGCGGCATTTATATCCGCCGTTTTACTTATAATGAAATTTAAAATTTCCGGGTAATCCGATATCTGTTCCATAAGCACCATAAGAGGCCCCCTCCCCTCTTCGTCCATGAATTCAGCGATGTCACCTTTTTCAAATGCATCTTTCACCGCAGCGATATCCCCTGATTTCAGTGCGTTAAACAGACCTGTAACTTTTTCATTCATTTTATTCATCCGGGATTAAAAGTTTTTAATAATCACAGCAGACCATGACGGAAATATTTCATCTACTTCTTTTCTTTTACGATAGTGTATACGGCATCCCTGTATGGGGACCGCTTCACAAAATTTCGCATATTCCACAGTGTATTATATGGTATATCGACAAGCGAACTGTTGACTATACTGTCCGGTACTGACCCCCCGGGTTCACTGTGAAGCCTGTATATTACACGGATATTACCACCACCAAGTGGTTCAAGCCTCCAGTATCCGCGAAGTGAGGTCATCCTCACTCTTCCGTTCATTTCAGAGGTATACCCCGGGAGCCCCTTCAGGGTCACAGTGACCACTCCAGAGCTTTTATCCTGTGAAATTACAGACCTCACAGCAATATCCCTCTCCGCAACAGGCCAGGGTGAACCTGTTACCATATAGGTAATTCTTTCATAATCATTTTTTTTATAAAGGAGTTTTGCTTCACTGCATCTATAGTTCCAACTGGTATAATTTTTCGTATCGTCAAGCAGCGCTATGATAGATGAAAGGGATGATTCGACCACTGTGACAGCCATAAATTCCTTTATTTCAGAACCCTCAACTTTCTGTACGCTGATCGTTATACCTCCGCTATTTTTTACTCTTTCCCACGAAAAGGCCGGCAATAATGCCGCAGTAATAAATATACAGATCAAAATCAGTGGATATAATCTCTTCATAGATTATCTGAATTCCGGCAGTTTTGAAAAACCCGCGGGATTCTTCTACCTCCAGTTAATTATAATTACAGGGGATACAGTTGATTAAAACTGTGTAATTTTCGATACAATTTCATGAGTATATTAAGTAAAAAATCATCATTTGTTCTTGAACGTATTTCAGGCACATAATGCTCTATTCCTTTAGCATCCGAGAACATCAGAGATATATAATTCATTATTAAGCCAGGAGATATCTTTAAAGAATACTGGTATCAGCCTTTTCAAACCTTTCACCTGCCGGAAAATGTCCCCCCTCAGGTGGCGGCTGAAGGCCATTTCAGGAAGCCGGCCGGATCTCCTGCCGAAAATAAAAAAGGCCCATCCTTTTCAGGATGAGCCATTGTAATATGCTATTCAGTAAGTTTAAAGCAAAGGGCTGCAGCCCGTTGCTTATATACATAAGTCGTTATTTTTCCATTG
>DAISJZ010000066.1:0-18690 GCA_036821145.1 Spirochaetota bacterium
AAAGGCCGCTCATCATTGAGCGGCCTTTCTGCTATGCATCCCCGAGGGGATTCGAACCCCTGTTACCGGGATGAAAACCCGATGTCCTAGACCCCTAGACGACGGGGACATGCTATATAAAATTTGTTTTGTGAGTCGCCGGGGGATCGAACCCCGGACCCACTGCTTAAAAGGCAGTTGCTCTACCGACTGAGCTAGCGACTCAAAACAAAGTGATAACCTTTTACAAAATGAGTTTTTACCTGTCAATGAAATTAAAAAAAAATTCAAAAAATTTTTAATTTGGCATTATTTTTAAAACACTTTTTTAAATGTAAACTCTCTCCCGGGGCCAACTGAAATATATGAAATCGGAATGTTAAGTTCATCTTCAATAAAATTCAGGTAATCCTGTGTGTTCTTCGGGAGTTCATCAAATGACTTGCATTTGGAAATATTCTCCTCCCATCCATCCATTTCGATGAAGATAGGTTTTATAGAGGATAATTTTGACAGGCAGATTTCATCCATTCTTGTTCCATTAAGATCATATCCGATGCAGATGTTGATCTTTTCAAAGCCTGTGAGAACATCAAGCTTTGTTATAGCAAGAGAGTTGAGGCCGTTTATCTGAATAGATTTTTTTAAGAGCGGAATGTCAAACCAGCCGCATCTCCTTGGTCTCCCTGTTGTTGCTCCGAATTCGTTACCGTTAACCCTGAGCCTTTCGCTGTCCTCTTCGTCCGCCTCTGTGGGGAATGGCCCTTCTCCGACGCGTGTTACATATGCTTTTGTAATTCCGAGAACTTCAGTGATATCTCCGGCATTGAGTCCGGAACCGATTAGTGCTCCGCCAATCGTCGGGTTAGATGATGTAACGAATGGATATGTTCCATGATCTATATCAAGAGCGTAACCCTGTGCTCCTTCAAGAAGAATATTTTTTTTATGCTTAAGAGCTTCATGCAGATACTTCTGGCTGTTGGTTACCATGGCGCCTGCTTTTGCTTTGAAATCAAGAAGCAACTCCATAATTTCATCAGATGTCACAGGGGGGAGTCCGTACATCTTTTCAAGCTGGAGGTTTTTTACTTTAAGGGCGGCTGTTACCCTTTTAAGAAGGTAAGACTCGTCAAAGATATCCCCTGTTCTTATCCCCGCCCTGAGACATTTGTCCGCATAACAGGGCCCTATACCGCGCTTTGTAGTTCCGATCTTTTCTTCGCTCCCCTCCTCAAGCAAACTGTCCAGAGTTTTGTGATAAGGGAGGATAAAATGGGCTGAATCGGAAATTATAAGCCTGTCTTTAACATCGTAGCCTTTACTTTGCAGCAGGTCGATCTCCTCTATAAGTTCAACCGGGTCAAGTACAACGCCGTTTCCGATAATGCATGTTTTACCCTCGTGAAGTATTCCCGATGGTATAAGGTGAAATACAAATTTTTTGTCATTAACAACAACTGTATGTCCGGCATTTGCGCCACCCTGGTATCTCGCAACAATGTCCGCGTCCCTTGTCAGGTAGTCGATCATCTTTGCTTTACCTTCATCACCCCATTGTGTCCCGATTGCAACTATACAGCTCATAACGACCTCTTTATTGATAAAATAATGTAATTTTCACACACAAAACTCAATTCTTAATTATATAATCATAATAAACAAGCATTTTTTCAAGATAAAAATGTTTAAAAAGATCAGTTAATCAATTGAATAAACCGTATGGGGGATTTGAACTGTCTATGCTGACCTGAACAGATATATCGGAGGGGGGTATAATAAATCCGTAAACGATATATGTCAGCCTGTCTATTGTACGGATTGAGTCTATCGCATCTTCTGTAGAAATCGGGGATGGCTGTACCCTTTTCATTAGAAGCATTTCCATTCCCCAGGTTTTGAGGAGAGCTGAATACTCTTCATCCTGGGTGAGAACTGATTCAAAGTAGAATTTTTTTGCAGCAAGTTCATCAAGAGCTTTCACTTTGTTTCCGGACAGGAGAGAAGCGCCCCTGTCTATCAGCATAAGAGTATCCCCGGATTCGGAGGGCATAACTTCTTTATGCTGTATAATTTTTTTCATGAAGTCCCCCCTGTCGCCTGAAGGTAAAAACCTTTTTTTTCTTAGAAGGGCTCTTGCGCTGAAATAAAGTTCATTGTCCGTAGCATCGGTTAAGCTCCCGACATACTGAAGATTCAGGTCAAGATTCAGCTTTTTGATAAAATTATTTATGCAGTATAAATAGTTGTCAGGGTCTACTGTATGTACAAAGGTTTCTGTAATGATAGAGATCGATGGAGCGGCTGTTCCTGTATTTATTGATATGGTTTCAATTTCTGAAGGGGAAAGTCCATCAGGGGAAATTATTTTTTCAATTGCAGCCCGCAGATAATCATCAGGGTATACTATAAGTTCATAAATTGTTCCGTCATTCAGTCCGGTGTCATTAAGAAAACCGGTAAGTTCCTTTTCGGTGTTGACGCCATAAGAAGTTTTAAGAAAGTGAAGAGTTTCACTGTCAGGTTTGAATCCTCTTTGAAGACGGGCAAGAATTCTTTCAGTAATCTGCTCTATTATTAATAGGTCATGTTTCATCTTATAAAAGTCGCCTGGATATAAAAATATAGTATATAATTCCGGTGAAGTATATAATGTAATAAATTTAAACAGCGGGATTTATGTATCAAATTAAATTTTTTAAATTTTTGATGATTTGAAAATTATTTTTAAATTTTATTCGCAGTTTTTCGTCTATTCTATAAATTGCCTGAAGTTAATAATGGTTTAATTTCTGTTTCTGATAATATTAAAACGGAGCATTACATGCGCTTTATCCATACTGCAGACTGGCACTTGGGGAGAATTTTTCACGGGATGCATCTCACTGATGACCAGGCTTATATACTCGCAAACCTGGAGCTTCTTCTTAAAGATGAAAAGCCCGATGCCTATATCATTTCCGGCGATATTTACGACAGGTCTGTCCCTCCACCTGAATCTGTTAAGCTTCTGAGCTCTCATCTGGATTATGTGGTCCGGGGCTTAAAGATTCCTGTTATTATGATAGCGGGCAATCATGATGGAGCGGAGCGTCTTGACTTCTGCTCCAATATGATGAAAGGGTCGGGGCTGAATATTTCAGGAATATTCAGCGGGGCCATAGCACCTGTCATTCTGGAAGATGAAGATGGGCCGGTTTATTTTTATCCTGTTCCTTATGCTGATCCCGAGAGAATGAAACCGGCTCTTCAGGCTGATGAAGTTATTTCACATAACAGCTGTATAACTCTTTATACGGATATGATACTTGCTGCAAAACCTTCAGGTGTCAGGTCAGTTGCAGTTGCTCACGCCTTTGTCAGCGGAGGAACTTCCAGCGAGTCTGAGAGGCCCCTTTCTATAGGGGGGGCGGGAGTTGTGGGAGCTTCAGCTTTCAGCGGTTTCTGCTACACAGCCCTCGGGCATCTGCATGCTCCTCAGAATATAAGTGATACAATAAGATATTCCGGATCTCTGATGAAATATTCACTTTCAGAGGAGTCACACAATAAGTCTGTTACGCTTGTTGAGATTGACAGAACCGGAAATGTTAAAACCGGTGAGATCGCACTTATCCCCCGGCGGGATTTGCGTATAGTGGAAGGTTCTTTTAAAGAGATACTTGGTGCTGATGATCCGCTTAACAGGGAGGACTATGTTGCAGTGAAACTGACTGATCGTGAGGCGGTCTATGATGCCATGAACAGATTGAGGAGCGTTTATCCAAATATTATTCACCTTGAGAGAACTGAATTCAGCACTTCAGGGGAATTGGCTGCTGGTCGCGCAGGGCTGAAACATAGCGATATGGATCTGTTTACATCTTTTTACCTGAATGTTACCGGGAATGAACCTGATGAAAATGAGATGGCAATAGTAGGGAGTATTCTGGAGGAAAGAGTTAAAGCCGAGGAGAGTTTATGAAGCCGGTTAAACTGGAAATACAGGCCATGGGGCCGTATAAAAATAAGGAGATCATCGATTTTTCAACTCTTGGAGAGAAAAAATTTTTTCTCATACACGGGCCCACAGGTTCAGGGAAGACTTCGATCCTCGATGCCATGACTTATGCTTTATACGGCGATACAAGCGGAGACGAAAGAAGCCTTGAGCAGATGAGGAGCCAGTGGGCTGACGGTAATACTGAATCGTATGTTCTTTTTGAATTTTATATAGCAAATAAACTCTACAGGATAAAGAGGAGCCCGAAGCAGAATCTGAATAAAAAAAAGGGAGAGGGTACCCGTGAGGTGAACCAGGAAGCTGCTTTATGGCATGTGGATAATAATTCCGATTTTATTATAACAGGTGCATCAAAGGTTACTGAAAAAATTGAGGATCTTCTGGGATTCAGCAGCGGGCAGTTCAGGCAGGTGATTGTACTTCCCCAGGGAAAATTCAGGGAGCTTCTTGCCTCAAAGGGTGAGGGGAGGGAGGAGATCCTTAAGGTTCTCTTTGCCACTGAGCGTTTCACGGATATTCAGGAGATGATTAAAAACAGGGCCGGTGATGTCAGGAGAAAACTTGATGATCTCAGTCTTGAGCGTGATGCAGTGCTCAGGGGGGAGGGGGTTGAGTCAGCGGATGAACTTGCAGCTAAAGCATCTTCATTCAAAACTGAAGCGGAAGGTCTGGGGAAAAAACTGAAGAAGCTTGAATCTGAAGAGAAGAAGCTCCGCGAGGAGATGAAGGCTGCTGCTGTTATTGAAGCCCGGTTTTCTGAGAGAGATATGGCACAGGAAGCCCTTAAAATCCTGCAGGCCCGTGAGGATGAAATAAAAAAGGATTCACAATTAATTGAAGCCTGCAGAAGAGCCAGGGGGCTTACTGATGTTTATAAAGGCCTTTCAGATGAGAGAAATATCTGCAGCGGCGTTGAAGAAAAACTTAAAACGGCTCTGGAGAATCTGCAATCCAGTGAGAAAGCGAAAAAGAGCGCGGAAAAGCTTATTAATAAAATACCTGAGAGAAGAGATGAACTGAGTAATATTGAAAAAGAACTCTACAGGTTTGAATCAACCAGAACTATTTATACAGAACTTGCAAAAACTGATGAAGAGATAGAACTCAGTGAAAAACTGAAAAGCGATTCTGAAAAGAGATTCCAGGTCAGCGTAGATAAGAAAAGGGAACTTGATGCAGGCCTCCAGTCTGTAAATAAGCAATTGACTGAAGCGGAAGTTGCCGCTGCGAAAATTGAAACACTTAAACTGTCGCTGGAGCGCATAACTTCAGCAGGGAAAAAAATAGCAGAAATTGAAAAAGCAACAGAGGTCATTCGCCAGCTTGAAAAAGAGATCCCTCAGATTGAAAAGAAATATTCAGAAGTATCGGCAGAAGCTGTAAAACTGGGTAAACTCAGGGAGGATGCAGAGGAGAGATGGAGGAGAGGGCAGGCCGCGATACTTGCATCGGGTCTTAAGATCGGTGAGCCCTGCCCTGTATGCGGGTCTCTTCACCACCCGGCACCTGCTGATCCGGATAACATAATACCGGGAAAAGATCAGATTGAAAAACTGAAATCAGAAGAGAAGAGTGCGGATGGTGAAGCAAGGATTTTAGAAAAGGAGATAATAAAAAAGCGGGCGGAGCTTGAATCAATTAAAGGACAGATGCCCTCCGCTGATGATCTCCCTGAAGAATACAGCGCTCTGAACCGTGATGATCTGAAAAAAAAGTACAGGGATGAATCTGCTGAACTGGAAAAACTCTCTCTAAAAAAAACTGAAGCTGAACATCTGAAGAAAAAACTTCCGGAATATGAAAAAAATTATTCTGAAGCTGTGGCGGATGAGGAGAAAGCTTTATCTGAAATCAAAAACACCGAAGTCGCACTGGCCTCTCTCTACAGCAGAAGAGAGCATCTTGTAACAGGAATCCCTGAAGGGATTAATAATCTGAAGGAACTTCTTGAAAGGATTGCGTCTCTGTCAGAGCGGAGCAGCGAAATCCGGGGTTACATAAAACAAAGTGAGGATACCTGGAAGGAATCTTCTGAAAAGTTTACAGCAGCAGAAACCCTTTATGCTAAAATAAATGAGGATTATAAATCAGCAAGGGAGAGATTAAGTGCCGGAGAAGCGGAGTTCAGAAGGAGACTTCAGAACGATGGATTTGAGTCAGAATCAGAATTTTCTCAACTGCTGGCAGGATCCTCAAATATAAAGGAGCTTGAAGAGGGTGTTGAAAAATATAAAAGGGATCTGATATCGGCAAAAGGGAGGTTTGAGAGGGCTGCTGCAGGTATAGCAGAAATGAACCGTCCTGACATTGCCTCAATATCTGAAAAGATTGAATCAGTGAGGAGCGGAAGCGACCATCTTATAGGGGGATTGAAAGGTGCACAGTCGGAAGCGATAAGGCTTGAAAGCATTGCTGCAAGGATAAAAAGCATTGAAAAGAGAGCATCTGAAGAAGAGGAGTCTTTCAGTGTTATGCAGAAACTGGCTGATATTGCAAACGGAAGAAACAGCCGGAGAATTACTTTCCAGCGGTATGTTCTTCAATCCCTCTTTGATGAGGTGCTGATGATTGCGTCAAACCGCCTCGAAAGGATGAGCCGCGGGAGGTACAGACTCATAAGCCCCGGAAAACTTCATGACAGGCGGGCGTCAGGGGGCCTTGACCTTGAGGTTTTTGATGAATACACAGGGTACAGCAGACCTGTTGTTACTCTATCCGGCGGTGAGGCTTTTCTTGCTTCATTATCACTTGCTCTGGGGCTTGCTGATCTTGTTCAGCAGTATAGCGGAGGGATGCAGCTTGATACTGTGTTTATAGATGAGGGATTCGGTTCACTGGATAGTGAAACACTTGATCTTGCTATTAACACTCTTCTTGATTTGCAGAGCAGCGGAAGGCTTGTGGGGATTATATCGCACGTTAATGAACTGAAGGAGAGGATTGATGCGAGGCTTGAGGTTATCCCTTCAGGCTGCGGCAGCACTACGAGGTTTGTTGTATAAACAGCCATAGAGAGGCGGTGACCAGCCGTAATACCATAAAAATTTGACTTTTTTGATAAGTTTAAATATATTTGGCTCTCTCTAAAATTTATTGACACCACTTTTAAGGCTGAATTAATGACTCTGGAAAATCAGACAATTGTACGGAGTTTTAATAATGCAGCTTCCCTCCACATACGAACCGAAAGAAGTTGAAAAGAAGTGGTACGAATACTGGGAGAAAAACGGCTATTTTCATGCTGATGTGAATGACGGCAAAGAGCCCTTTTCTATAGTAATCCCGCCGCCTAATGTAACCGGCAACCTCCACATGGGGCACGCTCTTAATAATACTCTTCAGGACATACTTGCAAGATGGCAGAGAATGAAGGGAAAATCTGTTCTCTGGATGCCGGGCTCAGACCATGCAGGTATTGCCACACAGAATGTGGTGGAGAGGCTCCTGGCGTCAGAGGGTAAAAATAAGAACGACCTCGGGCGTGAGGCTTTTGAAAAGAGAGTATGGGAATGGAAAGAACATTCAGGGGGACAGATACAGGGTCAGCTCAGGCGGCTCGGATCATCTCTCGACTGGGAGAGGGAGAGGTTTACCCTTGACGAAGGGCTTTCAAAGGCAGTGCGCAAGGTTTTTGTCACGCTTTATAACGAAGGACTGATATACCAGGGGTACAGGATTATCAACTGGTGCCCGCGGTGTGAGACCGCACTCTCAGATATTGAGACTGAGTACAAAGAGCTTGATGGCAATCTCTGGCATATAAAATATCCTGTTAAAGGGAGCGATGAATTTGTTGTTGTTGCAACAACACGTCCTGAGACAATGCTCGGCGACACAGGTGTTGCTGTGAATCCTGAGGATAAGAGGCACAGTCATCTCATAGGTAAAACTGTAATCCTCCCCCTGATGAACAGAGAGATTCCGGTGTTTGCCGACAGCTATGTTGACATGGAGTTCGGTTCAGGTTTTGTGAAAGTAACTCCCGCACATGACCCCAATGACTTTGACATGGGTAAAAGGCACAACCTCGAAGAGGTTATTGTAATGGATGAGAACGCCGTGATCAATGAGAACGGCGGAGAATATAAAGGGCTCGACAGGTACGAGGCGCGTAAACGCGTTGTGGCTGATCTTGAGAAACTGGGTTTACTTGAAAAAGTTGAGAAGCATGTTCACTCCGTGGGGCACTGCTACAGGTGCAACACAGTAATCGAACCGTACCTTTCAAAGCAGTGGTTCGTGAAGATCAAGCCACTTGCTGATGAGGCTATTAAAGTTGTCGAAGATGGAAGAATCAGGTTTGTTCCGGGGAACTGGGCAAAGACCTATTTTGAATGGATGTATAATATCCGCGACTGGTGTATCTCAAGGCAGTTATGGTGGGGCCACAGAATACCGGCTTTCTACTGCGATGAGTGCGGAGAACTGAGCGTCACAATGGATGACCCGGAAAAATGTCCGAAGTGCGGTTCAAAAAATATCAGGCAGGATGAGGATGTTCTGGATACATGGTTCTCCTCCGCCCTGTGGCCTTTCTCAACAATGGGGTGGCCTGATAATACTCCAGAGCTTAAAAAATATTATCCCACAAGCGTACTTGTCACCGGTTTTGATATCATCTTCTTCTGGGTCGCAAGGATGATCATGACAGGGATGAAGTTTATGGATGACATCCCGTTTAAGGATGTTTATATTCACGCGCTTGTACGTGATGAACACGGGCAGAAGATGAGCAAGTCCAAGGGGAACGTAATTGACCCTCTCATCATGATGGACAGTTACGGTACAGATGCCTTCAGGTTTACACTTGCGGCCTTTGCTGCCCAGGGTAGGGATATTATTCTCTCCGAAAAGAGGATAGAGGGGTACAGGTCTTTCTGCAACAAGATCTGGAATGCAACAAGGTTTATACTGATGAACCTTGGTGATAACTTCAAACCAGCGATGCCTGATGCTTCGAAGCTCGAAGTTTTCGACAGGTGGATGCTGCATACCGCGAACCTGGCTGTAAAAAACGTCAGCTCCGCACTTGAAGAGTACAGGTTCAATGAGGCAGCTAATCTTATTTATGAATTCTGGTGGAATGAATTCTGTGACTGGTATCTAGAACTGGTGAAGCAGAGGATCTATTCAAAGGATCCTGCATCGGGAGACTCGTCTGATGCCGCAAAACAGGTGTTATACTATGTTCTTAAAACAGGTCTCAAACTCCTCCACCCCTTTATGCCTTTTATAACTGAGGAGATCTGGAGCATTATAAAGGCTGATGGGGAAAGTGATATTATGGTATCACAATGGCCTGAGTATAATAAATCCGGAGTTTTTGCGGATGAATCAGTTTACGCGGAAACATTTAAGGAGATAATATATAAAATCAGAAACGTAAGGGGTGAGATGAATATCCCCCCCGACAAAAAAGCTGCTGTTGTGTTCAAAACAGTGAGTCCCTTTATAACAAAAATAATTAATACAGAATCTGTGCATATTCAGGCCCTTGCGAAAGTTGAATCTGTAACAATTGACGCAAATTATACACCTGAAAAAACTGATGCTTCAGCAGTTATGACAGATCTTGAAATATTTTTACCCCTTAAGGGCCTTATCGACACTGATAAAGAGAGGGCGAGGCTTGAGAAGGAGATCGGTAAAATCAATCAGGAACTTCAGAGAGTTGAAGGTAAGCTGAATAATGAGAGCTTTACCGGAAAAGCCCCTGCTGATGTTATAGAAAAAGAGAAAGCAAAACAGAGAGAGTACAGAGATATGCTGGAGAAGCTTCAGGAGAGCCTCTCCAAGCTGAATTAGTAACTATGGAAAACAATCTATCCCGGAGGATAAAATGAAACGTATTTTTGCACTTACATTATTAATGCTTATACTGAGCTCTTCCGCGTTTTCAATAGCGCTGGATGACCTGCAGATTAAACCTGTAACTGCTGACAGGGTTAAATATTTCCCTGTGCCTGATGATAATAAAAATTATATGTTTCTTCAGGCAATTGATAACGACAGTTATATTGTCATAGGTGATTTTTCAGGTGTTGATAAGGTTATTGTTCTCATTATAGACAAAGGGAATGATAACACTGTGGATGCAGTTGTTGAGTATTTTCCGCTAAATAAAAATTACAGAATGAAAAAATCATCTGATTCAAAGTTCTTCACAACGGATCTGGCAAAACTGAAAAAGCAGATTATTACAGGGAGCATATATAAAAATAATTACACTGATGAAATGAAGTCTTCTGATGCACTTGAAGCGATGCTGAAAAGAGATGATAAAATCGCGGTATTTGAGGACGTATATGGATTCAATATAAAGCTTTTTGAAATTGATGAAACAAATAAGTATTCAGCAAAATTTGCTTATGGAAAGAATGCCGGAGGATATTACCTTCAATTCAGGACAGAGTATTACAGGAGAAATTTCGGTACAGAGATTAAACCGGTTCTCAAGTATTCTGTTTACTGTAAAGATACAAACGACCCTGTTGTAAAGGAGTATGTTGAAAGTCTTTTTAAAATTAGAGCGCCTAAAGTACTTTCAGCAAAATAATTCCCCCTGTGTGTCTCCCCCATGAAAAGATGGGGGAGATAAAACTATTAAATGCTGCACTTCACTTTCCCCATTTCAACAGCATGTAATCTTGCTTCTCTTCTCTGCAGCGCTTCACAGTTTCTTCTTTTTTCATCCTCAGTTTCAAGTATAACAGGAGGGATCTGTCGTGTCTTGAATTTTTCATCTAATGAGACAAATGTAAGGTAAGCTGATCCTGTATGTCTTACTTCACCTGTTACAAAGTTCTCCGCTTCGATACGAACACCGATCTCCATTGATTTTGTGCCTACGTAATTGACGCTTGCACTTACCCGCAAAAGATCACCTACAAAAACCGGTGAGTGGAAGTCGAGCCTGTCTATTGAGGCCGTTACCACGTTGCCCCCGGTGTGCCTTACCCCTACAATGCCGGCGGTATTATCGATAAGTTTCATTATGGT
This sequence comes from Spirochaetota bacterium, assembly GCA_036821145.1. Taxonomy (GTDB): domain Bacteria; phylum Spirochaetota; class UBA4802; order UBA4802; family UBA5550; genus UBA5550. Next base: position 10,982 of record DAISJZ010000066.1, read on the forward strand.
ACCGCCATGTACATTTCCCGCAAGGTTTGCGTCCTGGTGTGTCATCTGCTGAACAACGGTTATACTGCTATCTTTTACTTTTTTAGGTTCCATATTTTTCTCCTCTTGATAAATACAATAAATAAAAAAATTGTGTTAACAGGAATATTTAGATTTTTATTAAATACTAATATTTTATAATATTAAGTTTTTGCGGTGCCGGCAACTTTTTTTCGTTTTTTTATTCAGAAAAAATTGCGGTTTAACTGTATTACTTTATTTGTTATTGTTTTGTCTTAGTAGAGAGAGTGCAAGATGTGCTGCTTCAGTACCTTTCCCTTTCCTGAGAATTACAATAATACCTGTATCATCGCATCCCCCTGTAAACAGGCCGTACGAGTGGTGTGAATTTGTCCCGGCAATTACCGTACCGGTTTTACCCCACATTTCCGGGTATAAATCAGCTGGTTTTTCTTGTGTATCATTTTTTATCACTGAGGGTTTTGCCGTTCCCAATGTGAATGTCTTTTTAAGTGCATCATCTATTATAGCAGATGCCTCGGGAGATATATCTCTCCCCGGATTACGGATAAAGATTGTAAGCTTTATAATGTCTCTTACCGCAATGGCGGTACTGAAGTTAAGCCCGGCAAGAAGTTCACTCCACTTCTCTTCATTCTTTATAGCAGGGAGACGCATGGATATCCCCCGGGATTTTACAAAGCTGCTGAACCACTTTCTGAAATCATCCATACTGATCCTGTTATATAAAGATGCGAAGTATATATTGCATGAGTTATAGACGGCGCTTCTGATATCTGTTGTGCCATGACCCTTTCTGTCCCAGCAGTGATCCGGAAGCGGTGCAGGGTTTTTTGCAGTGCAATTGTACTTATAGTTGAAAAAGAGATCCGGTCTTTCATTTGCGAGGTATATTGCTGTGAAAAGTTTGAATAGTGATCCGCACGGGATTCTTCTGTCCAGAAAAGAGGTTCCTGTTGAACTGAAGATTATATTGCCATTGCGGATATTATATGTGACGTACTGATAACTCTGATCCGGTTTTCCGTTCCGGAGATATTTAAGATTAGGGTAGTAGTGCTCAAGAATTTCATAACGGGAGTACCCTTTTTCTGCAAGCTGCACTGCTCCCTCGAGACTTATACCGGTGCAGTGTCCCAGGCCGGAGCCTGTGAAATGAAGCACGGAATCATCTGACTTAATAGAATAATTGTTGCTCTTGATGAAGCTCCAGCCATTCCTTCTGTTAATCTTCAGCCGGAATTCCTCAGGAGCCATGGAAATTAATCCTTTATCTGTGTGCAGGGAAATAATTTCACTATCATGGCTATAATCAGCTCCATACACATTAATTTTTGTACCTTCGCAGATAATTGACGAAAGTTCATCTCTCCTTATGGAAGCAGACCATGCTCTGTGAAGATTTCTGCTAAGCAGAAGGTTCTCAGAATAGATAATATCTTTAGGGGGTGTGATTTTTCTTTTTTCTTTGTTAAATATTGATTCTGTGAAGAGCCTGCCGCCGCTTGATGAGTGAAAAAAAAGCCCGTACTGTGATTTAGATGTATTGATGAAAGGCCCGCTTACAGGGTTAAGTCCGCTCCTCCCTTTATATGTCTGACAGCAGGTAAGATCGCAGAAGTGAGAATCGTGATGTTTTTTGGTCAGAGAGTCAATCCGGCTTCTTCCATGTATTGCAAGAGCAAGTGCGTACAGCGCCTCGGCTTTTTCCGGTGTCATATAACCAAGCTCTGCAGATGCTGAATCAATTGCATACTGTTCCGGAGATTCATAAGTAAAAATCTTCAGTAGATCTCTGTCCTGAACAATTTCAAGGGGGAGAGGATAGGACCTCTCGTTATCATCAATTTTGATTCTGCAGAGAAAACTTTTATTTTCAGAATATATAACGCATTTTCTGAAGTTAAGGGGGCGGTTTTCAGAGAATATACTGTAAATATCGCCGGAATACTTAATACTCAGGGACTTTGCGAAAAATTCAGAATTATCATAGCGTATTACAGAGCCGGCCGGCAGATAAAACGTCAATTCGCGGTTTTTATTTTTTTTTAAAAGCCCCAGATGTTTTGAAAGAATATTAATTTTTAACGTATTGCTGATGTTCTGCTGTGAATGCGTAACTGAATTATATGGAAAGAACAGTATAATGAAAGTGAAGAGAAGGGGGGCGAGAGCCCCCCTCATGAAAAAATTATTCATTATTAACATCAATTACTGCAGGCTGACTCCACCCCTGCACAGACTCTTCGTACATGCAGCTTATCCTTGATGGACGCATGATGAAACTGCCGGAAAGTTCAGCACGGATAATATATGCCACTTCATACTCTTTATCCTTTTCCACACCGGTGAAAAAGAAGACTACCCTGTTATCACGTTTTTCCACATGAGAATATGGCTGAAATTCATTGTACGCACTTTCTGTAACAACTTCAAATCCTGAAGGGAGAAAATCCTCAAGCATAAGAAAACCGAAGCTCTCCTCGGGCCTGAACTTTACACGCACAAGGAGCTCATCTCCCACAGAAATTTTACCTTTTTCATCAGCACCCTGTGGTACAAGGTATTCCTGCATCTTCTGATCTTTTATCCTGTTGAGATAGAACATATCTCTCCTTGCCTCAATACCGCTGGAAAGTGCGCGTATACTCCTTTTTTCAGATTTAATAAAGGAGAAGAAGCCCTGCGGCCTGAAGTAGAGTGTTCCGCTCACAGCGGCGGAGAATACGGCGCCGCCTGAAAGATCACCTTCAGCTTTCAGATTATATAATTCACTCCGGTTTTCTCTATTAAGAGGGAATGATTTTGTAAGCTGGCTTAAGCTTTTGCTGTCTTTCAGGTTGTACGATATATCACCAAGTTTCTTACCGTTAAGGGTGAAGACGGCATTTCCTGATGTTTTGAAGTTTCTGCTTTTATCCTTCAGGTAATCACAGAGTGCGAGGATTACAGTGCCGCTCCCCTTGGTGGAGTTCCAGCACTGGCCGTTAAATCCGCGTGCAAGTGTTGCCACACCTTGTGATGCGAGTGAGGCTTCTTCACCTGAAAGAACCAGGGCTGAAATTACATGAGCAGTGATTTCGCTGCGTCCCCCTGGCCATGACCATACCTGTTCCCTGGTCTCCGGCCAGTAGACTCCCCCTGAATCTCTCTTTGCGGCTGATTTGATTTTTTTTACGATAATATCTTTCCCCTGTTTTATCTCACGGGCTTCGAACTCCTGAAGTCTGTTGCTTCCTTTAAAAACAGTCAGAGCTTTAAGGATATTGGCGGCCTGATAGGGATTGATTTTTTCATCAAAAGCGATCCGCTTGAATGCCCCGTGATCCCATCTCTGGTGCAGAGCATATATATAGAGAAGGTATGACAGCTCGTCATTATCACTCTTTTCTGTATCTTCAAAAAATCTCTGTACAGCATCAAGTCCCTGCTGCACAACATTGTCATTTATTTCATACCTGTTCTGTTTTAAAAAGTAGAGAGAGAAAAGCGCGTACCCTGTGAGATACCCGTTCCCCCGGTCACCGTTCCACCAGCCCCATGAACCGTCATAGTTCTGACCTGATTCGATCTTTCTAATACCTTCAGGAATATCGTCTTTAATATCGATGCTCAGCTTATCAGGAATAAGATTTGAATATTCGCTGTTTTTCATCAGTGAGAGCAGAGCAAGTTTGGGGATGAATCTGTTTATGGTCTGTTCGATGCATCCGTAAGGGTAGCTGTTGAGATATTCTGCAGCTTTAATCATCTGCAGAATTGGTGAAGGTGTAAGAGTAATCTTTATCTCTTCAGGGACAAATTCAAAGTCCTCTGTCCCTTTGACAGGTTTGATCTCAACTGCGTTTCCTGTAGCAGAATCACCGGTTGCAGTAATAGCATATTTTATCCCGCGTTTTTCAACAGGGACTGTATGTTTAACAGCATCGCCTTTCTTCGCCTGCGTGAGAGCGGAATACTCAAGGACAACAGAGTCTTTGCCTTCGGGCACATTCATTGTATAGAATTTCCGGGCTGAACCGAAGCCTGTGAGGCTGACAGGGAAATCCTTATCAGCTGCAACAGTTCTGCCTTCAGCCTTAAGTTCAGTGGTTATTTTTTCAATCCCTGAATCGGTGTTGTTATTTACGATCCCTATGATGCCGATTCTGTCACCTTCAACAAGGAATCTCGGTTTTCCAAGCCGTGCAATAATGTCCTGTGTTGCCAGAAATTTTTTTCTCGACTCTCCCATTCTGCCTTCACGGTCATGACCGCGCGCTGTGAGCCTCCATGTTGTCAGGTTATCCGGCGCTTTAAACGAAATTTCCGCTTCGCCGTTTCTATCAGTGCGGATAGCGGACTCCCAGAATGCAGTGTCCCTGAAGTTCTCACGAATCTTTACCTGCGCATCCTTTCCCGCACCCGCAAGGAGTGTAATGGGGTAGGAGTATGCAGTAAGGACCCAGTTTGATATTTTAGAGTAGAAGTATCCTGAAATCTCCGGTGTGTTGTCCGATCGTATCATGAATATAGATTCATCAACAGCGGCAAGTGAAATATCCGCTGAAGCAGGTGTTCCCTTTTCGTCAACAGCTTTAAGCTTCACCTTTATAGTCTCACCAGGTGAGTACTTCTCTTTATCCGGGGTAAGTGTCAGCTTAAGTTTTACGTCGTCAACAGGTATGGTTACCTCCTGCTCTGCGGTGTAAAGTGCCCGTCCCCTCTGCATTGCGCATCGCACGAAAAGATTCGGAGCAAGTTTTGTATCAATCCTGAATTTCACAGGGACAATATTTTTAGACATCTTAATTACTCTATACTCATAGAGCTCTCTCCCTTCAAGAGAAACAAACACGTAGGAGTCAGTGAATCTGCTTTTCACAAGGCATGTGATCTCCCCCGGGTTTTCCAGTTCGGATTTATTAACAGTGAGTTCAAGATCTTTCAATTTTGAATCAGCACTACCGCCCGCATCGTTATAGATCCAGATTATTTTTGAACCTGTTATTATATTCCCTTTAGCGTCGCTTCCAAGGGCCTTTAGATCAAACTCACCATATGCGGTAAAGTCTCCCGGCAGAGTAAATACTGCTTTTCCATTTACGTCAGTTGTAATTTTTTTTGTGAAGTATGGCCTGCTGTCATGTATGTAGACTCTCTGGACAGGTTTCCATATATATTTCAGCAGATTAAGTTCAAGGTTTGTGCTGACCGGTTTTCCGCTATGGGTGAGTGTTGTCACTGTGACTTTCTTTTCACTTTTTGCACCGAAGAAATTCTCCTCGGGAGTGATTTTTATAAAGAATTCACCGCGCCCGATCTTTACTGTTTTGCGGGACGTAATAGTAATGTTGGACTTGTCCGTAACAGACGCTTCAAGTGTAATCTCCCTGTCGTAAGGATAGTTGCCTGATGCAATTTTCAGTAAAGTGTTGCCGTTCGCATCGGTGTATTTCTCACCTTCAAGTCTCATGCGTGAGTAGGATGATTCAGAGCGGTATTCATCAGCCATCGGATCTTCATCAGTGTCGATTTTTCTTTCATAGAATCTGTATTTCACAAGGACATTTGTCAGAGGGGCACCGAAAAAATATTTCGATTCAACTTTAAATTCAGCTGTCTCCCCGTTGATAAAGAAATCTTTGGATGGCATAATCTCAACTTTAAATTCAGGTTTCCTGTATTGTTCTATATAAAAAGAACCGGTACCGTACATGTCATTCTCTTTGAACCCTGCCCTGATTGTAAAATATCCCAGTTCAGAATCTCCGGGTATATCGGCATTCCCGTGAATTGTTCCCCATTCATCAAGTTCCATTGACCCTGAACTGATCTCTTTGCCGGAATATGATTTCTGTATTGAATAGTAGAGTGTCCTGTTTTTTATAGGGAGGAACTTCTGCTCCATCCTTTTTGCAATAATCTTGAAATATATTTTATCCCCGGTCCTGTAAACAGGCCTGTCAGTGTAGATAAAGATCTTATCTTTTTCACTTCTGTAGTAATTTGAGGCTCCGGCACTGCAGATTGCGTAACTCCCCTCATCTGTTACAGCAAGGAGGAACATTCTCTGGTCTGAAGCGGCTGATGTTTTAAAAATTCCGTTTTCATCAGTCTTTCCTTTCCCGAGGACTTTTACAGGGAGTCTTTCTATGTCAATACCCTGGTTTTCATTCAGGGCTGTTTCATTATTTTTCTTTTTAAAATTGTGGTCGTATATAACAATTGATACATTTTTTACCGGTCTGTTCTGCACAAGGTCAGTAACGTAGGCGTTTATGCTTCCCGGTGAACGCTTAACGACAACTCCGATATTTGTAACAGTAAAAAATTTACGTGCGAGAATGTCACCTTTACCTTTAACTTCAATACAGTAGCCGCCGGCAGTAAGCGGTTTATTGACTTTTACAGAGTAGTACATCCATTCATAAGGATTGAAGTCCTTAACTGATTCATCCCACTCCGTAACTGTTTTAAAACCTGATTTTTCCGGTGTCATCGATTCAGGTTCCCTGTTTCCCGTAATAAAATTTTCGAAGGGGACTTTGTAAACCCTCACATGAACTGTATCGAGTCTAAGTGTGCGGAGGTTGAACTCAACCTCGTTACCCGGTGTAAATGTGTATCTGTAGGAGTGAATATTAATTTCCGGAGATTTAGCTTCAACATTATATTTAAGGTTATCGAGTTTCACTCCCTCGTTCACTTTAAGGTTTTTTATTTTAATCTGGTGAAAGCCCTGGTGCGACAGTGTTAGAGTATAGTTTCCTGGTTTTACATCCTCAAGGATAAATGATCCGTCACGGTAGGTCACATTGGAGTAGCTGTATCTCCCTTCTGCTGTAACATTAATATTAACAGCGGGTGAATCGAGACCCTTTATCATTACTTTACCTTCGACTGATGCGGGTCTGTACATAACCATCTGGAGTTTAAAATTTTCAGCGGACTTAATACCTGATAGCGAGGCGGTCTCTGTTATATACCCGGCTTTTGTAAATGTAGCAAGGTAGGGGCCCGCTTTAAGTTTATTGAATACATAATTACCTTTGCTGTCTGTTCTGGAAAAAACAGGTTTAAGGGGGCTATAGTCCGATTCACCTTCATAGTAGTCATATGTTGGCCTCAGCGCTATCTCAACATCTGTAAGCGGATTGCCTGAGCTGTCTTTAACTGTGCCGGTAATCAATGATTCCTTTGTCAGTTTAATATCATTCTTAACAGCGGTTATACTTGCTGTCTGAATATAAGAAACATATCCGTCAGATGATATTTCAATTTCATATTTGATATATGGAATAAAATCATTGATCCTGTAGTATCCGTTCCGGTTTGTCTCTGTTTTATAATAACCCACGCCCCTGTTGGCATTTTTGATTTCAACAACAGCACCCTTTACAGGCTTCCCTGTAACTGAATCGGTAATGGTACCTTCTATAAAGGCTTTCTCTTCAAGTGCATTTGTTTTCGCGAAGAGAGCTCCGCTGTTTTCCGGCATAAGTGTTCCGGGAATTCTGTCAGTCATAATTATTGCGGTCAGGATTACTGTGCAAACCCCTGCGATCCAGGATCTTTTCATTGATGTTCCTCCCTGATTGTCACTGCCCTGAAGCGGCTGATGCGGCAGTTTGTATATCTGTTGTTCCAGTTCAGTCTGCTGGCTGTTCTGAATTCAGCAGGAACAATAACAGTTGCTGCTGAATCAT
>DAISJZ010000067.1:0-4495 GCA_036821145.1 Spirochaetota bacterium
GAGGGAGCATATGAAAGAAATAGCAAAAAACAGTTTTTATGAATTAAACTATAATGAAGCGGAAAACATTGTGTACTGGAAAATGAAAGGTTTCTGGAAAGATATGTCTGTTGTTCCCGGCTTTCACAAAGACTGGGAAAAGGCCAGAAAACTGACAAAAACAGGATGGAAAATATTTTCCGATGCAAGTGAATGCAAAGTTATACCTCCTGACGTAAACACTGAAAAGATAAAAAACCAGGAAAAGGCAATTGAGAGCGGATGCACTAAAATCGCACTGGTTGTAAACTCAGCTATAACAACAATATCAATTATGCGCGGCACACAGGAATCCGGCGCAGAAGATCGGATGAAAGTTTTCGGTTCTGAAGAGATTGAAAAAGCTAAACAATGGCTTAAATCATAAAAGAAATATAGTAAAATTATCCGGGGTGTCAGGATGGCAGCAATAATAAATAGAGAAATATGCACAGGGTGCGGCAAATGCATTGAAGCCTGTCCTGTTGACGCTATTTCACTTAATGAAGCTATACGCAAAGCTGTAATTGACAGCACACTCTGCATTGACTGCGGAGCCTGTATCGATAAATGCAAAAAAGGTGCCATATCTCAGGGCGCAGAGTCCACGGGCACCGGAAAGCAGCCGGTACGCGAAGGGGCATATCCCCGGAAAACGGGGGGTTCCGGCAGGTCAGCATCCTGGGGAATGGGCCGGGGACGAGGAGGCGGAAGCGGCATGGGTCAAGTAGGAGGCTGCGGAAGAGGCGGCAGACAGAAGCCCGATGTAATGGGTGAATGTTACTGCCCTGCATGCGATATATCCATGCCTCACAAGGCAGGTATCCCCTGCTCACAGACAAAATGCCCGTTATGCGGGAACCCTATGATCAGGAAATAAAACAGACAAAGAGAAAGAATATGATAACAGAAAGAGTCACTCAGGATTTTTCCCGGGAAGAGATAGAGAAGAACCATGAAATTTTTCTAAAAAGAAATGCCCTATATAAAGAATACGGCATGGATCAGGAGGAGCTCAGGCGGTGCATAGTCCGGCTGGTAGAACCGCAATCGAAATCTCTTCTTGAAATCGGGACAGGAAAAGGTTATCTTACTTCGATGCTTGCGGATTCTGCCGCCAGGATAACCTCAGTGGACACAGATAACACCGGCAACAGAATTGCCATGCTTAACGCGGCTTTTTACAACAGGCTTGATAATATTGCATTTATCACAGCAGATGCATGCGCCATGAATTTTCCGGATAGAAGTTTCGACACAGTTGTCTCAGCCTTTACATTTCACCATTTTGACCTCCCTTTCAAGGCGCTGAGAGAAATGGCACGAGTTGCAGACAGGCAGTTAATCATATCCGATTTTAACGAAAGGGGATTTGAGGCAGTAGCAAAGGTTCATCTTGCAGAGGGTGGGACACATGAACGTAAACCTGCTGATTTCAGCATTGTCGGTGTATATCTTAAAGAGTTTAATTTTGATGTTACAGTAATTGAACAGGAGTGGCAGACTATCTACTCGGCAAAAAGAAAATAACGGAATATTTTATGATAACAAGTCTTGAATGTATACCATGCCTGATTCGTCAGGCTATTGATGCGTCCGGATTCTCATCCTCAGATTATGAATTTCAGGAGAGGGTTCTTCGGGAGATACTGAAAAAATTATCTGAAACAGAGTTTTCACTGACTCCCCCTGAAATTGCAGCTGATATTCACAGGAGGCTGCGCGAGCTGTCCGGAAATACTGACCCGTATAAACCTGTGAAAAACAGTTTCAACGATCTTATACTATCCATGACAGACCAACTGAAAGAAAAAATTAACAGTGCAGATGACCCTTTACTTGCGGCAACACGACTTGCAATCGCAGGGAATGTAATAGACTCCGGAGTGAAATCCGGGCTCACAGAAGATGAAGTTCTTAGATCAATTGAATCATCTTACTCAGAGGAGCTTGCGGGAGATCCTGATGAATTCATCAGGGAGATATCTCAGGCGCAAAAAATTTTATACATAGCCGACAACGCAGGAGAGATTATTTTCGACAGGTTACTGATTGAAAGAATTGGCCCTGAAAAAGTTACTCTTGCTGTACGGGGATTCCCTGTAATTAATGACGCAACAATTGACGATGCCCGCATTGCGGGACTTGATAAACTGGTTACTGTTATTGAAAACGGCTCTGACGCGCCCGGAACTATACTTGCTGAATGCAGTGATGAGTTCAGGAAATTCTTTAATGACGCGGATATAATTATTGCAAAGGGCCAGGGAAACTACGAAACACTGTGTGATGAAAACAGTGAGATTTTTTTCCTGCTTAAAGTGAAGTGCCATATTATTTCTGATCACACCGGACTCCCTGCAGGAACCCATGCAATCATAAAATCTCAACCTTCCGGCAGAGACAAAAATCCGGTAAAAAATAAAAAATCTACGGAAGTTCTGCCCCCCTTTACATGCAGGCCCATAGGAATAATTCATAGTGAACACATTACACCCTCCGAAACTCCGATACAGCCGATCTACGCTAAAGGATGCAAAGGGTACGCTGAGATCTTCCCGGAATATACAGACGGTCTTAAAGACCTGGATGGATTTTCGCATATTTATATACTGTTTCACCTGCATAAATCGGGACCGGTTAAACTTCATGTAAAACCGTTTCTCGACACTGAGATAAGAGGAGTATTTTCCACACGGGCACCATCCAGGCCTAACCCCATTGGAATGAGTATTGTTGAGCTTGTTTCTGTTGAAGGTAACCGGCTGAATCTCAGCGGCCTCGATATTCTTGACGGGACACCGGTTATTGACATTAAACCGTACACCGCACGCTTTGATAAAATCGAAAGCACAAGGAACGGCTGGCAGGATTCCGTGGAGGAAGCTGACGCGCAAAAACGCGGAACACGCGATTATAATAAAACCATGAATACTAACGAAAGCTGAAACCGGAGGATTATATGCAGGCCGCAGCAGCAGATTATTACACGCTGTTAAATATAAAGAAAGATGCCTCTCCTGATGATATAAAAAAATCTTTCAGGACACTGGCTCACCGTTTTCATCCGGATAAGAATCCGGGCGACATTGAAGCTGAAGAGAGATTTAAAGAGATCAGCCGGGCTTACGAAGTCCTGAGTGATCCTGAAAAGCGGATGTTATACGACAGAACCGGCCGCTCAATGTTTGAATCTATGCATGGTCCGGGAAACATGCAGGGGGGGATGGGATGCGGAATGAAAAGGGGATGCGGCTGCGGAAGAGGCCGGGGCGGAAGAGCTGCCTGGAGCCAGATGATGCAGAACATGGCCATCCACGAAATTTCTGTTACACGGGAGGAGGCGGTTTATGGTGCTGAAATTTCCATTAAACCGGAAAATGCCTCTGATGAAGCAGCATTCCAGGTAAGGCTGCCGGCGGATATTCAGAATGGCACAGTACTTCGATGCGTGAACAGCGGGACCGGTGATGATTTTTTCATCAGGATTGTGATTGCAGATGAATGACAATATATCAGACAGCATTGTATTCGGACCGGTACCGTCGCGCAGGCTGGGGAGGAGCCTCGGGATCAACAACATTCCGCCTGTATACTGTTCATATTCATGCATATACTGCCAGCTCGGCAGGAATAAAAAGATCAGTACAGAGCGAAAAAATTTCTATGCTCCAGAGGATGTGCTGAGACAGGCTGAGATAAAAATTAATGAAGTGCTGAAAAACAATGATACCATTGATTACATCTCTTTTGTCCCGGACGGAGAACCTACCCTGGACATCAGCCTGGGTAAAACAATACGCCTGCTTAAGAAAACAGGGATAAAGATCGCAGTTATCACTAACTCGTCTCTGTTATCGGATGAAAAAGTCAGGAATGATCTCATGGAGGCGGACTGGGTTTCGCTAAAGGCTGACACAACCACTGAGACAATATGGCGAAGAATCAACAGGCCGCACATTGCTCTTAACCTGGCAGGTATTCAGCGGGGAATGGTGCTGTTTTCTCTATGCTTTGCCGGGGAATTGAATACAGAAACCATGCTGGTTCAGGGAATCAATACAGGGGAGAAGGAATTTTTAACTACCGCAAATTTTATCAAAGCGCTGAATCCGCAGAGAGCATATATCTCTATCCCCACAAGGCCGCCGGCTGAACAGAGCGTCATACAGCCGGATGAGGCCACAGTAATAGATGCATACAGAATCTTTTCCGGCAAAGGTCTGAACGTGGAATGTATAACAGGTCATGAGGGTAATGAGTTCAGCCATACCGGAAATATTGTTGAGGATATACTGAGCATCACATCTGTTCACCCGATGAGGGAGGACAGTTTAAAAACATTTATCTCAGAAGCGGGGAAAGACTGGAGCACGATTGAACAGCTTATCTCAGAAAAAAGACTCATTGAAAGTGAGTTCAATGGAAAACGTTTTTATTTTAGAAAGTTTAAACAAGTAAACGATAAATAAAAGGA
>DAISJZ010000067.1:4595-8389 GCA_036821145.1 Spirochaetota bacterium
ATGGAAAACGTTTTTATTTTAGAAAGTTTAAACAAGTAAACGATAAATAAAAGGAGTAAAACATGACTGAAAAGAAAAAAATACTCGTTATAGGCGGCTCCGCGGCGGGGCCTAAAGCAGCAGCAAAAGCCCGGAGGCTTGACGAAAATGCTGATATCACAATAATACAGAAGGCACCGGATCTCTCAATGGCATCATGCGGCTACCCGTATTATGTCGGAGGGGTTTTCGACGACCGCAACATGCTCCTCTGTACACCAACAGGCGTTGTGCGTGATCCGAAGTTCTACCTCAATGCAAAAGGGATTGTTGCAAAAACAGAAACTGAAGCGGTAAAAATTGACCGCAAAGCAAAGAGCCTCACAGTGAAAAACCTTAAAACCGGGGTGGAGGAAGCACTCCCATATGACAGGCTGATAATAACAGCGGGTTCTGTACCGAGAAAAATACCTGTTCCCGGGGCAGACCTTGACGGCATCACCACACTTCAGTCAATGCAGGATGCTGACTACCTCAGAAAGATCCGTGATGATAAAAAAATTCAGAAAGCGGTAGTCATCGGCGGTGGACTTATCGGAATTGAAACATGCGAAGCTCTTCAGCTTGCGGGTATCGAGATCACGGTTATTGAAATGCTTCCGCAGCTCCTGACATTTCTTGACTGGGAACTTGCAAAACTCGTAGAAAACCATGTTAAAAGTAAAGGTGCAAACGTAATCACGGACAATGGTGTTGCTGAATTTCTCGGTGAAAACGGAAAACTCACAGGCGTTAAGCTTCAGAATGGAACAGAGCTGCCGTGTGAATTAGCAGTTGTCGCGATCGGTGTGAACCCGAACACAGCTCTTGCTAAAGATGCGGGTCTGCTGTTAGGCGCAACAGGGGGTATTCTCGTAAATGAGTATATGCAGACATCAGATGCTGACATCTATGCAGCAGGTGACTGTGTCGAATCTCTTAATATTATTACAGGGAAAAAGGTTCATGCACCTTACGGCGACCTCGCAAACCTCCAGGGACGTGTTGCAGGTGAAAATGCCGCAGCAGGAAACAGTGTAACATTCCCGGGAACAATCCAGACAGGGATCTGCAAAGTATTTGATTTCGCAGCAGGCTCCACAGGTCTCTCTGAAAAAGCTGCACGTGAGGCAGGGTACACGGATATTGAAACCGTTATAAACGCGAGCCCTGATAAACCGGGATTCATGACAGGACTGCTTCTTGTTACAAAGATCGTTGTCGAAAGAAAAACAGGTAAAATTCTCGGTGTACAGTGTGTCGGCCCCGGTGATGTAAGCAAACAGCTTGCAATATGGGCAATGGCCATCAGGGGGAATCTCACTGTGGAAGATATGATAAATGCCGACCTCCCCTACGCACCGCCATTCTCACTGGCAATTGACCACTCCATTGCGGGCGCACACATCATGCAGAACAAACTCAAGGGACGCATGAAGGGGATCTCCTGCGCTGATGTAAAGAAAAAGCTTGATGCAGGTGAAAAACCGTTTATCCTTGACACAAGGGGACCCGATGAGTTCGAGCAGATGAGGCTCGGCATTGGTGAACGTCTTATTCCCCTCGGCGCGCTGCGTAGCCGTCTTAATGAACTTCCGGAAGATAAATCTGCTGAGATCATATGCTTCTGCAAAATATCTCTGCGCGGATATGAAGCGGCACGTGTGCTTGAAGGGCGCGGCTGGACAAATGTAAAAGTGATGGAAGGCGGAGTAATGGCGTGGCCTTTCCCCAGGGAAAAATAGTACAGTATGAATATGAAGAACAGCCTCCCGGTGAAACACGAAATTCACCGGGAGTGTCATTGCCATGAATGCGCCACAGCCCCGGATCCGGGAGTAGTACAGGATGCCTTAGAGAATATGACATTTGTACAGAAGCTCAAGTATCACGGGCTGCTCCGCTTTGCGGGGTGGTGGTCAATTTTCGCAGGAGCCCTTGCTGTAAACAGCGTATGTCCTATATGCGGCACCCAGGGATGCCCGGTAGGGATCGGAACCACAGGGATTATTGCAGCTTTCTTCGCTGGATTAAAACAGTGGGGAATTGTTTTTTTCAAAAAAACCTTTAATGTTATCAGGAATCTTTTCAGAAATAAAGCATATATACACACTGCAGAAAGAGGGATTATTATGGATCAGTTTTTTAATGCATCAGAGATAAAAAAAGGATATCACCCGGAAGGTTACAGGATAGATAAAACAGCATCACCGCTTGACTTTTACACAAAATGGGAGATAACTCCAGAGGGAAAATGGATTAATCCCAAGCCCACATGCTTTCATTCAATGCCGCAGGAAGGGTGGCATAAAACTGATGAAGTCTGACGGAGATATATTTTGAGTAATATTTTCATCAGAAATAGTAATGCCGGAAATACCCCATGTTCCTTATGCGGTAAAGAAAATGTCGAAATGATAGCTGTTGACGGTAAACAGATATGTACATCATGTATGTATGATCATGTGGAGCCGATCAGTATATATCCAATCGGTTTTGTAGTGAACAACCAGCAGCGTGCCGTCCGGGGATTCGGTCTGAATAAATCAGATAAAATATCAAAGATTGAACTCTTTGAATCACAGAAGCCGTTTATGTATAAACTTGAAGATGAAAAAAAGATCACAGTGATTTATTATCTTCATAAGTCAGGGCCTGTTAAATCTGTGTTCCGTCGCGGGCTTGACGGCAAAAAAACCGGTGTATTCGCTTCACGGACACCGAACCGTTTATCACGTCTGGCCATTCAGAATGTAAAGCTTATAAGAATTGAAGGGACAACTCTTTATGTGGAAGGGCTTGATGCGATTAATGGAAGCCCGGTTCTTGATATTAAAATGTACTGGGAACCGGCTTGATTTAAAACATATCATTTATTTTCAATAATACTACACAACTTAAAAAGGAGACATTATGAAAGTATTACCTGAAGAAGTAATCAAAGCATGGGACGATAAATCAGGCCCTGTTATTCTTACAACTGTTGATGAATCAGGGACTCCAAACTCAATTTACGCGACATGTATCAGCAGATTTGATGAAAGCACGATAGTTGTGGCTGATAACTATTTTGATAAAACAAGAAAAAACATACTATCCGGAAGTAAAGCCTCAATACTCTTCATCACAAAAAGCGGAACATCATACCAGGTGAAGGGATCTATTCAGTTACATTCAGAAGGTAAAGTTTTTGATGACATGAAACAATGGAATCCCGCAAAACACCCGGGGCACGCTGCTGCAGCATTAACAGTTGAAGAGGTTTTTTCAGGTTCTAAAAAACTATTATGATCGATTTTTTCTGATTATTATTAACAAAACTGAATCCCGGAGATAAATATGACACATGAAGATGAAGGTAACTATGCCGGCAAAAGAGAGGGACACCTTTTGAATGAAAAAATTGCTGCAAAAATAAAAGAAAAGAGAGAGGAGAATAAAATCTCCTGCGCTGCTGCACACCAGATAGCGCAGGAGCTGAAAGTCTCCCCCGCAGAAGTAGGGGCAGCGATTGATCTCCTTGAATTGAAAATCAGCAGATGCCAGCTTGGCCTTTTCGGTTACGGCAAAGATAAAAAAATTCTTCAGGATATCCGGAGGCCGCAGGATCCTCAGATTGAAAAAGCAATAAATGAAAAAACAGTTAACGGCCGCATAACATGCGCGGATGCATGGGAGATAGCGAAACAATTCAGAATCCCTAAACCCGCAGTTGCAGTTATTTGCGAAGAGATGAAAATAAAAATTTCGTCGTGCCAGTTAGGAACTTTCAGGTA
>DAISJZ010000067.1:8489-18631 GCA_036821145.1 Spirochaetota bacterium
GCTCTAAAGATCATCAGGCAGAAAGACTAAAGAGAGGATATTATATGAAAAAAATGCTTTGTATCGCCTCAATCTTTGCAGTCATAGTCTCCATAACTGCATTCTCCGGATGCGGTAAAAAACAGGGGAACGGAATTTTCGCAGGAAAAACGCTGAACCTCTATGTCTGTGCAGGCCTGAAAAAGCCCATGGATCAGGTTATAAAGACTTTTCAGCAGGAGACAGGCGCTGTAGTAGCTGTTAATTACGGCCCATCAGGCGGTCTGTATGCCCAGATACGACAGGACCAGCCATGCGACCTCTACTACTCAGCCGATTGGCTTTACATCGAAAAAATTGAACAGGATGGCAAATCTGCCAAAAGCCGTAAATTTCTGAAAGATAACCTTGTTCTTGTTGTTTCAGATACCGGAGCGAAAAAAATTGCAGGGCTTGACGATTTGACAAAACCGGGCATCAGTCTTGTCATTGCAGATCAGAGCGCGCCGGTTGGCGTGTATTCAAAAAACTCGCTTGTAAATATGAAGTTATGGGATAAAGTTAAACCCAACGTTAAAGCGATGCCCTCTACTGTTAACCAGGTTGCAATACTGATAAAGGAAGACCAGGCTGATGCGGGACTTATTTATTCAAGCGTAGCTAACGGAAACAAACTGAAAAGTGTTGCTGTCATTGATGAAAAACTCTCCGGTGAAATTGTTTTCGGCTCTGTAATTATAAAGGGATCGCAGAACGACATAGCCACAGCATTCGAAGAACATGCATTGAAGAATGTAACAGTATTTGAAAAGTACGGATGGAAATCTTATGAGTAAAGACCTTGTGCGGATATTTTTTCTTCCGCTGTTTTTTCTTCTGATTGTTTTCCCTGTGCTTGCTCTTGTTTTCAATCTCGACATGCAGGGTGTAAAAGCAACGATGACAGATCCCTTCTTCTGGGACAGTGTAAAAAACACAATGATTACCGCTCTTTTTGCCGCATTACTCGCAGTAATTGTTGCAGTGGGATTCGGATACTACCATCTGTTCAGAAGAGATTCACTGGTTTATAAGATAGCCAATCTTTTTAACGACTTCCCCATCGCACTGCCCCATACAGTCGCGGGCCTTGCCCTTCTAATGGCATTTGGAAGGAAAACCTGCGGCTTTCTCGGCGAAACCGGGGCAGCCTTTACCCTTGCGGCTGTGGTTATCGCGATGTTTTTTGTGTCATATTCCCTGGCTGCACGCGCCCTTGTTTCAGGTGTTGATCAGATGGAGCAGGAGGTTGTTGATGTGGCGCGAACCCTTGGAGACACTCCCGGGCAGGTCTATTTCAGAATTGTTCTGCCGGTAATGGGCGAAGCGCTTTTTTCAGGTTTTGTTCTCGGATTCTCCAGGTCACTCAGTGAATTTGCTGCTGTCATAATGTTCGGAGGGAACCTTCCCGGCAGCACGCAGGTGCTCGCCTCTTACGTTTTCACAAAAGTTGAAGTGGGTGATTTAAGCATGGCCGTTACAGCCTCTGTTTTCTGCGTACTGCTTTCGCTTCTGATTGTATTCATTTTAAGCTTCAGGAGGATGTTTTATGCTGAAAGCTGAAAAGATCACCAAAAAGTTCAAGCGGCAGACAGTGCTTCTGGATGCATGCATTGAAGTCAATTCAGAGATCAAGGCCCTCATTGGAATTAATGGAAGCGGAAAATCAACTTTTCTGAAAATTATTGCAGGTATTGTGAACCCGGATCAGGGGAGCATAATGCTTAACGGCGCTGACATATGCCATCTTCCTCCTGAAAAACGGAACCTCGGTTATGTTCCCCAGCACCCTGCACTATTCAGGCATCTTTCAATAAGAGAGAATGTTCTTTACGGAATGCGGAATGGGAAAGGTACAATTGAAGCATTTGAGCGGATTGTTGAGATGCTGGATCTGAAGGATGTTCTGGACAAAAAACCGCGTGAGCTGAGCGGAGGTTATAAAAGCCGGGCATCTCTTGCGAGGGCCCTTGTCCCTGAACCGGGAATTCTCCTTATGGATGAGCCCCTGAACGGAATGGATATTGTGCTAAGGGAGAAACTTCTCCCCGTATTCCGCAGCGTACTCAAAGAACTTAATATCCCGGTGCTCTATGTAACTCATGATCCGAAAGAAGCGGAGCTGCTGGCGGACAGTTATGCGATCATAGATAACGGAACAGTGATAAGCGTAAACAGTTCCGAACAGGCATTCGGTATGATAAGATCTTCAATACTGAAAAAATTCGAATAACAAAATTTATTATCCATAATCTTTTTTATGGGGTATTTCACATAACAACATAATCCGGTGAATGCTTTAATTAATAATCATAAATCTTCAATAAAAAATGAACAAGGAGATACACATGAAAAAAAGAATTATTGTTTTTTCTCTCTCACTTCTGGTAGCCATAAGTCCGGCATTGCTGGAAGCGAAAAAAAATGACAAAAGTATCACAGGAAAAGTTATCATGTTCCATGCGGGGAGCCTTTCAATGCCCTTTGATGCGATGGAAAAGGAATTTGAAAAACTCTATCCGGGGGTTGATCTTCAGAGGGAAGCATCAGGGAGCCAGGCTGCCGCAAGAAAGATTACAGACCTCGGTAAAGAATGCGATCTTATGGCATCTGCAGATTATGATGTAATCGACAAACTGCTCATCCCGAAACATGCTGAATGGAATGTACGTTTCGCATCAAACCAGATGGTGCTCTGCTATACAGACAAGAGCAAAAACGCAAAAAAAATCAGCAAAAACAACTGGTATAACATACTTGCCGAAAAGGGAGTTGTATGGGGACATTCTGATCCTAACCTTGACCCCTGCGGATACCGGTCTTTGATGGTTCTTCAACTCGCCGAAAAATATTATAAAAAACCGGGACTTTACGATAAATTAGTGGCCAACAGACCCACGGAAAACATAAGACCTAAATCTGTTGAACTCATCTCACTTCTCCAGTCAGGAAATATGGACTACGCCTGGGAGTACAGATCTGTTGCTGTTCAGCACAACCTTAAGTTTATTGAGCTCCCGAAACAGATTAATCTCGGGGATTATAAATATGACAAATACTATTCACAGGCAGTTGTTAAAGTAACCGGGAAGAAACCAGGAACAATGATGGATATGAAGGGTATGTCAATCACCTACGGAGTTACACTGGTTAAGAATTCTCCGAACAGGGATGCGGCAATTGCTTTTCTCCAGTATCTCTTCGATAAAAAGGGCGGACTTAAAATACTTAAAGAACAGGGACAGCCGCCATTTATCCCATGCAGCGTTCCGACAAAAGAAATGAAAAAAGCCATTCCGGATGAACTCCAGAAGCTTGTTGTTGTAAAAAAATAAATATACAGAGAGGCAGGTCCGGAGAAGCATTACAGCTTCTCCGGGATCTTTTAAAAACCGGAGATGAAAGGTATAATAAAAAAAAGAGGACTCTTCTTCTTTCTCTTCATGAGCAGCGGAATACTGATACTGGCGTTCATCGTTCTCCCTCTTATACAGTTGATGTCTGCACCTTCATTTGAAATGATGAAGGAAACCATCAAAGATAAGGATGTGCTGAAAGCAATATGGCTCAGTATATATACAGCACTTTCTGCATCTCTGATTGCTTTTATTTTCGGCACGCCGCTGGCATACCTCCTTGCCCGGAGTGACTTCAGGGGCAAACGCCTTGTGGAAAGCATTATAGATCTCCCCATAGTAATACCTCACCCCGTTGTAGGTATTGCGATTCTCGGTGTTGTAGGGAAAAACCACTGGTTCGGCCAGCTCATTAACGACCTGGGGATACGGCTCATGGGGAATCCTGCAGGTATAATCACAGTTCTCACTTTTGTGGGACTCCCGTTTTATATAAACGCGGCAAAAGAGGGATTTGAGAACATCTCCCCGCGCCTTGAAAATGTATCAAGAAGCCTCGGTGCCTCAATGTCAGGAACTTTCTTCAGGGTAACCTTCCCCCTTGCAAGGAGAAGCATGCTTACGGGTGTTCTGATGTGTACCGCAAGGGCAATCAGTGAATTCGGAGCTGTTGTTGTTATAGCATATCACCCGATGATTGCACCTGTGCTTCTGTACGAAAGATATGAATCATACGGACTGAAATACTCACAACCTATATCTGTCTGGCTTGTCTGCATCTGCCTTACTCTATTCCTGGCACTTAGAGTTGTAACATTAAACAGGAAAAACGAAGCATGATAAAAATAAATAACCTCTCAGTCTCTCTCGGAAGTTTTAATTTATACGATATCGACCTCGAGATAGAGGAGAACAGTTTTTTTGTTCTCATGGGGCCCACAGGTGCCGGGAAAACAGTACTCCTTGAAGCAATAGCCGGTCTTACACCAGTCAGGTCGGGTTCTATTTTTATCGGCAACAGGGATGTTACGAAACTCCCTCCGGAGAAACATGGCGTAAGCATTATGTACCAGGACAACTCACTTTTTCCTCACCTGAATGTAATGGAGAATATCAGCTACGGACTCAAATATCACAAAACAGATAAAAACAAATCTAACAAGAGAATTGACGGACTCATCGAACAGCTTGGATTGTCATCACTGCTGAACAGGCTTCCTCTTAATTTAAGCGGAGGCGAATTACAGAGGGTTTCACTTGCAAGGGCTCTTGCAGTTGAACCGAAAATTGTCCTTCTTGACGAACCTTTATCCGCACTTGACCCTAACTTCAGGTATGAACTGCGGCAGATGCTTAAAGATCTTCATAAATCAACCGGTGTTACATTCCTCATGGTTACGCACGATTTTGGCGAAGCAATCTCTCTTGCGGAAAAAGCTGCCATAATGAATGGAGGGAGGATTGTCCAGACAGGGACTATAGATGAAATTTTTCAAAAACCATGCTGTAACTTTGCTGCTGATTTTGTTGGGATGCGTAACATTTTCCCTGCTGAATTTCATGGGACAAAAGCGAAGACAGGAAAACTGCAGATTGATATGGGAAGAACAATAGATGATACATCCGGTCACATAGCGATACGCCCGGAAGATATTGTATTGAGCGGAGAAAAACTTCAGTCCAGCATGAGAAACTCTTTTCAGGGAAAGGTTTTATCTATTATTGATCTTGGATTTTTTTATGAAATCGACATCGATGTTAACGATATATTATTCCGCAGCCTTATATCCAAGGGTTCTCTTTATGAACTGAAAATTAAAGAAAACTCAGAGTTGTTTATTTCTTTCAAAGCCAGCGCCATACATAACTTCTGAAAGATTAACTTCTTGACATCTGATTAAAATTACGGATTTTTAAAAACCCGTAATTGCACCTTATAAAATAAAACAACGGAGACTCAATGAAGAAAGTTTCAACAGCACTTGTACTTATTATTATTTTTTGTTTCGAAGCCTCCTCCGGCACACTTAAAAGCCATAAGGCAATTATAAAAAAAGCAATCGCTCTTCACAAAAAACTTGAGAATAATCATCAATGGACAATAACAGGAGCATCAAACCAGGGTAACGAAATATTTATCAGGGAGTTCGGCCGGGGTCCGAAAACAGTACTGATCATCGGAGGAATACACGGTGACGAACCGGCCAGTGTTATTTCTGTAATAAAACTCGCGAAGTACCTTGAAAAGAATCCCGCTGTTTTAAAAAACCGGACAGTTCTTATCCCATGCCTTAACCCTGACGGGCTTCAAATCGGAACCCGCACTAACGGGAATCAAATTGATATTAACCGGAATTACCCCTCCTCAACATGGAGTTCCGACTTCATTAAAAGCTACAACAACTCCGGGCCTGAACCTGTTTCGGAACCTGAAACACTTACTGCTGTTGAAGCGATAAATACTTACCTCCCCGCTCTTGTAATACAGATTCACCAGCCGTTCGGCGCAATATATCCGGATAAAAATACTCCACTCCTTATAGCTGAAAAAATGTCTGAAATAACAGGATACCCTGTTCTGGAGGATATAGGTTATCCGACACCCGGATCTCTTGGCAGCTTTGTCGCGGAACATAAAAACAAAATCATGTGTATAACATACGAGCTTGGAAGGATTGACAGGGAACCGGATTATGATGCAGTTACCGGCTCCCTCATTGAAGCTATTAATTTTCCTTAAATTTTCGGAGGCTGAAGCCTTTTAGATGAAGCTGTTTTCATCAGCAGATCAGCAGCTCTGTATGCGTCAAAATTTTCAAGAGTCCGATCATGCTCATCATAAATAGCATAAGGTGATTTGTTAAGGTCCATGTTATTTCTATATAAAATCTTATAACCGTTACCCATAATGGCATAACCGTTTCTTTTAAAACTCACAAGTATACCCAGAGAGGATATTGCATAATCAAGTTCAGGGGAATATTTCACAAGAGATTTCCCTGTCATGAAAGATTTTGAATCCACATTAAGACCGATCAAATCAAATGTTGTAGGCATAAAATCCTGGTGAGAGGAGTATTTATATTTTATATCACCCTGTTCTATGCCAGGATAATAGATTAACGCGGCAGGATTGATCTGTATGTCATTAAGGCCCCAGGTATGGCCGAAGCTGCCGTGCTCCCAGAATTCTTCACCGTGGTCTCCTGAAAGGACTATAATTGTATTCTTAAGCCTCCCCATCTTCTCCAGCTCTGTGAAAAGTTTTTTGAAGAGAGAATCAGCATAATATACAGAATTCATATACCGGTTTTTAAGCTCCACCCTGTTCTTTTCAAAACTTTTCTGCGGTCCGCTTATTATTGTAAAATCGGATCTGAAGTCAGGGGTATACTTCCTGAACTCAGGAGGATAATAATAATTAAAGTGAGTCACATTAACCAGAATGTAATCGAAACGTTTTGTCCCGCTGTCCCCCTTAAGCTCCTGTATATAACGATCAAAAAGCCATTTATCTCTTGGCGCATAATCATCAGTATGAACACCCGGCGCATGTACATACTTACCCTCTGTATTCTGAATAATGTGCTCATAAATATGTTCGTAATTTTTCGGAGAGTTATAATAAATTGACTGCCTGTAACCCGCCTTCTTTAATACTTCCAGGGGAATATTCCTGTAATGATTC
Organism: Spirochaetota bacterium; assembly: GCA_036821145.1. Lineage (GTDB taxonomy): Bacteria > Spirochaetota > UBA4802 > UBA4802 > UBA5550 > UBA5550. The sequence continues at coordinate 15,552 of DAISJZ010000067.1, forward strand.
TGACGAAGCGGTTCAAAATAGTATGGAGCAAGACCTGTGAGCATCCCGTAAAGACTTCCAGGTGTATTATTTCCAGTTGAGTAATGCTTTCTCAGTTTAAATGCCTTCTCAGTTGCAAACCTGTAGAGGAAAGGCATATTCTCCGGATTCAGCATATCATGCCGGAGCCCCTCTACATTTATAAAGAGAATATTATATGGATTTTTTACATGAATATTTTGGGAAAGGATTCTCTCTCCGGCGCTGTTCAGTTTTTTCAGCTGTTCCAGCTCTGTCTTTTCATCAAGGGATAGCGGAGCATTGAAGAGAGCGGGGAATTTCCCCCCTTTTTTGCCATTCTCATCAACCCTGATGAGATCCTCAGGGAAGCCTGTAATCGACTGCCACGGAATTTTATGCTTAAAACTGTTTATCTTCCAGTTTGTATCAGCCATTGCCACAAGTTTAAAGTGTATTACCAATATAACAACTGTTATGACGGCAACAGAAGCAATTAAAGAATTAAAATGAAAAGGCCTTCCTGAAAACCACCTGTTCATCATACAATAAGAGAGCAGAAAGAGAAACAGGTAGACAGCAAGAACAAGCACCACCTGAACCACGGTTGCAGCAAAATTACCTGTATCCCCGCTTTTCCATCCCCTGAAAAGCATCACCAGCCCTTCATAACCGAGCTGTTTACCGTAAACAGCAACCGACATATTGTTGGTAATAAAAATAAAAGTAACAATTAAATTTGACGCCAGATATGAAATAACCGCCCCCCTTCTGAAACGGGAAAGAAGAGATTTAAACATAAAAAATACAGCGGCGTTGAGAAAAATCATCGATGCAAAGATGTATATACCGGTAAGAATAAGCTCGCCATCAAAAGAGCCTGCATACCTGTCTATCATGAGATATACAGTAAAAAAAGCTGACCAGATGAGCAGATTGATAAATCCTGCAAGATTGACATAAAAAAAGCTTTGAAGTCTGAAAAGCATAGAGGATACTCCTTATAAAAACCAGAAAAAAGGGAATCGTTTCTAATTTCAAATATTTTTTTGCAAAAAAAACATTATAAAAGGAATCAGCTCTCCCTTTTCAGAAAAAAACAGAGTACATAAATTACTGACGCCAGGAGTATTGTAACAGAACTCGCAGGGAGCTTCAGCAGGTAACTCAGGAAAAGGCCCGTGCTCATTATGAAAGCGCACAGGATTATTGAAAATATTATCATACTCCTTAGACGTTTTGTAAAGAAACCTGAAACTGCAGGAGGGATTGTAAGGAAAGCGATAATCATAACAATACCGACAATGCTGATCATAAGTATCACAGTCATTGATATAAGCATTATAAGCATAATCTGATAAACAACAGTATTTACCCCTCTTATCCTTGTGAATTCCTCATCAAAGGCCGTGGCCAGAAGCTGATTATAGAAGAAAAAGCTGAAGAACAGAATAACCCCGTTTAATACTGATATAAGCAGAAGGTCGGAACCGGTAAGCAGCAGGATATTCCCGAAGAGGTAACTCATGGGGTCAACGTAACCCGGGGTTATTGAGATAAAAAGAAGTCCGATCGACATCCCTGCAGCCCAGATTACACCAATTACTGTGTCAATCCTCTCCCTCCCCGATATTACAGCCACACTTATTATAAGGCCTGCAAACATGGAGAAAAGGAATGCCCCCATCATCGGTGTAAAAAAATCCACGTGATATTTTTCACCTATGTAAAGAGCGATCCCTATTCCGCCAAGGGCTGCGTGACTCAATGCCCCGGCAATATATGTCATCCGTTTAACAACAACAAATGAACCGATTACACCGAATGGTATGCTGGAGAGGAGACCCGCGATAAGAGCAAAGCGGATAAACGGTATCTCCGGATTTAATAACGCGTTAAAGAATCCGTTCATTTATCATCTCCAGTATTACATTTATTACTGTCGCCCGGCACAATCAGTTTTTCATGCCTCACAACAAGGGGGCTTTCATCATAAACAGAGGCGAGCATCCCGCAGAAATTATCATCAGCAGGATGTTCAACCAGTGTTTTATTAATGCATAAGGCCCTGTCTGTGATATTGGCAACAAACGCGGTATCATGCGTCACAAGGAGTATGGTCATTGTTTCATTAAGTTTTTTCAGGAGAGAGTTGAGGGTGTCCCCCGCTGAGGGATCGATGTTTGATGTCGGTTCATCAAGCATAAGGATTCTTGCGTCTGTTGTCAATGCCCGTGCGATGAGCACCCTCTGCATCTGCCCGCCTGAAAGGCTGCTGAAAGGTTCCCTGATGAATTCCGAAAGCCCCACTTCGTCAAGTGATTGAGCGGCTTTCAGCCTGTCAGTTTTTGAATAGAAACCGAGAGGCCTGACCCTTCCGGAGAGAACAGTTTCAAAAACAGTTATCGGAAAGCTGTTATCGTGACGGGCCCGCTGAGGCACATACCCTATTATTTTTGACGCAGCAGCCGGGGGCCTGCCGTCAACGAGAATAGTTCCCGATTTCGGTTTAAGAAGACCGAGAATAAGCCGGAGGAGAGTTGTCTTCCCCCCACCATTGGGTCCGACGATGCTGACAATCTCTTTCTCATATATATCAATATTCACATTCCGGAGAACCGGATGATGATTATATGAGAAAGAGAGATTCTCTATTGAAATTATTTTTCCGGTCTTCTTATTCATTTCTATAATGCCTTCTTTACCTCTGCCGCAATATATAAAAGGTTATTCAGGTAATCGGGATTCAGCGGATTAAGAGTAATAACCGAACCTCCGATGGCCTTTGCAACAGCCTCAGCGCTCTTCCTTGAAAACTCCGGCTGAACAAAAATAACCTTAACATTATCGGCTTTTGCTTTTTTAATTATTGTTTCAAGGGCTGAAGGAGAGGGCTCCTTGCCTCCTGTTTCTATAGCAACCTGTTTGAATCCGTATTCATCCGCGAAGTATCCCAATACCGGATGAAACACAAAAAGAGTGCGATCCTTAAATGGAGCCAGCGATTTTTTAAGTTCAGCATCAGCTTTGTCAAGGTCAGCTATAAAACCATCATAACCCTTTTTATAAAAATCTTTCCCTTC
>DAISJZ010000068.1:0-18360 GCA_036821145.1 Spirochaetota bacterium
CGGCAGCCCGTAATGCCCTCCCGACATTACGGGTTGCCGGAAAAACCGGCAAGTTGCGAGGTATGAAGCAGTTCCGGCCCCGCTTTACGGAGGGCCGAGAACCGGTTAAATTTCAAAGAACCATTGCTACCCGTTACTGACTTTTTCACTGTATCATGTGCATTTAGATCGAACCAAGCAGTCTGAGAATTGACTGGTTCTGGACATTAGCCTGAGCAAGCATAGATGTACCGCTCTGAACAAGAACCTGGTCCCTGGTGAAGTTAACCATCTCTTCAGCCATGTCAGCGTCCCTTATCCGTGACTCAGATGCCTGTATATTCTCATATGCAGTCATAAGTCCTTTTGCGGCGAAATCGAGCCTGTTATAGTATGCCCCGAGGTCAGCTCTCTGTTTGGAGAGTCTCTGCAGTGATTCATCGAGAACTCCAAGCGCCTGGTTTGCCCCTTCAGGAGATTCGAGTGACATGGAAACTTTTCCTGTGCCGTCTTTAAATTTAAAAGACGCCGCGGTCATTGTTCCGATATAAACTCTCTCCCTCTGGTTCTGGTTTGCCCCCATGTGAAACCACATGCTTGCTCTGGGGTTAACCTTGGAGAAATCGCCTGTCAGGACTTTGAACCTGTTAAATTCAGCCTGAGATGCGACTCTGTCTACTTCATCAACAAGGGCTGATACTTCAACCTGGATCAGCTGTCTGTCAGAAGCTGAGTAAATACCGTTAGCTGACTGAACTGCAAGAACCCTGATCCTCTGGATTATGCTTGATGTCTGGTTGAGATACCCTTCAGCAGTCTGGACAAAAGACATACCGTCCTCTGTGTTCCTCTCCGCCTGTCTGAGGCCATTAATCTGGGTCCTCATCTTTTCAGATACCGCAAGTCCGGACGCATCATCTCCAGCCTTGTTGATCCTCTCACCTGAAGAGAGCTTAGCCATGCTTGAATCAACTCTCCAGTGAGTAAACTTTAATGTTCTGTTCGCGTTGATCGCGCTCATGTTGTGATTGATAATCATTTTACACTCCTTTGTTTCTCTTTTTCTGGCTTCCTTGCCAGACTGAACCTGAAGGCAGTCAGATTCAGCCATTAATACCAGTTAAAGGCTGTCCTACAACAACCGGGATATAATCAGGTTTTACCGGAAAACCGGCACCCCTGAAACTGAGCAGGCAGGCAAACATTGCACCATGATACAGTTTTCAAAGAGCAAACGAGTAATAGGGAGATCACTCCCTGTTCGTATTGTCGCGACCTCTGGCAGTGAAATTAAACTTAATTAAAGCCGTTTATAGACGTTTAAAGACTTTTATTAAAGAATAAAACTGATTTAATACTGTTTTTATCTATAATCCTTTTTTTTTAAAAAAAATCAAAAAAACTTAAATATAAGCCGCTCTTCTCTGAAATAAATAAAATATCGTTAAACAACGGGACAGCTCCTCAAAACTGTTAATTTTAATTTGATTCCTCCTCTATATACTGCTATTTTTAAAATGGTAATATGGGCTTAAAAAAATATATATAGAGGATACCGATATGAAAGACTATGCATGGTTTAAAAAATATCCGGATAAAATCCCTCACGAGATAGACCCCGACAGGTATAGTTCGCTTGTTGACCTGTTTAATCAGTGTGTTCAGCGTTATGATGATCTGCCGGCGTATGAAAATTTTGAAAAAGTGCTCACGTATAGAGATATTGAAAAACTGACGCGTGATTTTGCCGCGTTTCTTCAGAAGCGGGGACTTACGAAAGGTGACAGGATAGCTATACAGCTGCCGAACACGCTTCAGTACCCGGTTGCTCTCTTTGGAGCGCTTAGAGCGGGCCTCACAGTTGTAAACACAAACCCGCTTTATACTGCAAGGGAAATGAAAGAAAAATTTCAGGATTCAGGCGCCAAAGCAATTGTAATACTTGCCAATTACGCATCCAATCTTGAAGAGATTCTCTCATCTACTGAGATTAAAACTGTAATTGTTACCGAGATAGGTGATATTATTGGCGGTGTAAAAGGATCGCTGATAAACTTCGTGGTCAAAAGAATAAAAAAAATGGTGCCCCCCTATAATATTCCGGGATCAATAAAAATCAATGATGCCCTGAAGGAGGGAGCAAAAGAAAAATTCACCCCTGTTGATCTGAATAAAGATGACATCGCCTTTCTCCAGTATACAGGGGGTACAACAGGTGTAGCAAAGGGTGCTATTCTGAAACATAGAAACATACTTGCCAACGTGGAGCAGATATCTGCCTGGATGATTCCAACACTTGTTGATAAAAAAGAGATTGTTGTAACACCATTGCCTCTGTATCATATCTTTGCGCTGACAGTAAACTTCTTTTCATTCTTCAATAAAGGTTCAAAGAATATCCTCATTACAGATCCAAGGAATATACCTGCTTTCATTAAGGAGATTAAAAATTCCAGGTTTACAGCAATGACAGGAGTTAACACTCTATTCAACGCCATGCTTAATAATCCGGATTTTAAAAAAATAAATTTCTCTTCTGCAAAAGTCATTATTGCAGGAGGAATGGCACTTCAGAAGGCTGTTGCTGAAAGATGGAAACAGATTACAGGTATACCGATATGTGAAGGTTACGGACTCACTGAAACATCACCTGTTCTGACTGCTAATCCTATAGACGGGACAGAGCGTGTTGGTACAATAGGAGTTCCGCTCCCATCAACAGAAATCATGATTGCTGATGAAAACGGAAACGAAGTGCCTGTGGGAACAACCGGTGAATTACTGGCTAAAGGCCCGCAGGTTATGGAGGGTTACTGGCACAAAGCTGACGAAACATCTCTTGTATTTATCAATGACTGGTTCAGAACAGGGGATCTCGGTTTTATTGACGATGACGGCTTTGTTACAATTGTGGACAGGAAGAAGGATATGATAATTGTTTCCGGTTTCAACGTCTACCCTAATGAAATTGAGCAGATTGCGATTATGCATCCCGGAGTTCTTGAAGCCGGCGCCACAGGAGGGAAGGATGAAAACGGGAATGAGTTTATGAAACTCTTCATAGTGAAGAAAGATCCTAATCTCACAAAAATGGATGTCATAAAACACTGCAGGGCAAATCTGACAAACTACAAGATCCCTAAAGTTGTTGAGTTCAGAGATGTTCTTCCTAAAACTAATGTGGGTAAAATACTCAGGAGGGAACTGAAGTAAACAGATAAAAATAAAATATTGACATCACCACTAAAATGATGATAATTGCTATCTCTATAAAGTGGTGTTCTATGAAAAATAAAAGAAAATACGTTATCCTGCTCGGTGACGGCATGGCTGACCTCCCCATTGATGAACTTGAGGGGAAAACCGTTCTTGAATATGCAGAAACTCCCAACATGGATTTCATTGCTCGCAACGGCATTTGCGGTATGACCCGTACTGTACCGGAAGGGATGTCTCCAGGCAGCGACACTGCAAATCTCTCCATATTCGGTTACGATCCCGCGAAATACTTTACAGGGCGGGCCCCACTTGAAGCGATAAACATGGATATAGAGCTTGGAGAAAATGATGTTGCATTCAGATGCAATATTGTCAATGCCGCAGAGGGAGTGATGAATGACTTCACCTCTGATCACATAGACAGCAGGCTGACAGAAATTGTGATTAATGAACTTGCAGAGAACATCAGCATCCCGGGAATTGAATTTTACCCCGGTGTTTCATACAGGAATATTGTTGTCTGGCGTAACTACCCTTATCAGGGAATAACCGGAACAACTCCTCCCCATGATATCCAGACCCGGAAAACTGAATCATATCTCCCTTCAGGGGAGGGCTCTGATGTACTGACAAAGATCATGACTGACTCCATCGGAATTATTTCATCATCTGAAAAGATAAAAAAAGCGAGGGAGATCTATAAAGGGGATCCTGAATCTGTCTGGCTATGGGGCGGAGGCCGCAGGCCGGCAATGGAAACTTTAAATGAAAAGTTCGGTTTAAACGGATATACAATCTCCGCTGTTGATCTTATTCATGGAATAGGTAAAGCTGCGGGTCTTAAGTCTCTTCATGTTGACGGAGCAACCGGCTATCTTGATACTAATTACGAAGGGAAAATTAAGGCTCTTGCAAAGGGCCTCACCGATTCAGATCTTGTTTTTCTTCACGTTGAAGCACCCGATGAGTCTGGACATGAGGGGAATATTGAACATAAGCTTCAGGCAGTGAGGGATTTCGACTCCAGGATTGTGGGTCCGGCTCTTGAAATTATAAAAAAATACGACGAGTTTATAGTACTTGTAATGCCGGATCACCCTACCCCTATAAAAATAAGAACTCATACTTCTGATGCCGTACCTTTCTGCATCTATTCCTCCGGCGGAATTTTTGATGAAGATAAGAAGAAATACAGTGCCGGCGTTTACAGCGAAAAAGGTGCTCTGGGCACAGGGCTTTTTGTCGAAAAGGGGAGCAGTCTCATGGAGATAATGGTGAGAGGAAAACTTCTCTCTTAAATTCGGAGGATTATTTAATAATGAAAAAATCAGCGATAATCGGAATTATAATTCTTATTGCGGCTATTATTATATCACTGGTTATATTTATAACCGGAGATGATACCGTCGAAACTGCAATAAGTGAATATGAAAGCGGTGATTATATTGATGCAATAGTTATACTGAACAGGCTTATACCCGCTGCAGGTTATGACCAGGCTGAAAAAATGCATTACTACAGATGTAAGTCTCTTAACAGTCTTGCTGAGGAGCTTGAAGATGACTATGAAGATGAATTGAAAGATTCAGCTCTTGAGAACAGAGAGAAGCCTGAATTCACAAAATATAAAGATAAAATTGAGAAAAAACTCGCAAAACTGAACAGTGAAACCGGAGGAGACCTCTCTTTTGTCGCGGCGCCTAAAAAAAGTATGATCATTTCAAAGGGTGGATTCTACAATGAATTCACGGCGAAATACAGGGGGAGCCATTTTATTGAGGACCTGGATTTTCATGAAATCAGAAAAATTATTGCTATAGAACCGGCAAGGCTCTTTGACCATGTGAACAGGTTCTACAAAAAGTACCCCGGCTCTACATATACTCCCCAGATTGTAAGTATAATCTTTGATGCCATAAGGGATGGAGCCACAGGTATGGCGCCCAACCAGGAATTTCTGAAAACCCTGATTTTAGGTTATGCTGTGAAATATCCCACCAGCCAGGAGGTATCCCGCCTGTATATATCAGACGCTGACGCAGTGAATCTCAGGAACTCCCCGGGCATTAACGGAACGATTACAGGAAAAACAGTTAAGGATGAGCTCCTCATTCAGCTGGAAAAATCCATGGACACGATGCAGGTGGGTGACACCAGGGATTACTGGTACAGGGTATCGACTCTGCGCGGAGTGCGTGGATGGATTTTCGGAAAATTTCTTGCTCCGGTTGATATACAGAAAATTGCTGTCACAGAGAATGTGGAAGTCTGGTCACTGGAAGACAGCTTCGCAGCATGGGCAGATTCAAACACTCCTGAAAACTGGACACATGTTCCCGGTGCTGATGCAACTGCAGTGAATTTCAGAAAACAATCTCAGGGTAACCTCCTTGTTTTTAATTCAAAGGGTATCGGATCAACTGGTCTTTACAGCAGATTTAATGTATCAAGAAACTTCAGGATTATGGTGAGGGCAAGGTTTATCTCCGGTTCTCCCCTTATACTTGCATCTTACGCGATAGACAGGGATAATGTATTCTTCATAAAATTTGAGAATGAAAAAATTGAAGTTAACGGCAGAAGCATCCCGCTGCATACAACAGACTGGCATAATTATGAAATCTCATCAACTGACGGCAAATTTGCAGAACTCTCTGTTGACGGACAGCTTATATCAGGAAGAATACCACCCGTATCTGAAAATATATTTAAAGAAAGAGGGATTTACCTTCTAACCCAGCAGGCAGGGGGTCTCTCAAGTTGTGAGGTTGAATTTATAAAAGTCCGGTAATCATTTTATAATTCTGCAAATTCCGGGATTATCTCCAGGGATAATCCCGGCTTCACCACGCTCCGCAAGTTTTTCCGCAGCCCTTATAATATCCACAACCCGCTCACCCATCTTCTCAGCAAAGTCCCCGGCAGTTACAGGTTCCGCTGTCAGATTTGCAAGAAGTGCGTTTTCAAGTTCTGAATTATAGGCGGACAGGGTAACTGGAACAGATGCTTTACCAATAATTTTCACAGGGAGAGGTTCAAAAAACTTCTTAATCTCCAGCATCCTTTCAGGCGAAACAGGTTTTACCCATTTCTCTGTTCCCGGCCTGTCAAGGCTGTTGAGGTGTATCTCATCTGGCGCAATTTTTTCAGCAGCCCCTCTCAACAGTTTCAGTTCATCAGAGGTATCATTGATCCCTTCAATTATAAAAATTTCAAGGCATATCTCCCCTTTATATTCACTTCTTAACGAAATAAGCCCTTCAATGATATCATGTACATTGACTCCAGGTGCGGGCTTCATAATACGACTGAATACATCAACACTTACTGCATCAAGAGAAGGGACGATGAGATCGGCCTGTATAATACTCCTCCTCACTTCAGGGATATGCATAGTAGTGCTGTTTGTCAGCACAGCTATTTTATACCGGGGATAATGAGTTTTAAGATGATTTATAATTTTGCCGATTCCGCTGTTCAGGGTCGGTTCACCTGAACCTGAAAATGTCACGACATCAAGTTCAGGTGATCCGGAAAGCACAGAATCCAGTTCGCGGATAATGTCATCAGCGGGAATATACTCTTTCACCTCTGCCGTCAGGTGAGTTGTGGCGCCGCATTCACAATATACACAGTTAAAAGAACAGAGCTTGTAGGGGATAATATCTATCCCCAGAGAAACTCCAAGCCTCCTTGACTTAACAGGCCCGAAGACATATTTCATTTCCCTTTTTTCATCCTCTCTTTGATCTCAATATCAAGATCTACAGAAACAAGCCTGTCCCTCTTTTCACAGAAGAGACTCACCTCACCTACCCTTGAAAGACCGCTGCCGATACCAGGCGTACCCTGCGCTCTCATCATCAGCAGGTTTCTTATAAAATTATTTTTTTTAATATTAAAAAGGAAAAAAGTTTTATCATTCAGAATAGTTCTAATCCTTCCGGCATTTTTTGCTTTATCCATTGTATCGCTTTTTAATGCAGCTTTAATTAGACCGGTGCTGTTTCCGGCATAGATACCCCTGCTGTCATAAGCCACAAAAAACCTCATCTGTGTCTGATCAATATACCAGAAAGCTCTCTTCCCGTCGATCTTCTCATCCCCGAATTTTTTCTCTTTACCATACTTTGCCTGGAGCATGGCCCTGAATTTCTTCCATATCTCCGCGACCTTTTTCTCATCATTAATCGGGAGGAAAACAGCCATATCCCCCATACCCCCGGCCGCCCCGGAATCGATGGAAAAGGCATTGATTACTCCGCTATAATAAGGGAGAATATCAGCCTCGAAATCTATCTTACCCTGTGTTTTAAGGTCAGACTTAAACTGGTTATACTGGGCACACATAGGCATTCCGCTTTTGCAGAGATTATCGAGATATTTATAATTCAGAGCGAGAAAAACTGTTGAATCCGCATTCTGAACATACAAAGATTTTCCGTTCTCCCCGATTTTAAGAAGCCCGAGGATCATTTCAACATAGGGATTATCACCGGCAAGCTTGACAGAACTATTCAGCTGAAACTTGTTCCTGTCAAAACCCATTCCCGCCGTTATATATTCCACAGAGTTTATTAAAGAATTCGAATCAAAATCCTCCCCGGCGGAATCTCCACCCTGCACGAGAATAAGATCCTTAATAACAGCACCATATGCATCTCCGCGCGGTGCAGAGTTTATCTGTTCAATAAATTTTCCTGTTATGAATGCGTTGACATCGTAATTATTCCTGCCCCGTGCGCTGTAGTCCTTATACTCCGGAGTAAGCATCAGGTTCCCATTCCTGGCTTCCCTGACATCAATAATTTTTCTCACTATGTCATCTGTAGAACCGATAAGAAAATATCCGGCAATACCTGCTACATACATATCATTCTCTAATTGAGTTATTTCAATCCCTTTATGTGTCGCAGAAACAGGTGATACCGGGTTATCCCCTTGTTCAGGGAGAGTCTTTTTTTTAATCTCTATAAATTTATTTACGAATTCCTTTTCATCTGTCACAGGAATAAATACTGCCATAACCTCACGCTGATTATCTTTATCAAACATTGCAAAAGAGACAGGCCTGGATGTATCTATACCGAAATTTTTAAGCGACTCCTCGTCAAGGTAATCTACCCCGGTTTTATCTCTGAAGGCATTTTTTTCTGAGATAATCTTTTCTCTCTGTTCATCCTCCATGAGGTTATACACCAGGTAGTTTGCGGTTTTCAGAAGGCGTCCTATATGCCTGGTTTTGATAAAAACAGTGACTTCAGCAGGGGTCATGGATTCAGTATCTCCAACAACATCCCCGAAAGTCATGGAACTTAAAAGAAAAACAAGTGTAACAATTAAATAGAGCTTTTTCATGCTATTCCCCGCGGCAGTTAGATATAAATAATATACTCAAAAACAGATATATTTATGCCAACAATTTAAAATATGGAAAATTAAAAAAAGTCAGCCATAAACATAAAGCTAACTTTATTGCATTGTATATACAACTATTTTTTATTTAATCAGAGCGTTCAATAATTATAAAAAAAATACTTGAAGATATTCCCGTAACTGCGCATTTACCATTCATAAACACCTTATAACCATAATTACGAGGCATCAATGAATTCAATAGAGATAAAGAAAAGCTACGAAGAGATAAATGACAGGATAAAAAAGGGGAAAGCTGTAGTTGTTACTGCTGAGGAGATGCCTGAAATCGTAAAAACTGAAGGGGTTAAAAAAGCCTTTGAAAAGGTGGATGTTGTCACAACGGGAACATTCGGAGTGATGTGTTCTTCCGGGGCTTTCCTCAATTTCGGGCATACAAAACCCCGGATGAGAGCATCAAAAGTCTGGCTCAATGACGTGGAGGCTTATGGCGGGATCGCGGCAGTAGACTGCTATTTAGGCGCGACACAGGTGAAGGATGACGATCCGCTGAACATGGTTCACCCCGGATCATTCAGCTATGGCGGCGGGCATGTCATTGAAGATCTCATTGCAGGCCGGCATGTTAAGCTTAAAACAAAGAGCTACGGCACAGACTGCTACCCGCTGAAAGAATTTGAAAAAACAATAACTATTAATGACCTGCGTAACGCTCTGCTTTACAACCCCCGTAACGCTTACCAGAATTATAATGTGGCAATAAATCTTTCAAAAAAAATCAAGTATACATACATGGGGATACTGAAGCCAGACATGGGGAATATCACATACTCAAGCGCAGGCCAGCTCAGCCCTCTCCTTAATGATCCATACTACTGGACTATAGGAACAGGTACAAAAATATTTCTCGGGGGAGCAGCGGGAGCTGTCACATGGCACGGAACGCAGCACGCTCCCGATTCCATGAGAGACGAAAACGGCATGGTGCGTGAAGGCGCGGGAACAATAGCCGTTTGCGGTGACATGAAAGAGATGAATACGGAATATATACGCGGAGCGTCATTGACAGGTTACGGCACATCTCTCATGGTGGGTATCGGCATACCTATCCCGATACTGAACGAAGACCTTGCGTTTTTCACAGGACTCTCAGACAGAGACATAAAGGCGCAGCTCATCGATTACGGTATCGATTATCCTGACGGAAACCCTGTCTCTCTTAAGGAAGTGACCTACGCTGAGCTCAAGTCGGGGCAAGTTGAATTCAGAGGGAGGAACATACCGTCATCCCCTCTGTCAAGTTATCCTAAAGCAAAGAAAATCGCGAACGTGCTTCGCGAATGGATAGAGAACGGATTCACTGTTGGAGTGCCGCAGCTTCAGGCGCCCACAATTCCTTATGTGAAAAACAGATGAGCCATACCAGACGCTTCTACAGGAGTTACAGCGGCACAAGAGGGTTTAACTTTAACGTTAAGGCTGATACTACTGATCTGTTTATTACTTCGGACCGTGACCTCTCCGCTGATGCTTACAGAATTCTGGCCGCACGGAGACAGGAGATTGAGGAGCACATAAGCAGCTGCCGCGAATTCCTTTACTCACTCTCGCCACTCGAAGCCTGTTATGGTTCTCCCCCGATAGTTCTCGATATGTACCGCGCATCCGCTGCCGCAGGTGTAGGCCCAATGGCAGCAGTGGCCGGTGCTGTTGCGGAATATGTCGGCCGCGGGCTTCTTGAACTTACTGATGAGGTAATTGTCGAGAACGGAGGAGATATATGGCTGAAACTTAAGACATCCGCTATTTTAGGGATATATGTAAACAGCATCTATTTCAGAGACAGAATCCGGCTTAAGATAAATCCTGAAAACACCCCCTGCGCCGTCTGCACATCATCAGCCAGTCTGGGCCATTCATTAAGTTTCGGCAAAGCTGACGCCGCAACAATAGTTGCAGAGAGCGGAGCCCTTTCGGATGCAGTGGCAACAGGTGCATGCAACCTTGTACAGAGCGAAGACGATCTGCAGAGGGCTGTTGATTATGCCATGTCAGTGAATGGAGTCAGCGGATGCCTGATTATCTACAGGGATAAATTTGCCGCCTGCGGGGAAATTGAACTCTGCTGAGTAAAATTAAAAAATCAGTCAGTGACTGCTAAAATATTTTCATATAATTAAAAAAGAGGAACCTAATGAAATCAATCAACGTGCTGCTGATATTTAAAAAAGAAATTATGTATAAACCTATAATATACAGGATAGCAAAAGATTTTGATATAATATTCAATGTACTCGAAGCAAAAATTCTCCCTAAACTTGAAGGGAGGATAATACTGGAACTCCGGGGAACCGATGAACAGCTTGATACAACAATAAGTTACTTCCGCGAAGAGGGTGTTGAAGTTCAGATACTGGCAGAGATGATAAAGCGCGACGACACCAAGTGTGTACACTGCGGAGCATGCACTGCTGTTTGCAGGGTCGATGCGCTGGTGATCAACCGTTCCACAATGGAAGTTGAATTCCATCCCGAAAAATGTGTTGCATGCGGATTATGCAGACAGGCCTGCCCTGTAAACGCGATGTCAGGCACTGCAATAGACAGAGAAATTTAGCGGGTCCGAAAATGGATGATTTCAGAATACTAAACAAAGTAATCGATACATCTCCTCATATAATCTGCATAATAGATGAAAACTACATAATCAAATGGATGAACAGCTACGCGCTAAAATTCTTCGGTAAAGATGTAACCGGTAAAAATTTAAAAACGCTGCTGTCTATCAGCGATGAATCAACTGATAAAAAAAACGGATTAATCACAAGCCGCATAATCAAAAAGAAAAAAGAGATAATCCTTGAGCACAGGATTGTGAATGCGGGCCGTAAGCCCAACCAGGGCCTCCGGGTTGTCATTACTGAAGATAAAACAGAGCAGATTAGACATGAAGAACTGGTCAATTCACTGCTGCAGTTTGAAAGTATACTCACAAGGCTTGCGCTTGAATCGATCAACATACCATTAAAAGAGATAGATCCCCACATAGATAAAATCCTTAAACTCATAACCAGGTTCGCGGATGTTGATAGAAGCTATATAGCACTGTACAATGCATCGGGAGATACTCTTGCAATCACACACGACTGGTGTTCAGAAAATTTTAATGCTTCAATAACCTCAGTCAGACGTGAACTGATCCCTGTAAGCTGGAAACGGAAAAAAAAGAATGAAATAATAATGATCCCTGATGTAAAAAAAGTTAAATATCCGAAAAACTCCGACCCGTCTAAAGTCTTTTCCAGAAATGTTAAATCAGCAATGCTCACCCCTCTCGATTTTAATAATAACCGGATAGGCTACCTTGGACTCAGCTCTTCAGCGCCATTTGAGGAAATCCCGGATGTTCTTAAAACAATATTTAAAATTTCTGCTGAGCTCATCGTTAATCTTTACGAAAGAAAATCCGTTAATTCGCAGCTTGAGATTGCCGGTATGATTGTGGCAAAATCCTCCGGTATGCTGGCATATTTCGATTCCGACGGCTGTATAAAATCAGCAAGTGAGGCTTTTAAAAATTTTCATAAAATCGACAATCTATCCGGTAAAGTTAATATAATCAATCTTTTCAGAAAAAGCATAGGTGCGGGCACGGGCGCTGAAAAGCTGCTTGAAAGCATAAATGCAGCCTTAAAGGGGGAAGAGATTCAGACAGAAATCTGGCTGCGTCAGGACAACAGGGTAAGACTTATGGAGTTATCCCTACACCCGGATATTGACAGCTCCGTAATTAAAGGAGTTGTTATGAACTCTGTTGATATAACCGAACGTGTACAGCTGGAGACGAAAATTCTTGAAGTCATGCATCAGGAACGTAAACGGGTAGGAATAGCCCTGCATGACGACCTGGGCCATGATCTGCTTGCTGTTGCAATCAAATCACGTCTCCTGTCAGACAAACTTAAAGGTGTATCATCCGAACTTTCAGAGGAGGCCGGTGCAATAGAAAAGGCACTGAGAAAATGTATCGGAGATGTCAGGGATCTCTCCCACGGCCTCATCCCCTTTAAAAACTACGGCCTTGAATTCAGGGAGATGCTGGACGCTGTTGCTCTGACTATTTCAAGGAATTACAAACTCGAATGTGAATTTAAAATTGACCCTGACCTTGACATCACGGATGAGTCCATCATCAAGGAACTTTACTATATAATTGATGAAGCTGTAATGAACTCACTGAAACATTCCGGATGCAGCGCAATTAATATATCGATGTGCTCTCAAAAAAATATGATAACATTAAAAATAGTTGATAATGGGAAAGGTATATCTCACAATAATAAAACTGAATCAGGCGCCGGGATTGAAATAATGAAATACAGAGCCAGGTCAATAGGGGGGCTTCTCGAAATAAAGGATAATCCCGGCGGCGGAACAATGATTGAATGTATTTTCAGCGAAAAAAAATAACAGTATCTGAGGACTTTAAATGAACTCTGAAAAAAATCCGGTTATAAGTATCATGATTGTGGATGATCACCCGATTGTTGCAAACGGGATTCAGCAATTAATCGACCGTGAACCTGATATGAAAGTAATACACTCTGTCCAGGATGCTGACAGCGCTGTTAAATGTATGGATCGTTCATCTCCTGATCTGATAATTGTAGATATTTCACTCAAAGGCTCCACAAACGGAATAGACCTTATAAAGGGATTGAAAAAAAGATATCCGAAGATTAAGGCTCTTGTTCTTTCAATGCATGATGAAAACCTTTACGCTGAACGCGCTATAAAAGCGGGCGCAAAGGGCTATATAATGAAAAATGACCTCACTGACAACATCATCCGCGCAATAAGAATAATAATGAAGGGAAACCTTTATCTCAGCGAGAATATAACATCCAAACTGCTGAACAGCATGGTTAATCAGACTGCCGATGATGAAGCCGCAATAGTAAACACCCTGAGCGACAGGGAGTTTGAAGTGTTCCAGCAGATATCTAATGGAATAAAAACAAGTGATATAGCAAAATCGATGAATATAAGCGTAAAAACTGTTGAAGCACACAAACTCCGGATAAAAAGCAAACTTAACATCACAAACAGCACTGCTCTCACAAAATATGCCATTGAGTGGAAACATAAGACTGCTGAAAACCAATAACCTTTATTCCCCGAAAACTTTGTTTTCTTTCTTAAACATCTAACCACTTTTTATCAGATCTCTGCCTATTTAAAAAAAATAAAAAAATTTCAAAAATTTTTTCAGATCTGCTTGACGTTTTTTAAAACTATATTTATTTTATTATTGTTAGCACTCATTAAAGATGAGTGCTAACAATAATAACTTTAACAGGAGGATGTTCCTATGAAATTCGGACTAACAAGAAAAGAAAACAGTGTTCCTGATGTTCGAACCCTCAGGAACAGCATGGACAGACTCTTTGATGACTTTTTCAGCCTGAGCCCTATGGAGTTTTTTGATTCAGAGTGGCTCCCGGCCGTTGACCTGTATGATGATGAAAAAAACATCTACATAAAGGCTGATGTAGCAGGAATCGAAGAGAAAGACCTGAATGTAACGATTCAGGATAACATTATGACAATATCAGGGCAGAGAAGTGAGGAGAAAAAAGAGACCCGTAACCGGGGATGTGTGATTTCGGAAAGACGGATGGGTTCTTTTTCAAGATCAATATCTATACCTGACAATGTGAAACACGATAGTATAAAAGCTGAGCTAAAAAACGGGGTGCTGAACATAACACTCCCCAAAGAGAAGCCGGCAAAATCAAAAGAAATCAAAATTGATGTAAAATAAAGGAGGAGACTATGTATACATACAACTTTTTTGAAGATGCAATGAATCTCAGGGACATTTTTGATGACTTCTTCACAAGAAAAACGTCTTACGAACCCTACAGGGAGTTCCCCTTTGTAAAAATCCATGAGGGTGATGACAGGCTCACAATCACAAGCCTCATGCCGGGAATTAAACCTGAGGATGTGGATATCCAGCTTGTTGACGACAGCCTGGTTATCGCGGGTGAGAAGAAGGCTGATTATGAAGAGAAGCCTTACCTGAGAAAGGAGAGATTTTTCGGAGAGTTTAAAAAATCAATTAAGCTCCCGTACAGGGTCAACCATCAGAGTATCAGGGCTGATTTAAAAGATGGAGTACTTACAATTACTCTTGAAAAATCAGAAGACGCTAAACCTAAAAAAATTGAGATTCTATAAGGAGGCTCTTTATGGCAACTGACAAAAACACTACATACAACGAAAACCATAGTAAAAAGGTATACGTACCTGTAGCTGATATTTACGAAACAGAGGATCTCTACTCTCTGAAAATGGAGATACCGGGAGTTCCGAAAGAAAACCTCGATATTTCCATAGAAAACAATGAACTGACAATATCAGCAAAAAGCGCTATAGAGGATAAAGCTGATGAAAAATGCAGATACTCCGAATTCAGCAGCATGGATTATAAAAGATCTTTCAGGATCGGCAACGATATTGACAGGAGCAAGGTCGAAGCAAAACTTGAGAATGGGGTACTGACTCTGTTGCTCCATAAGCATGAGACAGTTAAGCCGAGAAAGATCACAATTAATCAGATCAACTGACAGATCCCGGCAAAAGCCGGAATCTGTTACAGGATAAAAAGGGATTTAAGGGAGCAAAAGGGGTTGCTCCCTGTTTTTTTATTTAATACTTTTAAATGTTTTAAGTATAGATTTAGGGATATTAAGTTTGACCCTTTTCTCCAGGACAAATCCTCCATAAAGGATTGAAAGGAAGTAGAGGTCAAAAACACCTTTTTTTGCCAGCAGTTTAAGTACAGTTCTGTAATTATCTTTTGCAATATCAAAAATAAAAACAAGTGGTACGGTAGAGCCGTTTATATCATAAATAAGATTCAGCCTTAATATATTTTTATCAATATCAAGAACCCAGTGAGGATTTACATCCAGGATGTTGGAAAGAAACTCATCAGTATCAGCATAAAAAAACTTTGCCTTTTTTTTTGTTTTCAGAAAAATAGTAGTGCTGGGATTATCAATATTATCATAAAAAAAATCAAGTGGACCCCCGGAAGGGAGAAGATCACCGGTCTTTACTCCCCTGAGTGATGTAAAGATATCATCTTCCTGCCCTGTATAATCTCTGATGTAATGATCAAGCTCTTTCATAATATCTCCGCTGTTTTGTCTGAAATTAAAATTTTTTGAGATTATATCCGCAAAAAAATTTTTATAATCTAACATTACGAAACATGAGATTAAAGTTTAAGAAAACCCGATCTTTTGTCAAGCCTTAGATATCTGTGTACCTGAAGAATCATCTCCATGATTTTTCTTTTTACCCGCAATAGCTCCGGACACAAGGGCACTGAGATCCGAGATTGTAACAGGTTTATTTATAAATCCGGCAGCCCCTTTTGAGATCAAATCATCAATACTTACCCCTGCGACATAACCGCTGGTCATATAAACAAGGGCCCCATTATCTATTTCACGTATCTCTTTAAGAGCCTCTATCCCACCCTTAACAGGCATCACCACATCAAGAATCACAAGGTCTATTGCCTTATGTTCTCTCCTGAAAATATCAACACCTGCCTCTCCATCCTCTGCGGTAAAAATATTATAACCTAAATCTCCAAGAATTCTTGCAAGGGCGTTCCTGATTGCCGGGTCATCTTCAACAATGAGAATTGTCCCTCCATCATGCACAGAAACGTTATTTTTATCATTCTGTGATGTTTTATCAACTTTACTTACAGGGAGATATATTAAAACTGCAGTATATATTTCAGCCCCGCTTTCAGCATCGAGAGCCATCACTCCGGCAATATCCCGTATCCTTCTATAAATATCATAGATTCCGGGATCAACTTTATCATCAGGCTCATTTAAGTTTTTCAAAAAGTGGAATAACCTGCTTAAGTCCCGGGCTTCCGATTTATTGTTAAATGTCTGAATCTTTATTTTCAGATAATCACCACAATCCATAACGGGGGTAATATTATCAGAAAACTGTTTATCTACTCTGATGTTTTCTGTACTGAGAATCAATCCCCCGCCGTCAGAAAGTTCACCCGCAAGCCTCGTCAGAAGCCTGATGATTATTTTTCTCATATTCAGTGGTGCGGCTTTAACCATATAATCCGCCGCCTTCAACCGGGTCTTCAATTTAACCTTGCCGCCATTTTCTCCGGGTAAAATATCCCCGGCTTCCTCTATTATTCTGTTTACATCGACAAAAGAATGTACACCGTTACCCATTAATGAGAGATTAAGAATTTTCTTAACAAGCACTGTCCCACGGGATGCTGCATCCTTTATGAAGCCGGTATATTTTTCACTCTTTTCATCTCCTTTATGCTTCATCTCTATAACTTCAGTAGAGTTGATTATACCGGCAAATACATTATTCAGGTCATGCGCTATTCCGCCAGCCACCTCACCTGCAGACTGAAGCGCAGCCTCCAGAACGCTTTCATTTTCTATAAGAAAGGCCTCATATCTTCTCTTCTGGAGGATCTCATATTCCATTCTCCTTCCATTCACCGCAAAATAGACAAAAACAATATTAATAAACAGAAGAAAAAAAGCAGTAAGGATAAGCTTATTTCTAATCCCGATCATATGTACAAGAATCTGTTTTTCCGGAGTGGCCACAACGATTGACCAGTGAGTGTTAAACAGCTTAACAGGGGTAAATGATGCGTGTTTCTTTTCAACTCCGACAAACTTTTCCTTAATAAGGTTATAATTATATGAGGTGCTCCCCTTCTCTCCGCGCATCATCCTTTCTGCCATTGAGATAACATCAGGGAACATGGAGGATGTCTCATATATTGTTTTCCCTATATGGCCAGGCACAGGGCAATATAGTTCTGTGCCCTTTGCACTGAGCATCCAGGCGTAACCGCCCTCACCTAATTTAATCTGTTTAATATATTTTTCTGACAGATTATCAAAATCAAGAAGCACCCCTAAACTTCCGCGAAACTCACCATTCCTGAAAACCGGCACATGAAGAGCAATGGCCATGTAGCCCTGCACAGCAGTAAAAACATCGCTTAGAGAAGTTTTATGCTCGCGAAGAAGGTATTCTACATGTTCCTGCGAGGAGATATCAGCACCGACGACTTTTTTATTATGCGGGACAGTCCACAAAATCCTCCCCTTTGCATCCATACGGGTAATAGATTTTACAGTCCCGCTATTACGGTTGTAATAATCCTGTACAATCCCCATCCCTTCAGCATTTGAGCTTAAAGCATCTTTCATGTAGTTAATATTATCAAGGTCATCCGCCAGATGTTCCATGAATGCGGTTATTCCCTGAGCCGCCTGTTCAGCCATAATCATCTGTTGTTTATTAAATTCTGTAATCGCAAGTTTTCTTACTCCGTAAAAAGAGAGAAAGAATAGAATCCATATTGATATAAACACTACAACTGTTATAATAATGATTCTATTAAATTGAATCTTCAAAATAAACACTCCTGAGACTTTTTTATAAGCTAATAGAGCAATAACTCCTGATTATACTTTTTATTTTATAATAATGAATTATATACCGGTATAAAAGTTTTTCCCCTGAAATAAATTAAGATATAAATACTGAATTTAATATAATCAATATACAGCGGTTTTTTATAAATATAGCGGGGATAAATATTTTCTGAAGATATAAACTATGAAAGATATTGAATATTAAAGGCCGGATATCTTTAACAGATATCCGGCTGAACAAGTTATTTAAAAA
>DAISJZ010000069.1:0-18357 GCA_036821145.1 Spirochaetota bacterium
GGGGTATATAATTCATTACTTTACACTAAAAAGTATTTTTAGGAATTATTACTGAATATTTTTTATAATCAGCTTTTAATAGAATATTTATTGTAAGTAATTCAAGGTATAATCCTTGTTCTGGAGACTTTTCATGAAAAGATTTTTTATGATTCCTGTCATCATTGTTTTTATTTCATTTGTACTTCCGCTTCATGCCGGAATACTTGATGAGCTTTCTTCCGTTAACGGGAAAAGTGATGTATTTATGTATATAAATATAGAAAACCTGTTATCTTTTTTAAAACAGAAGGGGATAAATATCAATGAGATCGATGAACTTGCGTTCAATGATACAAAAAATGCAGGTAATAAAACTCCGGCAGATTTCGGACTTAAACCTGGTGATATTAAGGAGATTCTTTTTGCAGGGTGTGTGGAGGATTTTGAAAAGAATGGGGGATTTCTGATATTCATAACAGTTAATAATGGCAAAGGTAATATTCCTGAATCATTGAAATCCAAATCTGAAAAAATAGATGGTATATCTTTTTATGAAACCGAAAGCGGAAACGGTATTTTTTTTACATTAATTGAACAGACTTTTATCATCGGGTCGAAAGAATATGTTAAATCATATTTAAACAAAAAAAAATTGAAACCGGGTATCTTAACTGAATCTGCAAAAATATTCAAAAATAATGCAGATAAAAAGGATTTATATATAAATTTATCGGTTTCTGATTATCTGAGAAATGAAATGGATAAAGCGTATACTCAGGGTACTTTATTTGCAAGAGGACTTAGTGATAATGTTTTTCTCAAAACACTTCTTAATTTAAAATCTGTAGAATACGGGATTAAGATAAACGACAGGATCCATCTTTTTGCAGGTATGCAGGGGACACATGAAGTCGATAGTGAGAGGCTTCTTATGCTGACTCATTTTGCTATTGTCGGAACAAGTTTTGCAGCTTCATTCGCAGATATAATTGCATCCAGAAGCGGGGATAACACCCTGGAAAAAGTAACTGCTGGCAATGAAATACTCTCTTCATTACAGCATATTATCGCGAGAATGAAAACAACCCGGATTGCCAATGGTGTTTTGATTTCATTTGATTTAACAGAAAAAGAAACAGGAGCAATAGTTGATTTTGTAAAGAAAAATATTGAAGAAAAAAAGAAAGCACTTGCTGAAAATCTTGAAAGTGAAAAGATTTCTTTAATTACAAAAGCAATTACTGATAAAGATACTGTAAAAACGGAAATCCTCCTGAATGGAAAATTTGATATTAATAGAAAAGATCTCGATGGAAATTCAATACTGTCCACAGCAGCATTTATGGGTGATGTAAAAATTGCATCCATAGCCATTACAAAAGGAGCAAATATTGAACTAAAAAACTCTGAAGGTCTTACTCCTCTTCATTACGCTGCAAAAGGAGGAAACGTTGAAATAGTAAAATTTCTGATACAAAAAGGAGCCGACATATCAGCAAAAACTGAAAATGAAATGACACCGTTGCATTATAATTCACAGCAGGGTAACAGTGAAATTACAAAAATACTTTTAGCAGCAGGAGCTGATGTAAATGCTGCTGCAATTGACGGTTCAACACCATCACATATCGCATGTGAAGAGGGCTATATTGATGTTGTAAAAATTTTTTCTGAAAAAGGTGCGGATTTTAACATACGCAATGTTAATGGTGAAAGAGCCGTAGAAGTGGCATCGAGAAACGGATACTCCGCTATTGCTGATTTTTTTAAATCAAAATATAACATGGAACCATTACCCGTTACTGATTTGGATAGTGAAACTGGTAATGATTTTGATGATGAATATAATGAAGAATCCGATTGACCTCTTAAATATCAATAATATGGTTAATACACCGGAGTTTTAAAAACGAATTCATAGACATGTTCCGGTGTATCAAAACAGTATGAATAACGGAGTCCCGCTTCAACTGCAAGATAAAGATTGGAAAGCAGGTTCTGTTCTGCTGTAAGCTCAATACCCGCAGA
Source organism: Spirochaetota bacterium (assembly GCA_036821145.1). GTDB lineage: Bacteria > Spirochaetota > UBA4802 > UBA4802 > UBA5550 > UBA5550. The sequence continues at coordinate 2,011 of DAISJZ010000069.1, forward strand.
TTTATAATATGTATATCCCGTTTCACCTTTTCCGGCACCGTAATCGAAGAATAAATCACCATTAATCCGTTTAAAGTAAATCAGTTTCCATATGTTAAAAGACACATTACAAATAGGGAAGGCGTAATCAGCTCCCCCCTGAATAAAATGTTCATACCTTACTGAGTCATAACCTCTAGGGAAAAGTACCTGTGAGGAGAAAACATAGTTTTTGTAATTTATTTTTTCATAGCTCCCTTTAAAAATAAGCCCCTGGGTATCAGTAAATCCCGGCAGGTAAAGTTTAAGATCAGCAGAAAAGAGGTTCCCTTTGTAATCTGACTCGTGCGGAGTGTGCGTGTATGACAGTTGAAGAACTTCACCAACCCCTGGTGTAACTGAGGATAAAGCACCACGGATAATATGTGAAAATGATAAAAAATATCTGTAATAATAAAGATCACCATCTTTATTTATATCATTGTAAATGCTCCAGTTTTCCTGTGTTTTGTCTGTTATGTGTATATAACCGGTTTTGCCGCCGAATGTTAAAGAGGTAGAATGAATTCCTCTCGAAAAATCCAGAGGGAAATGAATACCTGCAAAACCGGTTGTCTCTTTCCATGTAATATAATCAAGTTCACTATCGCCGCTTTCATTGTCGACCCGGACTGCTCTCTCGCCGTAAACTCCGGACAGGGTAAATACCGGGTATAAACCGCTATATGTAAGTGATGCCATACCGGCATTAGTTCCTTCATTGAAATTTCTTATATAAGAAACTGTGAGATCGGTAGTGTGAAGGACATCACGCGAAAGGAGTGAAATATAGAATTCAGAGTCTGTTGAATTTAATGCCGGGAACCATCCAAAAAAATTAATACTGTTAAGTAAGGGATGATAGTTTTTAACTTTATATTCATTTTGAAGTACATTATATGCAGTATTAAAATTTCCCTGAAGTTCACTTTTTGCTATAGGTTCGATAGTGTCGATTATATTACGTTCTACTTTTTCTATGGGAATCCAGCTTTCAGGTCGGAGATCCATCTTCGCAACAGAGTATCCGTTTGCAGTATAATCATTAAACAGCATTGTAGAATCCGCAGTATTAACGGAAGGGTAGTATGCACCGAATTTTCGCGATGTCACCTGGTATCTTTTCTTTTTTTCAATGTCAATGGCGTAAATGTTGTCAATGCCTGAATAGTTTGAAACATATATCAGATATTTACCGAAAAATTCAGGAGCCCGGAAAGTTTCGTCGAAGGTATAATCTATAAGATTAATAATTTTTCGTGTCAATGTATTATAAATCAGAATAGCGTTACCATTGTCGGAAAGTGATGAGACAGCAATATATTTACCGTCATCAGATACAGCAGGATCAAAAATATGGCCTGTGTTTTCAAGTTCAGAAGAGGATATTTCAATTTTCTGATTTATATCAAACAGGGAAATTCTATACCTGAGGTCCCGGGTATATTCTATTGCAGCTGCTTTTTCGCCATCATGTGATATTGCTGATGCAATGAATCGTCTCTTATCTGAAAGCCATACAGTTTCATCAGTTTCTGAATCATAAAGTTTAAGATCAAGATAGCTCCGGTAGCCCCACCTGGGATCAGGGATTGTTTCCCTCCAGAGAAATTTACCACCACCTGATGAAAGGGTTTTTTCATTCATCATCATCCCGTACATCACTTCGTAAGGCATTCTTTTTACAGCATCGAATTTACCTTCTTTATCGATGGAACCCAGCATAAGTTTCCGGTTTCGTGAAAACTTAAGTGTGTATATTCTGTTTTCACCAGCATGGACAGGGAAAAGAAAACTGTCAAATCTCCGGGGGTAATGTTTTGATTCAATAGAAGCGTCTGTAAGTTTAAGATTTGCTGTCTGCCTGTTCCATAAAAGATTATATTCATTGAAAGCATCATTATATAATTCGGTAATTGATTTACCGGTAGCATATTTTAGAGAACTGTCGAAAGTAAAAAAGATAAAATATTTTCCGGTATCTTCAAGAACACTGTTCCAGACATCAACTCCATAATGCCTCTGAATATATGAGCATAAAAGGTAACCGAGCCTGTAATGATCATTCCGGGGATATAGAGAATCATATGAACCAAGATAATCTTTATAATATGAATATCTGTTTCCGGAGAGTTCAAGTCCTCTGTGCCATAGAGAAAAGTACGGGAGACGGCCGCGTCCCCCTTTTGTTAATGCTGTTTCCATTGAAACAGCATCACCTTCCATAAACCAGGCAGGCACGTAAATTACCTGGAAGGCGGCTGTTCCTAATTCTCCGAATAATAATCTCCACGCACCTTTGCCGGCACCATCTTTAAGTTTATTCATCTGGACCATGTGCCGGCCTTCATGAATAGCAAGTCCTCTGAACCATTCAATTCCGTCAAAGGATGATGGAGTTGTATACCAGTGTGAATAGAATGGCGCCGGTGAAACAAATCCATTGGCTTCAGCATTTTGATTGATGAGAACAATCGGTATTCTGCGTGGAGATGTTTTTATACTGGAGTAATTATATTTTTCATAATGAAGCATCAGGTCAGCCATTCTTTTACCGGCTGGAGTAATTTCTTCAGGGAAAATTATCTTGTAAACACCGGTGTCAATGTATTTCCATTTAATTCCTGAGGGGTTCTGCTGGGCATAAGAATATTGAAGAAAAAATAACAAAAATAATATTATCTGTATTGCCTGTTTCATTATTCGACCTGTCATAAAAGTACGGATATAATAAAACATGATTAAAATTAGTCAATAATTACAAATAATACCGGTAACTATTCCGGCGGATCCGGATAAAGTCATGAGAGTGATTATCCCTCTGGAGAAGATATTATTCATCCTGTTAGCAGGATGTTTTCTGAAAAAAATATGTAAAAGCTGGTGGAGGAGAGGGAAAATGCTGATAATCCAGTATAACACTGAGAAATGATACTCGAGCAGATAAAATATTATTATAAAAAGAACGAAATGCATTCCTATAAAAATACAGGATGCAATACTGTCGTCAATTCTGTTGATTACAGCCATCATCTTCCACTCCATGGTTCTGACAGCATCCATTTCATGGAGCAGAAGAAGACTCAGGTTGACCCATAATATTATTTTTATTATCATAGGTTTGATTATAGAAAATTATTTTAATTTTGAAATTAATTTATCTTTTTCATGCCATAAATCATTGAGCCATTGACAGAAATAATTACGGTAAACTTCGTCATTTTCATAATCACCAATCAGTTTTTCATCAACCGGGAGTTTTTCAATATGAACATCAACTTTATGTACCCGGCCGCAGAGAAAGCTCCAGATACTGTAATCCATTTCGGGATACTTAATTGTTATATTAAGGATAGAATGAAACATGCTCCCCATTGCGGTAAATACAAAACCTGTTCCACCCGCTTTAGGCTTGAGAAGATTTTTATAAGGAGATTTCTGTTTAGCGTGTTTTGCCGGTGTGAATCTTGTTCCCTCGACAAAATTCATTACACTTACAGGGGTATACTTGAATTTTTCGCAGGCCTTACGTGTAATTTCAATATCTTTACCTTTCATTTCGGGGTGAGCCTTGAGAAATTCAGATGAAAATCTTTTCATGAAAGGGAAGTCGAGAGCCCACCATGCTATGCCAAGAAGCGGAACCCAGATTAATTCTTTTTTGATGAAAAATTTAAGCAAAGGAATACGCCTGTTAAATACCATCTGAAGAACTACTATATCTGACCAGGACTGGTGATTAGAAAGTACCATATACCATTCCTTAGGTGAAAGTTCATGTTCACCGGTAACTTCAATTTTAACACCGAGTATTTTTTTATAAAGGATATTGTTTATATCAAGCCATGTTGTAGCTATAAAATTTAGTATCCTGGTAAAAAATTTTCTGGAAAAGTTGAATGGAATTACAAGCTTCAATAAAGCAGCAGTAAGGAGAAAGGGGTAACCTATAAGAGTATTAGTTAATATATAAAGGATTGCAAAGGTCCCTTTCATATTTATTATTGTTCTTCGTAATCCAGATTCTTTCTCAGTCATTTTTTCATCGTCCTGCTTCGACTTCTGGAGATTCATAGTGTGACTCCTGATTATAATATGTATGCGAAAGCTTACTATTCCAAATAAGTGTTTTGGAATTTCGAAAATATATCAGTATTTATTCTTTAACTTTTTTCAGACAATAAATGCTCTATTACCTCTGCCGCCTTCGCGGCTGAAGTATATAATTTATTTCTTTACACTAAAAAGTATATTTTGGAATTATTACTGAAAATATATAACAGTTTTAAAGGTTAAATGGTTGCAATAATAAAATTTATCAGATTAAAAAAAGTGTGAATAACGAAGTTATTCAAAGAGTATTATACAATCAATACTCTTTGAAAGGTCTTTGATAGATACAAAAAAGAGTTTAGTAGTCACTGTATAGTTTTTTATGGTAAAGATATTGATCTCCTTTATCTGTCAAAACAAGATCATTACCTTTCTTTACGATATATCCTTTATCAATAAGAGAATCAGCAAGCGAGTCAAAACCATCCCTTAAAGCTTTCAGGCCCTGTTCGAGAACCTGGTTGTATTCAAGGCTTTGATCTGCTTTTTTATGGTTTATCCGGTAAATTCTTAAAAATTGTGATTCAAGCAGGTTGAGATCTTCTTTCATAACCAGTCACCTCCATTTGATATTCATTATATATAATATACAATTGTAGTGGAATAAGTCAAAAAAAAATAAAAAGGGGCGGGTATGACCCCGCCCCGAAGGCTTATTCTTAAACAGATACAGCCGGTAACAGTTATGCACTAAGTTTATTTGTGCGCACCCATATTTTCTGTTTTTCAGCCATCTTCACAAGGTCGTCTCTTACTGCAGGGTGCGCTATATTTATCAGCTCCTCCGCTCTCTGCCATGTGGATTTAGCTTTCAGCATGGCAATACCATATTCTGTTACAACGTAATTGGTTATACTCCGCGGAACTGTCACTGTTGCTCCAGCAGGTAGTGTCGGAGTAATTCTTGAAATAATACGTCCATCTTTTTCATTTGAGGATCTGAGACATATGAAACCTTTACCGCCAATGGACCTGTATGCGCCGAAAATAAAATCGAACTGTCCCCCAGTCCCGGATATCTGTCTGACTCCGGAAGATTCAGAACATACCTGCCCGTACAGATCCACTTCCACAGCATTGTTTATTGCTATTACATTATCGTTTTGTGCAATTCTGAATGGATCATTTGTATAGCTCACCGGGTATGTTGCGCAAACAGGGTTATTATCCAGAAAATCATACAGTTTTTTTGTACCCATTGCGAAAGTATATACAATCTTACCTTTATCGATGGATTTGAACCTTCCGCTGATTTTCCCGTTGTTATACATATCAACGAATGAATCAACAAGCATCTCTGTATGAATACCGAGATCTTTAAGGTCGGACCTGGCGATCATTGCTCCGACAATATTAGGCATCGCACCTATACCGAGCTGAAGGCATGCTTTGTCAGGAATTTCGTTCATTACAAGTTCTGCTATTCTTTTGTCTACATCAGAAACAGGGATATCGGGAAGTTCAATGAGCGGCCTGTCGTCACCGTGAACAATATAATCTATCTGTGAAATGTGTATCGATTCACACGCTCCTCCAAGACACTTCGGAAGAGAGTTGTTTACTTCAGCAATAACAACTTTTGCAGCTTCACACATCGCAAGTGTTATTGAATTACTTGTGCTGAGGTTAAAGAATCCGGCCTTATCCATGGGGCCAACTTTAATCATTGCAACATCAGGAACTACATAACCTCTTTCAAAAAAAGTCGGACCTTCATGATAAGTGAGAGATATATAGTTGCATAGGTTATTATCATGAGAACGTCTGCTCGCTGTACTGAAATGCCAGTCGTTATAGATGAAATGATTTCTTTCCGGATCCTGCTGTACCACCTGAGGAACATAGGGACAGCAAACAGAACGCACTTCAACATTATGCAATTCCTCTTTCCGCCTGGCAAGAGCTGCATCAAGTATATGTGAATTCATTACAAATTCACCATAATGCACCAGGTCACCCGATTTAACTACTTTTACCGCTTCATCCGATGTTACTGTTTTTCTTTCATATTCAGCTTTATAAGTCATACTATTACCTCCATAACTGTTTTATATTTATTCGTATTCGCTTAAAACACTGTTGCCTATAACAAGCCTCTGAATTTCTGATGTTCCTTCGTATATCTCAGTAATTCTTGCATCCCTGTACAGACGTTCTGCGATATAATCTTTTACATATCCGTAGCCGCCATGTATCTGCATGCATTTATGTGTACACCTGTGCGCGCATTCTGAAGCATATAGTTTTGCCATTGCAGAGTATTTAGAAGCTTTTCTGCGGTCACCGGTATTAAGAAGCTCAGCAGTTTTATAAATAAGCAGCCATGCAGCTTCAATCTCTGTAGCCATATCAGCAATCATGAACTGTATGGCCTGAAGCTTTGATATCGGTTTGCCAAACTGTTTCCTCTGGTGAGCATATTCTGCTGCTGCATCAAGAGCTGCCTGTGCAATGCCAAGAGCCTGAGCAGCAACTCCAACACGGCCGCCATCAAGGGTATGCATTGCAATTTTAAAACCGTCACCCGGTTTGCCTAAAATATTCTCCTCCGGGATCTCGCAGTTATCGTAAACCATCTCTGTTGTAGATGAAGCACAAATACCAAGCTTATCCTCCACTTTCCCTACTGTAAAACCGGGTGTACCTTTCTCGACAATGAAAAATCCGGTGTTTCTGCCTTTCTGACCGTCTTTATCTGTTACAGCGAGAACAACGTGTACGTCACATACGGCGCCATTAGTTATAAAATTTTTGCTGCCGTTCAATATCCATTTGCCATTTTTAAGTACAGCAGTAGTTTTTGTACCTCCGGCATCTGAACCTGCCTCCGGTTCAGTAATTGCAAAAGCACCGATATGTTCCCCTGAGCAGAGCTTCGGAAGATACTTTTTCTTCTGGGCTTCAGTACCGAAGTAATAGATTGGTGATATACAGAGTGAGTTGTGTGCAGCAAGTATTGTGCCAGTAGATGCGCAGTACTTTGACAGTTCACTTATTGCAATAGAATAGCTTACATAATCCATTCCTGAACCGTTATATTCTTCGGGGTAAACAATACCCATCATCCCCAGTTCGCCAAGCTTTTTGGTCGTTTCCATGGGGAAACGGTGTGTCTTGTCTATCTCCACAGCCTGCTCTTTGAGTACCTTCTCGCCGAAGTCACGGCACATGTCTTTTACCATCTGCTGTTCTTCGGTAAGTTCAAAAACGCTCGATGTCTGTGATATACATCCCGCCTCGCCTGTAACTGATGATTCTTCATCCAGCCTTGTGTTCATATAAGCCTCCGGTATGGTTTTATTTTTTTATAATGTCATAGCTTGATAATACATATAACAGGAGTTATGCCAATCGGGTGGATACATATAAGTTTGAGGTGGCAGTTTATGTTTTTTTTAATAACAGATTTTCTGAGAATTGCAATGGAGTATTTTCTAAAAAAAAGAGTAGGGGGATCCCCTATGGGAGATACTTGAACATCAGTTTACACTATAACAGCTAAACGATTGAATTAGTTCTTTATTTGCTATAGATTATTTTTTTACTTCTGCCTGGTGAGTTCCCATTGAGATGCATGTTGGATCAGTTCAGTGGCATTTTTAAGATTGAGCTTTTCTTTTATATGTTCTCTGTAGGTATCTACAGTTTTAATACTTAGCCTTAATTTTTCAGCTATTTCCCTGGTTTCATTCCCCCGGCCGATAAGTTCGAATACCTGCAATTCTCTGTCTGTCAGGGATGATAGCAGTGAGTCATCTATACCGGTTCCTTTACCGATAGCCTTTTTAAGGAGCCTGTCCTTGATTCTGTCGCTGGCATAGATCTCATTGGAGAGAACTGTCCTTATAGCTTTTATAATAACTTCAGAAGCCTCCTGTTTCATAATATAACCGATTGCGCCAGCTGCGAATGCCCTTTCAGCATAAAATGTCTCATCGAATACAGAAAGTACAAGAATCGGAATGTCCGCATTAATCCTTTTAATATATTTGATTAAATCAATTCCATTCATATCCCTAAGCGATATATCTACAATAACAATATCGGGTCTGTTGTTTTTCAGAAATTCAAGGGCTTTCCCGCCGCTTTCAGCCTCACTGCAGAGACTGATGTCATCAAGCTGTGAGATAAGAGTTGAAAGCCCCATCCTTACAATCGAATGATCTTCAACAATAAGTACTGTGTGCCGTTTATTTTTTGTCCGTACAGGCATATTTTCCTCTCACATATTGTTCTTCTGCAGTCTGCAGGTAATTTTTACACCGCAGCAATCACTGTTATTTCTTATATATATTTTTGCACCTACCATCTTTGCCCTGAACTTCATAAGCTTCAGGCCGAAACCTCCGCACTCCCTGATATTTTTATCCTGAAAACCGCAGCCGTTATCAGTTACTTCAAGTGTAATATCATTAATGCTGTTACGGAGTAATATACTTATTGTGTCAGCAGCTCCATGTTTAACAGCATTATGTACAGCCTCATTCGCAATGTAATAAAGTTCTGTTGCTTTAATTACATCTATATCATCTGCTTCGTTTTCCTCTTCGAAGGTGCAGGTTATGTCATAAATTTCACTAACAGAGGTGGCAAGATTTTTAAGCGTACTGGGGAGTCCTTCATAATCAATCTCTACAAGGAAGAGCCCCTTGAGAAGTTTTTTTGCCAGTGAAAGAGATTCACTTATAAGATCATGCAGTTTCCGGATATCTTTCATTTCAATAGTTCTTCCGGTCTGTTTTTTAATCTCCAGGGTGCGTATTAAAAGGGAGATACCGGTTAAATACTGTATAAGATTATCATGCAGGAGCTCACCAACACGCTGCTGCTCACGTTTACTGATTTCATTAATCTGTCCAAGCAGATAATTATATTCTGTCATGTCTATTAATGTGACTACATACTGCTGCGGAGCCGGGCCCAGCGCTGTAAGGCAGTAGACATCTTTTATCTTTCCATCAATATCTTTAATTTTGAATTCATTCTGGTTAATTAAAGAAGCCTCGTCAGCACCAAGTTCCCTGGCGTTTTTGCGAATTTCTCTTACGTATTCAGGAATGACAAATTCCTGCCACTTCATTTTTCCTTCAATCTGTTTCTTAGAATAACCTGAAAGTTTGACCATACCTTCATTTACAAGTATAAGCAGGTCATTTTTTACAATGCCCATTGCTGAGCCTGAACTTTCAAATATGGTCTTATACATCTCCTCTGACAGTCTGAGCGCATTTTCAAGCTGCTTCTTTTCAGTAATATCGAAGAAAATTGATATGATGCAATTAACACCATCAAGCATAATCGGTTCGGCGGAGTAGATATAGTTATGTAAGTCTCCGTTTTTGTGTCTGAACCTTATCTCAATATTTTTAATAGTGTGACCCTGTCTGAGGAGAGGGATAATTCTTTCCCTGTCCCCGGGCGGCTCCCATATATTTATATCGAATACTGTTCTCCCTATAATATCAGATCTGGTGTACCCGGTATTGCGGAGGAATTCATCATTAACCTCCATGATCAGCCCGTCATCGAGTGATGTAATACTGAGGCTTATAGGTGCAGCCCTGAATGTCCTTGAAAATTTCTCCTCCGAGATTCGGAGTGCCTCTTCGAGTTTCTTCCTCTCTGTGATGTCAAAGAAGTTGGAAATAATGCAGTCAACATCGCCTATCCTGATAGGTTCGCCGGAATAAATGTAATTGTGTAGTTCGCCGTTTTTATGCCTGAAGATAATCTCCCTGTTTTTAACCGGCTTCCAGTTTTTAAGGGGAGCAAGAATCTTTTCACGGACTTCCGGTGTCTCCCAGATATTAATTCCGAAAACAGTATTACCTTCAACCTCTGACCGGGTATAGCCGGTATTCCTGAGGAACTCATCATTAACTTCAACAATCCGTCCCTCGTTAAGTGTCGTGATTGTAAGACTTATCGGGGCGAAGTGAAAAGAGCGGGAATATTTTTCTGCTGAAATCCGGAGAGCATCGTCACTAAGAACCGGTGAAGATGAAAGATTTACAGGTGGGAGCTGTTGAGTAGAAATTTCACTCTTCGCTGCTGAGCATATTGTCATAAATTCACCGGCTACACAATCTGTAACCCGATCTGAAATATCAGAGATAATGCAGTAAATAAACTGCTCAGAGTTTACTGTTTTTTTAAGAAGATTAATACCGAAAGTAACAGCACGTCCCATCGAATCGAAAGTCGGAAACATAATAGACTTCCGGAGTGTATGATTATCTGAATTGAGTATACCGTTAAAATATCCAAGCGCTGTTGTTTCAACTTCATCCGGCTTAAGTGAGGATCTGTATATATCCTTTATGGCATTCCAGATATACTTATTCAGAACTTTTTCGGAAGGGATACCTGTCATGTTATGTACTGTATTATTCCAGAGTTTTATTTTCCCCTCTGAATCAATAATAAGTATTCCATCACTTATGAATGACGAAATTTCAGTCATAAAACCGAGAATGTTTTCTGTGGTGTCTGGTGAAATATTATCTTTTAAATTCATTACAGGTAACTTTGAAATTTCATTCTCTGCTTCCTGCTTCCCGGTGAGATTTATATCTTTTTATAAAATAACAAATAATAGAGTTAAATCAAGCATTATTTATCAGCTGAACCTATTCAATTTTATACTTATATTTTTTATCAGAATATTTATATAATTTAACTTTGTGACTATGTAGTCGCATAGTTACCGGTAATTGTTCAAAAATTTATATTATTACACTATAAGTGTGTATAAAAAAAATATAAAAATAAACAAAAATGATGTAAATGTATTGATTTTACTGATGGAAATGATAACAAATGGTTAAATATATAAAAAGTGAGGTAAGCAAAATGAAATTTGAGGAATTGAAACATGTCATTGAAAGCGATTTAAGGCTCAGCATTGAAAGATCAAACGGGCTCACCGTATTTTCAAAAGAGAGTTCTGCGTTTGAGAACTGGCTTCATGTAGAAGCTGCAGGTGCACTTTCAAAAGGTATATCCGGTAAAAGCAGAATTGTTCCTGAAGCAGTTATCAATGTAAGCGGAAAAGATGTTGAAGTAGATCTCCTTGTTGAAAATGAGTGGGCAATAGAGCTCAGGGTAATAGGCGAAAATGAAAAGATTGCGGGAGCTCAAACTGTTAAAACACTTAAAGAAGATATTGAAAAGCTCAAAGCAATTAAAAAAGGTTACTCAGAAAAAAACATAAAACTGAATACCGCAGTTGCTTGTTTTGTACTACCTTCTGAAGATAAAGCATATATTCATGAAAATATGCTTTCTGAAGCATTCGGAACAGATAATGCTGTATTTTTTGAAGATAAAAAAAGTTTTTACCTGAACGATAATTCTGTTAAAGGAGCAATATACCTCAGAGAGGTATAAACTTATTTTTATAACGCCCCTTTCGCAAGGGGCGTTTGTTTAAGAACCGGATAATCTATCCGGTTTTTTTATAATATCTTTAAATTATAAACTTCTGTGTCTTATTTAGAGTCAAAAAACTCTTGCAATTATACACACTGTTATATTCAAAATTAAAATACATTACGGTCAGTTTTAAGCATATAAAAGCCGTTAATACCGGGGTGCTGTATAATGAAAAAAAAGATACTTATGGTATATCCTGAATCACCATCGACATTCTGGAGCCTGAAGCATACTCTTAAAATTGTTAATAAAAAAGCTCTTATGCCTCCCCTCGGGCTCATGACTGTAGCTGCAATGCTCCCTCCGCATTATGAAGTTAAGCTTATAGATATGAATGTAAGTGAACTGAGGGATGAGGATATTCTCTGGTCAGATATTGTTTTTCTGTCAGCAATGATAATTCAGAAGGATTCATTCCGCGAGGTAGTAATAAAATGCAACAGGTTGAAAAGGCCGGTTGCAGCAGGGGGGCCTTATCCTACTTCGTCATATAAAACAATTGAAGGTATTGATCATTTTCTTTTAGGTGAAGGTGAATCGATAATAAACAGTTTTATACAGGATTTTGAGAAAGGTGTACCTGCTGAAATTTACTTTTCCGAATTAAAGCCGGATATTAAAAACACACCGGTACCCCGTTTTGATATTATTGATGTAAATGATTACGGTTCAATGCCGCTCCAGTTTTCGAGAGGGTGCCCCTTTAAGTGTGAATTTTGTGATATAATTGAAATGTTCGGCCGTAAGCCAAGGCTTAAATCTGTTACTCAATTTATTGCTGAGCTGAATGCGGTTTATGATACCGGTTTCAGGGGATTGATTTTTATTGTTGATGATAATTTCATAGGCCACAGTGGGGAAGTTGTTAAGCTGCTCAAGGCAATAAAAGAATGGCAGTCTGACCGGTCATATCCGTTTACATTTTTTACAGAAGCAAGCATAAACCTTGCTGCGGATGATGAGATACTTGAGCTTATGGCAGATTGTGCATTTACAATGGTGTTTATAGGTATTGAGACTCCGGATGTTGAAACTCTTGCAAATATAAATAAGCAGCAGAATGTAAAGCATGATTTACTTGAAAGCGTTAAAACAATACAAAAGAACGGTATTGAAGTAATAGCCGGTTTTATCCTGGGATTTGATACAGATACGGATGATATCTTTGATCGTCAGATAGATTTTATACAGAAAGCAGGGATACCTATGGCAATGATCGGAATTATGCTCGCGCTTCCGGGTACTCAGCTCTACAGAAGACTTGAAAAAGAGGGACGCATTCTCTATGAAACAAGCGGAAATAATACAAATACATTTGATATTAACTTTATACCTGTTATGGAAAAACAAAAAATCGTTGAAGGATATAGCAGGGTTCTGAGAACCCTGTATACTCCTGAAAAATATTTCAAACGATCTCTTCTGCTTATATCAAGGATGCCGGTTAAAGTTTATGGAAAGCGTTCTCTGAGGGGTAATGATGTTAAAGCATTTATTAAATCATTTATCACAATCAGCTTTTCAAAATACTGTTTCAGTTACATAAATTTTCTGCTGAAAGCACTGTTTATTAATCCCCGCAACTTCCCACTTGCGGTGATTATTTCGATAAACGGTTATCACTTCTTTAAAATTACAAAAGATACTCTTCACTTTTCTAAAAAAGAGCAGGCCCTTATTAAATACTCAAAAAATACTGTTTCTGAAAATTATGGATTACAGGAAGAGAATACCTGTATTTAAAAATAATTCTGCTTGAATTTTTTTTTAATTGATATTAAATATCATTAATACCCGGAAGTTTATTAATTACGGATAATTTTATAAACAGTTAAACATTCTGCCTGTATCTGAATCACAGGTCATTAAAAAAGCTGTCTAAACCGTTATTAACAATAATCAACCTCATTCCGGAATATTCGATATTCATGAATTGAAAGGATAATCTACCAATGAATGCAGCCATTATCCGGAGATACTGATGAAACTCCCGGGTTTTTTAACAAAATTATTTATAGCTTCTATCCTGTTATTCATAACATTATTACCTGTATATTCCCAATCACCTGTTCTTACCCTTCAGCAGAATCAAAACAGTTATAAACTTGGCACAAGCCTTGAAATACTTGAAGATAAAGATGGGATCGTTGTAATTCAGGATTTTCTTAAAAAAGATTTTACTGACAGTTTTATCAGGAGTAAAGACGAAGAACCTAAAATGGGATATTCCACATCAACATTCTGGGTCAGATTCCGGGTTGATAATCCTGAGGTTATATCAAAAGAGATGTATCTTGAAATCGCATACCAGCATCTTGATGATATCGAGCTTTATGCGCCGGATAGCAAAAACAAGTATCATTTACATAAGGCTGGTTTTAAGTATAATTTTGAAAACAGGCAGATACAACACAGGAATTTTATTTTTAAAATAAATATAAACCACGGCATTAATACTTACTACGTGAAAATAAAATCTTCCAGTTTGATTAAATTCCCGATGACCCTCCAGACTCCGGAGTATTTTGCTGAAGCTATTGTTCTGGAATACCTGCTGTTAGGATTATATTACGGTATTCTTATTGTAATGGTGTTATATAATCTATTTGTCTTTTTTTCAGTAAGGGATATAAGCTATCTTTATTATATATTGTATATCGTATCATTTATCTTTTTCACACTGGCTCTTACAGGTGTAGGTTTTCAGTATATATGGCCCCATAGTTTATGGTGGGCAAAAATCAGTACGCCTTTTTTTATCTTCATGGGGATATTTTTAATCGGGCAGTTTATCCGCACATTTCTTGATCTGAAAAAACTTGCTCCCGTCGCGGAAGTAATGGTTGTACTCATGATGATATGGTCATTTGCGGGTATGATAATTACACTTAAAATGGACTATTCCTTTGCAACAAGGCTGTCAGCAATAACAACAGTAACTGCTGTTTTTAATTATTTTATCGTCGGCATAATCAGCGCGTTCAAAGGGAACAGAACTGCAAAGTTTTATCTTCTTGCCTGGACATTATATCTCACGGGGTGTTCTCTGCTAGGTCTTCAGTACGCGGGTTATCTGCCGTCAAACTTTATTACACAATACAGTGTACAGATAGGCTCGGCTGCTGAAGTTATTCTTCTTTCATTCGCTCTTGGCGACAGGATAAATATTCTTCAGGAGGAGAAAGAAACAGCGCAGCTGAGAACCATCGAAATTCAGAAAAGTGCTACTGAAAACCTTGAAAGAAAAGTTGCTGAACGTACGCTTGAACTTAACAAAGCTAATGAGCATCTTAAGGAGCTCGATAAAATCAAATCAAACTTTTTTGCTAACATCTCTCATGAGATCCGTACTCCGCTTACACTTATACTATCACCGATTGAGTCTGTTTTACAGGGAGATTACGATGGTAAAATTGATAACAGGTTTTTTGAAAATTTACAGAGAAATGCCATAAAGCTTCTGAAACTTATAAATAACCTTCTGGATTTTTCAAAAATCGAAGCCGGACGGATGAACCTGAAAATACAGGTAATTGATATTGTCAGTTTTATACGTAATTATACTTCTTCAATTCATTCAGCTGCTGAGTCAAAAGGGATATCCATAACTTTCGATAACTGCGCCGGAACTGTTCCGCTTTATATCGATATGGAAAAAATGGATAAAATTGTAATGAATCTTTTTTCGAATTCCCTGAAGTTTACAGATAGAGGCGGATTCATTAAAGTCACAGTAAGGGACGACGATTTTAACTGCTACATCGATTTTGAAGATTCAGGAATAGGAATTCCATCTGATAAGCTTGAATCGATATTCGACCGTTTTTCTCAGGTGGATGCCGGTTCAACCAGGAAATATGAAGGTACAGGAATAGGGCTCGCCCTTGCAAAAGAGCTGGTTGAAATGCATGGGGGAGCTGTATCTGTTACCAGCAGATTTATTGATGATTCTCCTGCTAATCATGGTACAGTTTTTACTGTAAAAATTCCGAAAGGGAAAGAACACTTAAGTGGTAATGAAAATTTTCAGTTTATAGAAAGCGTTGAACTTGAAGAATCTGTTTCGGATTACCGTTTTTTCGGCATGAGGGAAATGTCCGATCTGAAACAGGAAAAAAACACTGAACAGCAGGAAGCAGTACACGGTCAGAACTCTAATGCAGATATTCTTATAGTTGAAGATAATCCCGATATGCAGCATTTTCTTAAATTCCTGCTGCAGAAATATTACAGGGTGCATATTGCTGAAAATGGAGAAGTAGGTTTGAAAACAGCGCATCATCTGAGACCGGCACTGATTATATCGGATGTAATGATGCCTGTAATGAACGGCTACGAAATGACAAGGAGAATTAAAGAGGACAAACTGCTTCAGCGTACTCCTGTAATAATGCTTACAGCAAAATCTGATATATCAAGTAAAATTGAAGGAATTGAATACGGAGCTGATGATTACCTCACCAAACCTTTTAATTCCAAAGAGCTCCTTACTCGTATTAAGATGCTTCTTAAAACCCGTAATTATGAAATTACCATAGAGAAAAGAAATAATGAAATTGAAGAGGAATTACGCATCGCCCGCCTGATCCAGCGAAAATTGCTGCCCCATAATGTTCCTGATATATCCGGGTTCAGATTCCACTCAACTTATATTCCTATGGATAAAGTAGGTGGTGATTTTTATGATTTTAAAGAGAACGGTAATCAGATTGAAATATTCATAGCTGATGTTTCAGGGCATGGTCTTGTTTCAGCATTTATTTCTATGATTGCCAAGATGGC